>QHVC01000188.1 GCA_003222205.1 Gemmatimonadota bacterium | reverse complement strand
GTTGGTGGCACTGGGCGTTCTTGAAGACTACAGCGAAGAGTATGACGGCCGCGGCTTATCGGCGGTGAGCGCGGTCACGCCGAGCCCGCAAGGCATCGAGGGGAGAAGCGGGTGCGCGACGGGAGATCGTGAGCTCCGAATGCGACAGGAGCTCCCCCAGGACGGAACGGGTGCGGGCGTCGAGAGGCAGCTCGAAATGCACGTCGAGACGATACCTGGAGTGATCCGGCCCCTCGCCGGTCAGGGTGAAGCCCTGGGGTTCCGGCTGGACCTGATCTACTTCGATATCGGCCAGCCGTTGAAACTCCGGGCCGTCCATAGGCAACCTCCGGTTGCAGCGAGAGATACACCCCGGGAGGGGGGTGTCAAGCAGAACTGGAAGGCATAGATTCCCCCGTGGAGGTGACCACCGCCGGTGGGTCGACGCGGCATTAAGGAATTCCGGGCGCCCGAGGCTCTGGCGCTCGTCGCCGCAGACCGGGACCACCAGCCTTTGGTGTGCCCGTCGTGCGGCGCCCGGAAAATCGTGCGGGTGCCCCGTCGGCGGGCACTCCGCCCCGGGGCGCCCCCGCGGGCCGAGAAGATCACGTTGACGTGTCAGTCGTGCGGGCGGCACGCCGAGTACATCGAGCGGGGCCAGGAGCCGACGCGGGACACCACGATGGACCCCCTCGCCGGATGAGGAACATCCGAAAGGAGTACGTCTAGTCCGTGGCGGGCGATGCGATTCAGATGATGGGGACGGTCAGCGAGGTGCTCCCCAACACGACGTTCCGCGTCAAACTGGAAAACGGCCATGAAGTGCTGGCCTACGTCAGCGGCAAAATGCGCAAGAACTACATCCGCATCCTGCAGGGAGACCGGGTCGCGGTGGATCTCTCCCCCTACGACCTGACGCGGGGGAGGATCACGTATCGATACAAGTAACAAACGGCGTAGAGAGAATACGTAGAGAAGAGGCGTAGAGGATGAACGTATGGGAGCAACGTAAAAGGCCGGGCTACCTTCCCGGCCTTTACGTTTTCCCTCTACGTTTTTCTGCCTTACGCCGTCTTGCCGTTAGAAGAACAGCATCAACCCAGCCGATACGTCGGTGCGGTTCGGTCCACCGCCGTAACGATTGATCTCCTTCGTGGCCTCCACATTCACGTGGAGCGACCGCGTCATGTTGTGGTACCAGCCCACCGTGTAGGACGCGAGGTGGGCGAGGGAGTTGCTGTTGCCGTCGGCGGACGCCGTGCCTCCGCCCTTCAGCTCGCTGATGCCCCAGCTGGCGCCAAGCTGCGTGTTGGGGTTCAGCTTATACATCGCCTGCACGTAGCCGCCCTCATCCGGCCGGCCGTGGGTCGGGTCGGCGACAGCGTTGCCATCGAACTGGAACACTGCGCCGTTGGCCTTGGTGTAGTAGGCCGCCACGGTGACGTTGATCTCCGCCGTGACGTCAGCCCGGACACCACCAGCCAGGCCGATCGATGACAGGGACGTGCCGCCGGGTGCGGGCTTGGTGGTCTGCCAAGACCCACCGACCCACACGTTGGCGGTCCGGCCGCGGGGCCTTCTGATGGCGTGCGTCACCTCGGCCTCGACGCGGGGGAGTTCTGTCTCGTTAAACGCCCCGAAGGTGCTCGGCTCAAAGAGGCCGACCGTGAACTGCGTGGGTTTGCCGCTGGCCGAGCTGTAGGTGATCTGGGCTTCGAAATCGGGATAGAGATAGCCATAGCCGATGCGACCCAGAGTGGTTCCGGGCGCCTGGACCCCGCCCAGGGCTCCAGTGCCGTACAGCGTCATGTCGTTGAGAATGTTCTGCCGCCCGAACACTCCCAGCTCACGTCCCGCGAGGAGCTGGCTGCCGTTCCGCATGCCCACGGTCAGGTACACCTGGCGCATGTCGATCTGCGCCAGAGCCGTGTGCGGCCCGCCGTTCTGAATCTGCGGCGCAAAGCCGACGTGCACGCCGAGATCGTAGTTGCCCTCCTTGCCCTTCGCATCGAACACCGCGAATCCTGGCAGGAGGCCGGTGCGAATGCTGAAGTTCTTCTGGCCGCCATTGGCATCCACCGAGTAGACGGCGAACGCG
Source organism: Gemmatimonadota bacterium (assembly GCA_003222205.1). Taxonomy (GTDB): domain Bacteria; phylum Gemmatimonadota; class Gemmatimonadetes; order Gemmatimonadales; family GWC2-71-9; genus QHVC01. The sequence goes on along the minus strand of QHVC01000188.1, from coordinate 2,519 downwards.
TTGATGTTACCGCTGAACGTGAACCTCCAGCCGTTGGACATTTGCATCGTCAGGCCCTGAGCCTGTATGGCGCTCGGCAGGCCTACCGCTGCCGCCAACAGCCACAGCGTGAGTCGCTTCATAAGTCGCTTCCCTCCTGTCAGGGTTGACCTGTGGAGACTCACTGCTTGTGCCCTTTCAGTCGCCCATCAAATCGTAGGTCTCCATGCTCACTTCCCCGCCGGGTTTGCCGCCAGACTGGGCAGCCGCGCGGAGCCCGAGACCATCAGCCGGATCCACATCCCGGCCGCCCCATGCCCCGCAACCCCGCAGAATAGTAGGAAACTACCCTCCCGATTTGCAATAAACCGGAAGTCATCCGTAGCCTCAGGTGGCAGTCCCTCTGCCAATTTGAGCGTAAAAGCCCGGTCAAAGGCCGATGGTTGAGGCTGAAGGGGGAGGGGGTGGACGTCCGCGATGACTTCCGCGGAGTGAGGCAACATGCCGTCGTGGTTACGGAAGTGGACGGCGACCGTCCACCCTTTGGGCACCGTCAGCGTCAGCCCGCCGTCCCGAAAACCATTGAAATTCAGGGCCCCGTTGAGCCCGGTGAGGCCGGCGATCAACTCCAACCCGGCCGTCCAGGTGGCGGTATCGGCCTTGAGCCAGGCCGGATCCACCACAGGAGCGGGGACCGTCTGGGCGGCGGCCCCGCCGGCGGCTCCGAAACTCGAGAGCGCCAGCGTGACCGCCGCCCGCCATGCGCCTTGCGTCGTCCCCATCACATCGCCTTCGGCAGGCCGAAGACGAATACCGCGTCGCCGAGGGGGAAGTTGAGCTGGAAGTTCCCGCCCGCGGCGACGACGATGAACTCCTCGCCGTCCATCGAGAATACGCTGGGGGCCGCGTTAACGCCGGCGCCGCAATAATACTGCCACAGCACGGCGCCGGTCTTGGCGTCATACGCCTTGAACCAGCCGTTGCCCTCGCCGGTGAACAAGAGGCCGCCGGCGGTCGCCGTGGCGCCGCCGATCATCGGCTGGTCGGTCTTCACCTGCCATACTTTCTTGCCGGTGGCGAGGTCGATCGCCGTGACGTTGCCCCACTGGGCTTCGCCGGAGATGGCCACGAACGCGCTGCCCAGCCACAACCGGCCGCGCTCCCAGGGCGCGTAGTGGGTCTTGTAGTGCATCGGCTGGTGCAGGCCCTCCGTGTACGCGTAACTGAGGGTCGGGTTGATGGCGATCGGTGACCACTCCTGACCACCGTTCGCGCCGGGCAGCATGCGCGTCCCCGAATCACTGGGCTGCGCGAACATGTTCTCCTGGGGCACGAACGCCTCGGAGCGGCGGACCAGCTTGCCGGTCGCGGCGTCGAGGACGTAGACCCACCCGGTTTTCCCGGCCTCCACGACGACCTTCTTGCCGCCAAGCATCGCGATCACGGGGGGGCTCACGACGTCGAGGTCCCAGACGTCGTGCGGGACTTCCTGGTAACCCCACTTGAATTTGCCGGTGGTGGCGTCAATGGCGACGACCGACTCCGACCACAGGTTGTCGCCCGGGCGGATCGAGCCGTCGAGGTCCGGGGACGGATTGCCGATGCCGACGAACAACGTCTTCGTCTCGGCGTCATAGGCCGGGGTCATCCACATCGAGCCGCCGCCGTGCATCCAGGCATCGGCGTACTTGGCGGAGTCCGCCTTTTCCTTCACGATGTTGCGGTTGAGGTTGTCGCCCTCCCCCGTGGTGCGCGACCAGCGACCCCACCAGCCGCCTTCCTGAGGCGAGGGGATCGTGTACCAGTTCCACATCTGGGCGCCGGTGGCGGCGTTGTAGGCGCGCACGAACCCGCGGATGCCGTACTCGGCGCCCGAGGTGCCGATGATGACTTTGTCGTCGATCACCAGCGGCGCCATCGTCTCGGTGTACCCCTCGGCGGGGTCGCCGACCTGCACCGCCCACTTCTCCTTGCCGGTCGCCTGGTCCAACGCCACGAGCTGGCCGTCGAGCGTGCCCAGATACAATGTTCCGCCGGCGATGGCGACGCCACGGTTGTTGGGCCCGCAGCACGCGGTCGAGACGCCGGCGTTCTTGTGCGTGTAGCGCCACAGCGTTTTCTGCGTGTGCAGGTCGACGGCGATCACCTCGTTGTTCGGCACCGCAGGCGTCGTGAGGTACATGACCCCGTTCACGACAACCGGGGTGGTCTCGAAGCTGCCGAGCTGCGGGGTGCCGGTCTGGAATACCATCCGCGGCACGAGATTCTTGACGTTCGTCGCGTTGATCGTGGCGAGCGGCGAGAAACGGTTGTTCCAGTAGTTGTGGCCGTACATCAGCCAGTCACCGCTCGTGGCCGCCTGGAGCAGCATGTCGTTCGTCACGACGATGTGTGGCGACGTGGCGGCCGCGCCCGCGCCCGACCCTTGCCCCACCAGGGGCCCGGTCATCAGGCACGCCAGCGCGACGGGACGCCACCATCCGGTCCATTGCCGCATACACACCTCCCGTAAGAAAGTGAAGCTGCCACTCATGCCACCC
>QHVC01000110.1 GCA_003222205.1 Gemmatimonadota bacterium | reverse complement strand
TGCCGACCGATCGTCGTATCGGCGCTGTGGCGCTCGTAGCGCTTGACGGGGGTGCCTGTGTCATCCAGCAACACGAGGGCGAGGGGCCGGGCGGGGTGGTACGAGCCGCGGTCGCTGGTGCGCGCGGCGCCCGGGCCGGTGACCGGCGCCCCGCACGTGGCGCAGAACTTCGCGCCCGGGACTACCGGGGAGTAGCAGCGCGAGCAGGCCGGCCCCGAGCCCGGGGCCAGGAGGCGGCGGCCGCAGCTGGGACAGTAGGGCAGCAGGCCCTGGGTGACGGCGCCGCAGAACGGGCAGCTCGAACCGTCGGGCCGGGTCGTCGGGACGGAGAGCATCTGCGTGTCGGGGATCATCTGCCCGGCGGGTGACGACGCCGCGCCGGTCGCCGCACCGGCCGGGGTAGGCGTGCGGGCCGCCGCGCTCTTGGTCAGCGGCTTCCCGCAATCCATGCAGAATTGCGCGCCGTCTTCGTTGGCGCGGCCGCAATAGGGGCAGGTCGTCATAAGGTATGGCACGCCAATCTATTGGGCAAATTGACGGGTCGAAAGGGCGCGTGGTAGCTTGCGCGCCTATGCGATGGGTCGCGGCCGCGCTCTGCTTCGCCCTCGCGGCGTGCGCGGGCACCCCTCCGGCGGCCGCGCCGGCGCCCGCCCCGGCGCCGGCGCTGCGCATCTCGGTCGTCTATCCCAAAGCCACCGACGTCGTCCAGTCGCGTGATTCCGCATTCCTGTTCGGCAGCATAGGCCGCGGCGACGCGAGCCTGACCGTGAACGGCGCGGCGGTCGCGGTGCACCCCAACGGCGCCTGGATCGCTTGGGTCCCGCTCCCCGACGACACCATCGCGCCGTTCCGGCTCGTCGCGACGGTCCGGGGTGACACCCAGGCCGTGGATGTCACGGCGCGGATCGTCGCGCGCTTCCACCCGCCGGCCGGCCGCGCCGCGTGGATCGACACGACGAGCTTCGCGCCGCTTGGCGTGCTCGCGCTGCCGCCCGGCGAAGGGGTGCGGCTGGCGGTGCGGGCGGCGCCGGGCGCGACGGTGCGGCTGCGTACGCCCTCGGGCACGGTCGTGCCGCTCGTGCGCGATCCGCTGCCCGGCGAGCCCGCGTGGGGCGAGCGCGCCTTCGGCACCGTGCCGGCGGGCCTGCGCGTGCCTGCCTCGCCGGACCGGTACGTCGGCTGGCTCCCCGCGCAGTGGCTGTGCGCCGACAGCGCCGGCGGTCGCGGGTGCGCGGTGCTCGAAGTGGCGGCCGCCGCGGACACGGTGCGCGCGCTGTGGCCGCTGCGCGTGACGCTGCTCGACCCCGCGCGGCCTGTCGTCGTGACGGTCGACGACGACACCGCGCGCACCGGGACCACCGACAGCCTCACGCCCGGACGCGCCGTGCCCGGCGGCACCTACAACTGGTTCTTCCCGACCGGCACCACGGCGGTAATGTCCGGCCGCTGGAACGATCAGGTACGGCTGCAGCTCTCCCGGAGTGCCGTCGCGTGGGTGAATGCCGCCGACGTGGTGCCCCTGCCGGAGGGAACCCCGCCGCCCGGCGGCGCCGTCGGCTCGGTGCGTCTGACGCCGGAATCCGGCTCCGTGGTGCTGCGCGTCCCGCTCCCCGCGCTGGTGCCGTACCAGGTCACGGAAGACGAGCACAGCGTCACGCTGCGGCTCTACGGCGTCGCCTCCGACGTCAACTGGATGCAGTACGGCGGCACCGACCCGCTCGTGCGGCGCATGAGCTACGCCCAACCAGCAGCCGACGAGCTGACGATCACCCTGGAGCTGGCGCCGCGGGTCTGGGGGTACCGTGTGCGCTTCGACGGCCGCGACCTGTTGCTGGAGATCCGCCGACCCCCGGCGCTCGACGCCGAGCATCCGGTGCGCGGCCGTGTGGTGGTGCTCGACCCCGGCCACCCGCCCCTCGGCGCCACCGGGCCCACGGGGCTCCGGGAGCCGGTGGCGACCCTCGCCGTCGCGCTGAAGGCGAAGACGCTGCTCGAGCGGGCCGGCGCTCAGGTGCTGCTCACGCGCACCGACTCGTTCCCCATGGAGTTGTTTCCGCGCACCCGCTTCGCCGAGCAGCACGGCGCCGACGTCCTGGTGTCGATCCACGCGAACGCGTTCCCCGACGGGGTCAATCCGTTCACCAACAGCGGTACGAGCGTGTACTACTTCCAGCCGCGCAGCGCCGATCTGGCGCGTGCCCTCGATCGCGCTCTCATCGCCGAGCTGGGCCTGCGCGACCTCGGCATGGGCCGGGGGGACTACGCGCTCGCGCGTCCGACGTGGATGCCTGCGGCCCTCACCGAGGCGGCGTTCATCATGATCCCCGAACAGGAGGCGCTGCTGGCGAGCGAGGACGGGCAGTGGAAGTACGCGCGTGGCGTGGCAGCGGGCATCGAAGCGTTCCTGCGGGAGCGGGCGCAGCAGTGACGTGCACCGTGCCGTCGTGGCGCCTGGGAGCACTCGCCCTGTGGTGCATGCTTGCCGGGAGAGCCGCGGCTCAAGTTGATCCGTCCGGCCGCTGGCGCACCCTGCACACCGCGCACTTCCGGGTCCACTTCCGACCCGCGGCGCGCGCGGCGGCCGAGCGCGAGGCGCGGGAGGCTGAGCGCGCCTACGAGTTGCTGAGCCGCGAGCTGCATCCGCCGCGCGGTATCGTCGACGTCGTGCTCGGCGACGACATCGACGCGGCCAACGGCTTCACGACGATGTTCCCGACGAACCGGTTCACCGTGTTCGCCGCCCCCCCCACGACCGACCCCGGCCTCGAGCACTTCGACGACTGGCTGCGCCTCGTCACGACGCACGAGCTCACGCACGTCTTCCATCTCGATCGCACCAAGGGCGTGTGGCGCGTGGTCCAGAGCGTGTTCGGCCGCGTCCCGGGTTCCTTTCCAAACGCCTATCAGCCGAGCTGGGTGGCGGAGGGGCTGGCGACCTACTACGAGTCGCGGCTGACGGGCGGCGGCCGGGTGACGGGCAGCTTCCACACCCAGGTGCTCTTGGCCGATGCCGCGGCGGGCCGCTCGCGGACGCCGTGGAACGCGGTGTTCTTCACCCGTTGGCCCGACGGCTACGCGCCGTACGCGTACGGCAGCCGGTTCTTCGAGCGGCTCTCGGAGGCCGCGGGAGACTCGGTGATCCCGCGGTTCGTCGAGCGCACGTCCGGCCAGCTCATTCCCTATCGCGTCGGTCGCCAGGTGCGGCGCGCCAGCGGCCGCGAGCTGCTCACCGAGTGGCAAGCGGGGCCGGCGCGGCGCGAGGTCGAGCCGGGGACCGCGACCGGCACGGTCCTCGCCGGACGCTTGTGGACGGAGCCCGCGCCGCGCGTCTCCCCTGACGGCCGGCGGGTGGCGTTCCTGTGGGACGACGGCAAGAGCGCGCCCGAGCTGCGCGTCGCCGACGCGGCGACTTGGCGTGTGCTGCGCCGCCACCGCGTGAACCGTGGGGTGCGCTACGACTGGCTCGGGGACACGCTCGTCGTGGTGCAGCTCGACTTCACCACGCGCTGGCGCATTCGCAGCGACCTGTACCGCTGGCTTCCCCCGCCAGGGAACGAGTGGCGACGCGGCACGTGGGACGCCCGCCTGGTCGAGCCGCGCGCGGGGGGCGGCCGCCTCGTCGTGCCGCGGCTGGTGCCGGGCGGGAATCGCGTGGACCTCCCCGGACTCGACACCACGGGGGTCACGTGGGGAGAGGTCGTCCCTTCCGCCGACGGTCAGTGGATCGCGGCCACTCGCCATCGCGCGGGGCACTGGTCGCTGGTGCGCTGGCCCGCAGCCGCGCCGGAGTCGCTCGTCGTGCTCGTGGACGACGGGGGCACCGTGAGCGATCCCGCTTGGCAGGGCAAGGCGGTGCTGTTCGTCGCGGACTGGACGGGCCTGCCGCAGATCCACCGCTGGGCGCCCGGCGCAGCGCTCGAGCGGGTGACCGCCGCTCCGTTCGGGGCCAGGACACCCGCCGCGCTCCCGGACGGCTCTCTCCTTTATACGACGTTCACGGCCAGCGGCTGGGAGCTGTGGCGGGCGGCGCCGGTCGTGAGCGTCGCCCCGGCGCTCCCCACAGCAGCGCCGTTCGATTCCGCCCCGGCGGTCGCCGTCCGCGAGACGGGCTACCGCTTCTGGCCCGCGCTCAAGCCGCACTTCTGGGTGCCGCTGTTCTTCGATGCCGCGAACGCCGGGCGCTTCGGCGGCGCCCTCACGGCGGGGACGGACGCGCTGGGCCGCTACGTCTACGTCCTCGACGTCGCCGTCGCGCCATCGCCGCTCAGGGCTGAGGGAGGGTTCACCGTTGTCTCCTACGCGCTCCGGACCCCCAGCCTCGACGTTTCGGGGGCGCGGCAGTGGAGCCTCGTGGGCGTGACCGGCGCGGGCACCGTGGTGTCGGAACGGAGGGACGATGCGGCGATCGGCGTCACGGTCGAAGGCCGCCGCTGGCGGTCGTTCGCCCGCGTGCGGCTCGCCGCCGAGTACAAAGGACGCCACTTCGTCGCCGATCCGGCGCAGCCGCTCGCCGCCGTCTGCATCGGGTGCGCGACGCGCGACGAGGTCGGCGGCTCGGCGACCCTGAGCTTCGGCCACCTCGTTTCGGCGCCGCTCGCGATCGCTCCCGACCACGGCGCGCTGGTGACCGCCACCCTGCGCCGCCGCGAGCAGCAGGGATCGCCGCGCTGGGAGCACGAGGCCCTCGGACGGGTGCTGTGGTACGCTCGGGTCCCCGGTCCCGGCGGCTTCGCACACTCCGTGCTGGCGCTGCGCGCCGCGGCCGGCGGACGCGCCGGGCCCTTGGCTGAGACGTTCGGCGTCGGCGGCGTGTCGTCGGGCGTGCTGGCGTTGGGGCTGGGGGCCACGCTGGGTGGGAGCCGGTTCTTCCCCGTGCGTGGCTACGCGGGGTCGAGCGTCAACGGACGTCGTGCCGCGACGCTGAGCCTCGAGTACCGGATGCCGCTCGCCCTCGTGGGGCAGGCGCTCGGCCACCTCCCGTTCGGGGCCGATCGGTTGTCGGCCGCGTTGTTCGCCGACGCGGGCGACGCCTGGGAGCCCGGCGCGCGGGCCCGCCTCAATCGACTGCGCTCGGTGGGCGTTGAGCTCGTCGCCGACCTGACGCTGAATTACGACGTGCCGCTGCGGTTGCGGACGGGTGTCGCCGAGCCGCTGGTCGCGCCGCCCGGGGGCGGCGGACGCCGGCCGCAGGGCTACGTGGCGCTGGCGGCCGATTTCTGACGCAACCCGATGTCGGGGACGGCGTATAATGGGACTGCCATGAGGCACCCGCGCCGCCTGCTGTTCCTCGCCTTCCTGTCCGCCGGTCCGACGTTCCGACTGTCTGCCCAAGACCCCGCCGACCGCCGCGTCATCGAGGGGCTGCGCGACTCGCTCGGAGCCGTCACGGATTCGACGGCGCTGCTGCGTTTGGAAGCGCGGGCCATCGACGTGGCCAAGCACGACCGCGACAACCCTCTCATCCACCTCCGGCTGGGGTTCGTCGCCTACCGGCTGGGGGAGCTCGCCAACTCCAAGAAGCACTACGACGACGCGGCGGGAGAATTCGAGTGGGCTACCGAGCTCCGGCCCGACTGGCCGTACCCCTGGTACGGGCTGGGACTGGCCGAGCTGGCGCAGGGCGAGCATTCGGTGCTCGCGATCGAGAACCTGCGACAGCAGCTTGGCAAGGACTACCTCTCCAAAGCGGCGGCGGCGTTCGCGCGAGCGGTGCAGGCGGATCCGGCCTTCGCGCGCGCGACCATCGACCTCGCCACGACCGCGCTCACCCAGCGGATCCACGCGCGTCTCCAGGTCGTCCTCGAGGCGGTGCGACTCGCCGCGGCGTCGCCGGCGGGGCGCGTCCCGGACGTACAGCTCGCGCGCGGCCGCGTGGAGCGAGAGGTGGGCGAGGCCGATTCGGCGATCGTCGGCTTCCAGGCGTACATCGACGTCGGCGGCGACTCTGCCGTGGGCCTGTACGAGCTGGCCCGCACCTATTACTGGGCGCGGCGTCCGGCGGACGGCTGGCGTGCCTACTTCGCCGGGGCCCGCGCCGGCGCCTCGGTGGGCGCGTTCGGGATGTACCACCGAGACTTGGGCTACGTCGCCGACACCGCCGAGCTCGCGGCGTTCGATGGGCTGCGGGCGCCGGCCGACCGCGCGGCGTGGCTGGAGCGCTTCTGGGTGCGCCGCGATGTGGTGGAGGCGCGTGAGCCGGGCGAGCGTCTCGCCGAGCATTTCCGCCGCTGGTTCTACGCCTGGCGCAACTTCCGCCTCGTCTCCCGCCACCGCCATTACGACATCACCGAGGTGTACCGCTCCGACCAGCAGGAGTTCGACGACCGCGGCATCATCTATCTGCGCCACGGCGAGCCGGACCGGCGCGCGTTCTTTACGGGCACGGGGACGGTAGGGGCCGGGCTCGAGCCGAACGAGAGCTGGCTGTACCGGCGCCCGGAGGGGAACCTGATCTTCCACTTCGTGTCGCGGGAAGACGTGCAGGACTACAAGCTGGTCGAGAGCGTACTGGACGCGATGGGGTGGGCCGCGCGCTTCCAGCGAACCGGGTCCGCGCCGGCCGCCGCGGCGCTGTGGGAGTCCCGAGCTGACTTAGACCCGGTGTACACCCGCATGGGGCTGCGCAGCGCGACGGACGAGCGCGAGCGCGGCCATCGCGCGATCCGGCTGGGCACCTCGACCGACAGCTACCGGCAGCGCTTCCCGGTCGCGCTCGACCTGATCGTCAACGACTTCGTGATGGGCCGCCGGGCGACCGGGCCGGGCGGGGGCCAGGAGCTGCACGTCGTCTTCGCGATCCCGGCCGCGGAGCTCGCCCCGCAGCCAGGGAGCACGGGCGTCCTCTACCCCTTGCGGTTCCGGATCCTCGTCGCCGACAGCGGCGACAACGTCGTAGCGCAGCTCGACACCATGCGCGTCTTCTCGTCCCGTGAGGCGCTGCGCGGCGCGGCCTACCTCACGGGTCGCCTGACGGTGCCCGTCCCGCCCGGCGAGTACCGCTACCGCGTGCTCGTCACCACCGAAGACCGCGACGCGGGACAAATCGTCGGCCGCGACTCGTTGACGGTCGAGCAACTGGATGGCCGCCACTTCGCCGCGAGCGATGTGGTCGTGGGACGGACGGGCTCCGGCCTGCTGTGGGTGCTCCCCGACGATACCGTCTTCCTCAATCCCTTGGACCGTTTCCCGGAGGGCTCCGTCGCCGAGCTCTACTACGAGGTGTACGGGCTGGAGCGCGGGGCCGCGTATCACACGGAGGTGCGACTCCAGAAGCTGGGCGGGACATCGCTGCTCGGGGTGATCCGTGGGTTGTTCGGCGGGCGGCATCCCCCGGTGCTGCTCGCCTTCGACGCCGTCGCCGACGGACCGGCGACGCGCGTGCACCGCGGGGTGGACTTGCGCGGTGTGAGCCGCGGGGACTACGTGCTGACGGTACGATTGACCGATCCGGCCAGCGGCCGCGCGCTCGTCCGGACGCGGCGTTTCCAGGTGGTCGCGCACCCGTAAGTTGACACCCCCGCGCGGCGGTCCCTAAGTTATCGCGCGTCCCTCCGGAGCCGGGATGTACTGCCCCACTTGCGGCACCCAGAACGAAGAGCATTTCAAGTTCTGTCGATCCTGCGGGATGGACTTGACCGCCACGACCCCCCTCGGGCAGGTCCAGGGCGTCCAGCAGGAGCTCACCGAGATCGACATGGTCCGGGACCAGCTCAAGGAGGAGTACGAGATCCTCCAGGAGCTGGGACGCGGAGGGATGGCGATCGTCTTCCGGGCCCGCGAGAAACAGCTCGAGCGCGACGTCGCGATCAAGGTGCTGCCGTTCTCCCTCGCCTTCGATAAGGAGTTCGTCGAGCGCTTCCAGCGCGAGGCCCGCACCGCCGCCAAGCTCGAGCACCCCAGCATTATCCCCATCTACCGCGTCGGGAAGAACGGCCGCGTCATCTACTTCGTCATGAAGTTCCTGCGCGGCAAGCCGCTCTCCGCCGTGCTGGGCACGCGCGGAGCGCTGCCGGTCCCCGAGATCAAGAAGACGCTCATCGAAGTCGGCCGCGCCCTCGCCTACGCCCACAAGAGCGGGATCGTGCACCGCGACATCAAGCCCGACAACATCATGTTCGACGAGCACGGGCAGGCGGTGGTGACCGACTTCGGGATCGCCAAGGCCGCCGTCGGCGGCAAGCTCACGGGAACGGGGATGGCGATCGGCACGCCGCACTACATGAGTCCCGAGCAGGCGCGCGCGCAGCAGCTCGACGGCCGCAGCGACCTGTACTCGCTCGGCGTCGTGGCCTATCAGTGCCTCGCCGGCGTGGTCCCCTTCGACGGGGAGGATTCCTTCTCCATCGGCTACAAGCACATCATGGAGGAGCTGCCGGTGCCGCGGCTCGACAGCGCCGAGAAACGCGAGCTGTTCGAGATCGTCCGCAAGATGATGGCCAAGAAACCCGAAGAGCGCTTCCAGAGCGCGGAAGAGCTGGTCGCGGTCCTCGAAGGAGGGGGCGGCTACATCTCGGCAGGAATCTCCACCGCGGCCACGCGCGCCATCCCCTCGCTCTCGGGCGCCCGCATCGGCCTGCCTCCCTCGACGCCGCTGCCCCGCCAGCCAGGGGGGGCGGGCCTGGTGGCCGGAGCCGAGCCGGCGTTCGCGCCCCGGCACAAGAAGTCGGCCGCTGCGGCGGTGGGCGTCTGGGTCGTGATGGTTGCCGTCATCGTTGGAGCGGGGGGCCTGTTCGCGTACAAGAAGGGGCTCCTGACCGGACTGTTCGGCGGCGGGGCGCGGCCGGACACGACCGCGACCAGCGACTCGAGCCACGTGGCGCTCGGCGGCGGCGGCGGCGGTGACTCGACGGGGGAGACGACCGACAGCGGCGCCGGGGCCACGGGTCACGATACCACCGCCGCGCATCCCCCCGCCGCCGGCACCGGCAAGCTGCTGCTCCAGAACGTGCCCGCCACGGCGCGCGTCACGCTCGACGGCCAACCGCTCGCTGCGCGGCAGACCGACCTGGCTGCCGGCACGCACCGCGTGTCGGTGCGCGCCGCAGGGTATCTGGCGTATGATCGGCAGGTGCCGATCACCGCCGGGGAGACGACCGTGCTGACCGTCAACCTCCAGGTGGCGACTCCCGCCGGCCCCACGGTTGGCCCCTGCGACCAGCCCGGCCCGGCCTACAACACGGACAACATCTGCTTCGACACGCGGCCCATCCCGCTTACCCCGACCTTCATCCCGGTCGGGGCCGACGCGCCCGTGACGCCCCGGCCCGCGATCCTGCTGCTCAAGGTTTCCCGGGACGGCCGCACGCTCGAGGCCCGCGTCTACGTCCCCTCCAACGTGGCGACGTTCAACGACGCCGCCGTCGACATGGCGAAGAACCTGCGCTGGAACCCGGCCCAGAAGAACGGGGAGGCGGTCGAAGCGTGGGTGCAGTGGCAGTTCCCGCCCGTGAGGCAATAACGAACATCCATGCGACGGCGTTCGTCGCCCCCGGCGCCATCGTGCTGGGGGACGTCACCCTCGGCCCCCGCTCCAGCGTGTGGTACGGCGCCGTGCTGCGGGGCGACATGGACCGGATCGTCGTCGGCGAGGCGAGCAACATCCAGGACGGCACCATCGTGCACGTCGACGCGGGGCTGCCCGCGTTGATCGGCGCCCGGGTCGGGATCGGCCACCGCGCCGTGATCCACGGGTGCACCGTCGAAGACGACTGCCTGATCGGCATGGGGAGCGTGCTCCTGAACGGGGTGCGCGTCGGCAGCGGCAGCGTGGTCGCGGCCGGGGCGGTGCTCCCGGAAGGGTTGCAGGTGCCGCCGGGGTCCCTCGTGATGGGCGTGCCGGGGCGGGTGGCGCGCACGGTCGACGAGGGGCTCCGCGCCCGCATCCGCGGGACATGGGAGCACTACGTGGTCGAGGCGGAGCGGCACCGCGGGGGACGGTTTCCGCCCCTGCGAACAGGTTTGTGATGTGAATTCCCGCGAGACGGCCTCCCCGCTGCATCCTCCCCAAGTCTTGATTCGCTCACCCCGCGTGCCTACCTTGCCCTTCCGCGCTTCTCGGCCGTCATTCGTAGGTCCCGAAGCAGGCTGGTTAAATTTCTCCATTCCCGGGTCGGACGAAACGCTCTACCCTGAAGGGACGAGCTAGCATGACCGCTGCTCCTCGAAAACTCGATCTCACGCCCAACGCCATCACGGTGCTGGAACGCCGCTACCTCGTGAAGGACGAGCAGGGGCGCCCGGCCGAGTCTCCCGAGGACCTCTTCTGGCGCGTGGCGCGCACCGTGGCCGAGCCGGATGCCTCCTACGGGGCCTCCCGTAAGGCGGTCGAGACCCTGGCGGAGACGTTCTTCGAGCTGATGGCCACGCGGGTGTGGATGCCGAACTCGCCCACCCTGATGAATGCCGGCCGTCCCTTGGGCCAGCTGTCGGCGTGCTTCGTCCTCCCGGTGGATGACGCCCTCTCCAACGGCAAGAGCGGCATTTACGACACCCTGCGGGCGATGGCGCTCGTGCACCAGTCGGGGGGTGGCACCGGGTTCGCCTTTTCCCGCCTGCGGCCGAAGAACGACGTCGTGCGCTCCACGATGGGAGTCGCCTCCGGGCCCGTCTCGTTCATGAAGCTCTACGACGCCTCGACCGACGTCGTGAAGCAGGGCGGCACGCGGCGCGGTGCCAACATGGGGATATTGCGGGTGGACCACCCCGACATCCTGGAGTTCATCACCTGCAAGGACGACCTCACCCAGGTGACGAACTTCAACATCTCGGTGGCCGTGACCGACCGGTTCATGGCGGCGGTCGAGGCCGGGACCAGCTACGAGCTGATCCATCCTCGCACGGGGGAGGCCGTCGGCCAGCTCGAGGCGCGGGAAGTGTTTCGGAAGATCGTGCACGGGGCGTGGAAGACCGGCGAGCCGGGCGTGTTTTTCGTGGACCGGGCCAATCAATACAACCCGGTGCCGCAGCTCGGCGGCTACGAAGCGACGAACCCCTGCGGGGAGCAGCCGCTGCTCGCTTACGACGTCTGCAATCTGGGGTCGATCAACGTCGGCTTGTATGTTCGCGACGGAAAGCTCGACTGGGACCGCCTCGCCACGGCCGTGCACCTGTGCACCCATTTCCTCGACAACGTCATCGACGCGAACAAGTACCCGCTCGCCGAGATCGACGATCTCGCCAAACGCATCCGCCGCATCGGTCTGGGGATCATGGGCTGGGCGGATCTCCTGGTGCATCTGGGCATTCCGTACAATTCCGAGGAGGGCGTGGCGCTCGGCCGCCGCCTGATGGAATTCGTGGACGAAGAGTCCAAGAAAGCCTCCGAGAAGCTCGCCGAGCAGCGCGGCGTCTTCGCCGAGTGGGAGCGCTCCATCTGGGGCCCCGACGCGACCTGCGCGCGGGACGCAGCCGGCCAGCGCATCCGCCCGATGCGTCGCCTCCGCAACTGTAACCTCACGACCGTGGCGCCGACCGGCACGATTTCGATCCTCGCCGGCTGCAGCTCGGGCATCGAGCCGCTGTTCGCCGTGGCGTTCATGCGCAATCAGGCCGGCGTCCTCATGCCGGATGTGAACGAGGAGTTCGTCGCTATCGCGCGGCGCGAGGGGTGGTATTCCGACGCCCTCGTGCAGCGCATCGCCGAGGCCGGCCACATCCACTTCGACGAGGTGCCGGCCGAGTGGCAGCGCGTGTTCGTCACCGCGCACGACGTCACCCCGGAGTGGCACATCCGGATGCAGGCCGCGTTCCAGGAGTTCACCGACTCGGCGATCTCCAAGACCTGCAACTTCCCGCATGAGGCGACCGAGGACGACGTCGAGCAGATCTACCGTTTGGCCTATCACCTGGGCTGCAAGGGCGTGACGGTCTATCGCGACGGCGCCCGAGAGTTCCAGGTGCTGTCGACTGGCGCGACGGCCAAGAAGGTGCAGGAGCAGGCGCAGGGGAAGAGCGGGGCCGCGACCGACGACGGCCAGCGCGCGCTCGCCGAAGCGCTGGGCCGCATCGCCGAGCTCGAGACCGAGCTGGAGCGCACCCGCGCCCAGCTCCACGACGTCGAAGCCGAGAACCTCCAGCGCCGGGCGGTGCGGTCGCGGCCGGATGCGCTGCGCGGCGTGACCCGGCGCCTCGAGTCCCCGCTCGGCACGATGTACGTGACCATCACCGAGGACGACAAGGGACAGCCGTTCGAGGTCTTCATCTCCCTCGGCAAAGCCGGGGCGCCCCTGATGGCGGACGTGGAGGCGATCGGCCGCCTTATCTCGCTCGCCCTGCGTGCCGGCGTGCCCCTCCGGGATGTCCATCGCCAGCTCCGCGGCATCTCGTCCGACCGGGCCGTCGGGCTCGGGCCCAACAAGGTGCTATCCGTGCCGGATGCCATCGGGATCGCCATCGAGCGCTGGATGCAGGACAAGCAGGGCGTCCAGCAAGACTTCCTCGCCGGCGCTCCCGGGGTCCCGTCGCGCGAAATCGTGGCCGTCCCCCCGCCGCCCCTCAGTCCCGAGGGCACCGCCGCGCAGCGCGAGCGCAACAGCGCCCAGGACTTCGTGGGCGCCTGCCCGGATTGCGGATCGCAGCTGGCCTACGTGGAGGGGTGCGTGAAGTGCCACGTGTGCGGGTTCTCAGAGTGCGGGTGATGGAGACGTCAGACTTCAGAGGTCAGAGGTCACATACTGAGGTCTGACGTCTGACGTCTGACATTCCCGCCGTGTGACTTCAGTCACTCTTGATTCCAGTGCGCGAGTTTATCATTCGGCATGGTTGATACGGCCCGGGTCCTCACACCGACGCGGCTGCAGCCGAAGGGTTGGGCCCGCGTCGGGCCGGCGGGCGCTCACACCCTGCGGCGCGGCGCTTGGTATCCCGTCGTCCGCATCTCCTCGAGTAACATCGTCGTGCTGGACGTCAACCGGCAGAACATCCCCTGCGACCGCCGCCTGCTCGAGATCCGCTACCACCCACCCGAGCGCTGGACCATCGTGCGCTGCGAGCCGCGGATGATCGAGCGCGTCGGCCGCGTGTTCCCGCTGACGTACGCCGTGTGCCCCGCCTGCAGGCACCGGCAGGCGTTTGCCGCCCAGACGAGCGAGCTCACCTGCGACCGCTGCCACACCATCGCCCCGCTGTCCTGGGACGAGACGCTGAGCTAGGAAACCTCTGCACCTAGGATGTGACGCTGGGGGTGGGGCCTAGGGCGCGATACGCGACGGCGCCCGGCGGGCACATCCAGAGCTTTCCTAGGGCAACACCAAACGGTCGCCGACGGCCACGATCCCGGTCCCCGTGGCGCGGCAGTAGAACCCCCGCATCCCGTCGTCCAAGAACTGCAGGTGCTCCTTGAGCACCTGGGCTTCGACCGTGCCGCCCAGCGCCCAGCCGGTGAACGGGCGGCACGGGTGGGCGACCTGGAGCACCTGAAGCCGGACGAGCTCCCGGCCGTCCCGGTCCACGACGGCAATGCCCCCTGCCAGCTCGTCGTAGCCGAGCCGCCGGGCGGCGACGGCGAGGAGGTTTTCGCCGGCGCAGCCCGGCGTGAGGTGATCGCCGAAGCGCGCGCGCATCGCGTCGTAATGCGCGGTGAAGCCCACGGACACGCCGTGGAGCCCGTCCTCGTTCTTGGTCTGCGGGTGGGCCCGATGATGGACGTCCACCAGCCAGGCGTCGCCGTCACTCAGGCCGAGCACGCCGTCGGGCGTGACGGCGAGTCGCTCCACCGAGAGCAGCGGGGCGGGGTCGTAGCGGCGGTGCGGCTTCTCCCCCGTTTTCAGGGAGCTGCGTTGGATCTGGAGCCGGACGATCGCACCGACATCGCGCATAACGCAATTTACCTAAACGTGCTATCATGGGGGCCATGGCCCGACGGGGCTGGGCCCGCATCACGGACAGCGTAGCGGATATTTTGCGCCGCGGCGCGTGGTATCCGGTCGTCGACGAGACGCCGGATGGCCACGTGGTGGTGGACGTCCGCCAGGGCGTGCAGGTGCGCTTGAAGCGCGAGGACGTGACCATGCGCAGCGAGCCGCCCACGACGTGGAGCGTGGTCGTGCGCACGGGCGTGCTGCGGCCCACGCTGGGCGGCTCGAACAGCAGCGATATCGTGATGACCTACGCGGTCTGCCCCGCGTGTCACGAGCGGCAGGACTTCGAGGGCAAGCCGGGGACCCTGCGCTGTCCGCGCTGCGGGCACACCGGCGCGGTGGACTGGTCGGCGACCTGCTAGCTAGCCGCCGAGCTCTGCCGCCGGATCGGACCGCTCGAACACTCGCCCCAGCCACGCCACCGCCAGCATCCCCTCGAAGCCCAGCGTCACCGTCAAGCCGATCGCTCCCGGCACCGCCCGCCACACGCCGTCGACTCCGGCGACTCCGGCGATCGCCACCGCGACAGCCGCGACCACGGCGGCGGGGAGGAAGGCGAGCAGCATCAGGAGCAGGCTCCCGATCATGGTGAGCATGCGCTGGCCGATCATCTCGACGCCCGCCGCCCGTCCCGGCCCGAGCGTGACCCAGGCGGGGAAGACCAAGGCGGCGGCGTTCTGGATCAGCGTGATGACGACGAGGAAGGCGGGGGCCGCGATGGCGGTGGCCAGCAGGGCGGCGAGGCGGTCGAGAACCGGGAAGCCCGGCAGGTCGATCGCGAGCGAGGCGGCGAAGGCCGCCAGCAGGCACCCCCACGCGACGCCCGTGAGCACCGCGACCGGGCCCAAGACTTCGCCGGCGACGAGATCGGCCCCGCGCAGTGGGTAGCTCTTGAGCAGGTCCCAGAGCAGGAGGTCCGCGCGCAGGTCGTTGCGCAGGATGTACGGGCCGAACACGACGGCCATCCCCGCGAACACGAGGAGCAGCGTCGCCAGAACCTGGATGCCCGTGCCGGCGGCGGCGCCGAGGCTCGCCACCCACGCGACGGCCGCCACGCCCAGGACGATGATCACCGGGAGCCGCACGCCGGAGCCGCGCCACTCGGCTTGCACGTTCTTCCAGGCGATGGCGCGCGCCGGGCTGCCCACCGGGGCGAGGCGGCCGAGCGAGCGCCGCGCGCCCTTGGACCGGCGCTCGCTCGGGGGCGGCCGCCGGCCGCTGCGCCATGCGGCGATGCGCCGCGCCATCCGCTCGGCGGACTCCACCGCCACTTCCTCGAACGCGAGTGAGGAGCGCACCAGCCACACGTAGTGCAGCCCGACGACGAGGAACGCCGCCGGCAACCGGGCGGCGAACGTCGCCAAGTCGGGTGCCAGCAGCGGGCGAACGAGCGCCGACAGGGGCCACACGATCACGCCGAGCACGCCGCGATGCAGGATTGCTCCCAGGGCGTCGAGGCCGGCCGCGGGACCGGCGGCGAAGGCCGCCTGCACTTCCGGGAGCTGGCGACGCAGGATCAGCGCCACGGCCACCGCGACCCCCGTCAGGACCGTGATCACACCCAGCCGCCGGCGCACAGCCGTCACGCCGTGCTCCTCGAGGCTCTGCCGCACCAGCGCGGCGACCCCGTAGTGCATCTGCAGCGCCGAGAAGACGAGCCACAGGCCCAGCACGCGCACGATGCGGCTGGGAGTAAAGTGGCCGCCGGAGAAGATCAGTACCGACAGCAGCGACGAGAGGAACAGCGGCAGCTGCGAGCGCAGCAGCTTGAAGTCCAGCACCTGGCGGCGTGTCAGGGGTGCGGTGAACAGATAGTGAGTTTCAGCCGGCGTGAAGGCGAATGGACTGCGCGAGCTGCCGAACACCCAGTTCATCAACAGGAAGGTCGTGAGCCCGAGGATCGCCAGCACTTCGCCGCCGGCGCCGGGCAGTCCGGCAGCGCCCCCCGCGGCGCCGGAGCGCGGTCGAGCGATCAACCAGTAGTAGTACAACACCCCGAGCGCGAACCCGATCAGATACTTGGGCTGGCGCAGCCGGGCCAACCGGCGCCGGGTCGCATTCGCCAGCGAGCGCCGCGACAGGTACAGCGCGGCGCTGATCACGTGCCGGTCAAGGCGAGGAAGACCTCTTCGAGGCTGCGACCCTGGAGGTCGGGGCGCGATCCGACGATCTCCGCGATGGTCCCGATCGCCACCAGCCGCCCGCGGTGAATGACCAGCACGCGCGTGCACACCTCTTCGACCAGGTGCAGCAGGTGAGAGCTGAGAATCACCGCGGCCCCCTGCCGCGCGCGCTCGACGATCGTCTGTTTCATGCGCCGCATCCCGGCGGGGTCGAGCCCGGTCAGCGGCTCGTCGAACAGCAGCGCTTTGGGCTCGTGCAGCAACCCGCACGCGATCGCGAGCTTCTGCTTCATCCCCCGCGACAGCTCGTCCGGCAGCGCGCCCGCCTTCTCGGCCAGCTCCAGCTCCCGGAGCAGGGCAGGGATGCGGCCGTCGGAATCCCGGACGCCGTAGAGCCGGCCGGTGAAGCGCAGATGTTCCTCCACGGTCAGGTATTCGAACAGCCGGGGCTCGTCGGGCATAAAGGCGAGCTGGCGCTTGGCGCCGACCGGGTCGCGATCGAGGTCCCGCCCGCCGATGCTGATCGTGCCGCGCGTCGGCCGCACGATCCCGACAAGACTGCGGAGCGTCGTGGTCTTGCCCGCCCCGTTGGGGCCCACGAGCCCCAGCACTTCGCCCGGGGCGACTGAAAAGGAGAGGTCTTCCACGGCGACGAGCGAGCCGTACAGCTTGGTGAGGCCGCGCACCTCGATCATGGCCGGGGAATCTAGGCTCTCCGGGGCCTTGCGGTGGGCGGAGAAATGATTAGTATATTAATGGTCAATATGTTAATCTTTTTCCGTGGGTGATCGTGCCGAGCTGGCGCTGCAGCTGACCGGCGGCCTGCGCGCGGCGTTCCAGGCGCTGCAACGCGCCGGGGACAAGGCATGCCGCGCCTACGGCCTCTCGCACCGCGCCCACGCGGCGCTGCAGGCGGTGGACCAGGGAGGACCGGACGGCGCCCGCCCGAGCGAGATCGCCGGGCAGCTCGGCGTTTCTCGGGCCGCCGCGACGACCTTCATCCAGCGCCTGGAATCCAAAGGCCTCGTCGAGACCACCCCCGACCCCGACGACGACCGGGGCGTGCGCGTCGTCCTGACCCGCCACGGCCTCGACGTCCTGCTGCGCTGTGGCCAGCTCGAGCGGCGCCTCGCCGCCCGGACCATCGAGGGCCTTCCCGCGTCGGCGTTGCAGCGGGCCGTGCACCTCCTCGAGGAGTTCCGGCAGCGTCTCGAGGTGCGGACCATCGAGATTGTCCGCTGACCTTCCACACGCCTTCCACACGGCTTCGACTTTTCCACAGGGTCGCGGTAGTCTTGTGAAATGAATCGCGAGCCTTCAGGAGGGGTGGCGACCCGCCGCACCAAGATCGTCGCCACACTGGGACCGGCGACGGGAACGGATGAGCGCATCGCCGCCCTGGTCGACGCTGGAGTCAACGTGGTGCGCGTGAACGCGTCCCACGGCACGGCGGAGGTGCGCGGGCAATGGATCGCCGCCGTGCGCCGCATCGCGGAGGCGCGCGGCGCGCCGATCGCCGTGCTCATGGATCTGCAGGGGCCGCGCATCCGCGTCGGCGCCCTCAAGGCGCCGCAGGAGCTCGTCCGCGGGCAGGAGGTCGTGTTCGCCCCTGAGGCGGTGGCGCGCAAGGACGAGCTCCCCACGACCTACGCGGAGCTGGCGCAGGACGCGCGGGTGGGCGCCCGCATCTTGCTGAACGACGGGTTGCTCTCCGTCGAGGTGACCCGCGTCGAACCCCCTCGGGTGTGGGCGCGCGTCGTCGACGGCGGGACGCTCACGGCGCACAAGGGCATGAACCTCCCCGGCCTGCAGGTGAGCGCGCCGGCGTTGACCGACAAGGATCGCGAGGACGTCGCCGACGCCGTGGCGCACGGCGTGGATTACCTGGCGCTGTCGTTCGTGCGTCGCGCCGAGGACATGGTGGGGTTGCGGGCGCTGGTGCCACCGGCGGTGAAGCTCGTCGCCAAGATCGAGAAGGCCACGGCGCTCGACGACCTGGAACGCATCCTCCGCACCTCCGATGCCGTGATGGTCGCGCGCGGCGACCTCGGCGTCGAGCTGCCCTTCGAGGAAGTCCCGCTGGTTCAGAAGCGGCTGATTCGGGAAGCGAACCGCCACGGCAAGCCGGTGATCACCGCGACGCAGATGCTCGAGTCCATGATACAGAATCCGCGGCCGACGCGCGCCGAGGCTTCGGACGTGGCCAACGCGATCCTGGACGGCACCGACGCCGTGATGCTGTCGGCGGAGACGGCGACCGGCGACTACCCGGTGGAAGCGGTCAAGGCCATGGACCGGATCATCCGGGCGATGGAGCCGCAGGCCCTGGCGGGACGTGACGAGCGCCGCCTCGCGATCCGCGAGGACGTCACCGTCGAGGATGCCATCGCCCTGGGCACGGCCGCCGTGGCGCGGATGCTGAAGACGCCGCTGATCGTCACGCTCACCCGGGGAGGGTTCACGGCCCGCACGGTCGCCGCCACGCGCCCTTCCGTCCCGATCCTCGCGGTCACGACCGAGGTCGCGACGTACCGGCAGCTCGCCCTGGTGTGGGGCGTGCAGCCGGTGCGCGTCGATCGCGTGCCGAGCTACGACGCGATGCTGGAGGTCGTCCGCGACCTCATTCTCAAAGGCGGCCTCGCCCGCCGGGGCGATCGCATCGTCATGACCGCCGGCGTCCCCTGGGAGGTGTCGGGGAGCACCAACCTCATCAAGGTCGAGGAAGTCTGACGTGCGGCTGGTGTTCCTGGGGACGGGCACGTCGTTCGGCGTCCCGCAAATCGGCTGCCGCTGCCGCACCTGTACGTCGGGCGATCCGCGTGATCGGCGCACCCGCAGCGCCGCGCTGATTGAGGCGGGCGAGCGCCGCCTGCTCATCGACACGCCGCCGGAGCTGCGGCTGCAGCTCCTCGCCGCGCACATCGACCGGGTGGACGCCGTGCTCTACACGCACGCCCATGCGGATCATGTGCACGGGATCGACGACCTCCGGGCGATTTCGGTCAAGCGCGGGTCGGGACTCCCGGCCTACGGACCCGCCGCCACAATGGTCGAGTTGGCGGAGAAGTTTCCCTATATCTTCGACCGCCACGCCGCGGCGCCCGAGGGCACCATCCTCCCCGAGCTCGTGGCGGAGGTGCTCGAGCCGGGGCGCGAGACCCGCGTCGCGGGCGTCGCGGTCCTCCCCATCGCGCTTCCGCACGGCGGCGGCACCGTATTCGGCTATCGTGTGGGGCGGATCGCGTACCTCACCGATGCCAAAGATGTGCCCGTGGGCGCGCGCGGCGGGCTCGTCGGGCTCGACATCCTCGTCTTGAACGCGCTGCTGCCCCGGCCACACCCGCTGCACCTCTCGATCCCCGAAGCGATCGCGGTCGCCCAGCAGATCGGCGCGCGACGCACGTTCCTCACGCATTTGACGCACGACCTCCCGCACGCCGAGCTCGCCGCGCAGCTGCCCGCCGGCATCGTCCCCGCCTACGACGGGCTGGTGGTCGAAGAGGACGAGGTCTAATTTCAAGGCGTATGCACGAGACGCTGCGGCGGTTCCAGCAAGCGGCGGTACGCCAGAGCGCCGCGATGGACGAGCTGGTGCGACGGGCAGTCTTCGGGAGCACCGCGGAACGGGAAGAGGCACGCTGGGTGATCTGGGAGGTCGGCCAACGAGCGGGCGTGCGGCCGGCGTCCATCCACGACCTCTACCTGGCGCGGGGCCGCGGCGAGCTGCCCCCGTTCACTACGCCGGCGATGAATATCCGGGTCCTGTCCTACGACTCCGCCCGCGCGATCTTCCGCGCGGCCCGGCGGCTCGACGTGGGCGCCCTGATCTGCGAGATCGCCCGCAGCGAGATCGGCTATACGGAGCAGCGGCCACCCGAGTACGTGGCGGTGGTGACCGCGGCGGCGTTGCGCGAAGGGTTCACGGGCCCGCTCTTCATCCAGGGCGATCACGTCCAGGTCAACGCCAAGAAGTACGCGATCGACCCGGATGCTGAGATCGCCGCGGTCCGCGCCCTGATCGAGGAAGAGCTGGCGGCCGGGTTCTACAACATCGACGTAGACACGTCGACGCTGGTCGACCTGTCGCAACCGACGCTCGACGAGCAGCAGCGCGTCAACTTCGAGCGCGCCGCCGAGACGACCAAGTTCATCCGCGACCGTGAGCCGGAGGGGGTCACCGTCTCAGTCGGCGCCGAGATCGGGGAGGTGGGCGGCAAGAACAGCGACGTCCACGAGCTGCGGGCGTTCATGGACGGCTATCTCCGCACGCTGAAACGCCTCGGTCCCCACGTCGGGATCAGCAAGATCTCCGTGCAGACCGGCACCAGCCACGGCGGCGTCGTCCTGCCGGACGGCTCCATCGCCAAGGTGCAGATCGACCTCGACGCCCTGAAGGCGCTGTCGCGGGACGCGCGGGAGCAGTACGGCCTGGGCGGCGCGGTGCAGCATGGCGCCTCCACGTTGCCGCCCGAGGCGTTCGGGGCCTTTCCCGCTTGCGAGGCGATCGAGATCCACCTCGCGACCAACTTCCAGACGATCGTGTTCGACCATCCCCGGCTCCCGGCCGACCTGCGGTCCGAGGTCAACGCGTGGGTGAAAGCTGAGTGCAAGGACGAGTGGAAGAAGGGCGATACCGAGCAGCAGTTCATCTATAAGAGCCGCAAGAAGGCGGTAGGACCGTTCAAGCGGCGCATGTGGGATCTTCCGGAGGACGTGCGCCAGGCGATCGGCGCGGACCTGGAGAAGACCTTCGCGTTCCTGTTCGAGCAACTGCGCGTCGCCGGCACGCGCGCGGCGGTGGATCGGATCGTCAAGCCGCCGCTGCAATCCCACGCGGCCCCGCGGCCCGTGGCGGCCCACGCCCCGGACGACCTCGAGGCGGGCGAATGAGCGAGCGCGAAGGCGGCACGTCGTTCGGCGCCTTCCTCGTCGGGCTCGCGGTCGGCGCGGTGGTCGGGTTCCTGTTTGCCCCGGAGGCGGGCGCCACGACCCGACGCAAAGTGTCGCGCAAGTTCGAGGACCTCAAGACGCTCGCCGCCGAGAAGGCGGGCGAGCTGGGTGAACTGGTGGCGGCCGCGCGCGAGGACCAGGCGGCCGTCTCCACCGTCAAGGAAGAGCTGCAGCGGCGGGTGCTCGAGGCGCGGCGGCGGCGCCACGCGGTGCGCGCGGCGCGGGGTGGGGGAGCCACGGTCGCCGCGGAGGGCGAGGAGGACGAACCGGTCGCGTGAGGCACGCCGCCGGCTGGCACCAGTCCGTCCGCGGCGTGGTGCGGCGCACCCTCGAGGCCGCGTTCGAAGACAACATCCCGTTTCTCGCCAGCGCCCTCGCGTTCGACCTGCTCCTGACGGCCATCCCGTTCCTCGCCCTGCTGCTCGCCCTCATCGGCTATCTCGTCCAACACCAGCTGACCACGCACCAGCTCCAGCTCTCCGAGCTTGTGGAGCGGTTTCTTCCGCCGGCCCCGGACGCCGCCGGCGGCGGAGCGTTCGAGCAGGTCGAGCGCGTGCTGTCTGGCGTGGTCGCCCAGCGGGCGCGCCTGACCTTGTTCGGCGTGCCGCTCTTCCTCTGGTTCTCGACGCGCTTGTTCGGTGGGCTGCGCGCCGCGCTGGACGAGGTGTTCGACACCGAGGAGAACCGCCCCTGGCCGATGGCGAAGTTGATCGACCTCGGGATGGTGTTCACGACTGCCGCGCTGCTGGTTGCGAGCACCCTGCTCCCTGCGTTCGAGGCGCGGCGGGCCACCGAATGGGCTTCGCGGTTCGGCCTCGAGGTGTTGGCGTTCGCCTTCAGCACGCTGCTGTTCTTTCTCGTGTTCAAGATCCTGCCGAGCCGCCGGATCTACTGGCGTACGGCGCTCATCGCCGCGACGTTCTGCGCCCTCGCCTTCGAGGTGGCGAAGCGGCTCTACACGCTGTACCTGGCTCGGTTCGTGACGTTCGACCGCGTGGCTTCGGACGCCAACGCGCTGGCGTTCCTGCTGTTCTTTCTCTGGATTTACTTCACGGCCTACGTGTTCCTGCTCGGCGGCGAGGTGGCGGAGACGTACGATCTGATCCGCATGCGGCGCGCGCAGCGCGTCGTGCTCGGATGAGCGTGATCGATCTGCGCAGCGACACCGTCACTCGCCCCTCGCCGGCGATGCGCCGGGCCATCGCGGACGCGGAGGTCGGGGACGACGTGCTCGACGGCGACCCTACAGTGCGGCAGCTCGAGCAGCGCGTCGCCGAGCTCGTGGGGATGGAAGACGCGCTGTTCTTTCCGTCGGGTACGCAGGCCAACCAGACCGGCGTGAGCTTGTGCGCGGAGCGGGGCACGGAGCTCGTAATCGAGGCCAACGCCCACCTCGTTCACTACGAGCTGGCCGGCGTCGCGATGATCGCGGGCGTGCAGATCCGCCCCGTGGTGACGCCCGATGGCGTGCTCACCGCCGAGCTCGCGCGCGGCGCGCTGCGGGGCACGTCGCCGCGTCTGCCACGCAGCGGCGCCATCGCGGTTGAGAACACCCACAACGCCGCCGGCGGGAAGGTGATGCGTCCGGAAGTGATGGCGGCGATCGCGGCGCTCGCTCGCGAGTCGGGGCTCCGCCTCCATCTGGACGGCGCCCGCTTGTGGAACGCGGCGGCCGCGCTCACGACGGCTCCGGCGACGCTCACCCGCGGCGCCACGACCGTGATGGTGAGTCTCTCGAAAGGTCTGGGCTGCCCCGTCGGCTCCTGCCTCGCGTTCGCCCGCGAGCTGCGGCCGCGCGCGTGGGAGATGCGCAAGCGGTTGGGCGGGGGGATGCGGCAATCGGGGATCCTCGCGGCGGCGGGACTGTACGCGCTGGAGCACAACCTCCCGCGCATCGCCGAGGACCACGCGAACGCGCGCCGCCTGGCCGACCTGTTGGCCGACAGTCCGACGGTCCGACCGTCCGCCCCCGAGACGAACATCGTCATGCTCGATCTCCTGCGCGAGGCGGATACCGCGGACCGCGTGATTCCCCGGCTCGCGGAGCGGGGCGTCCTCGTCGTGCCGTTCGCCGCCCGGCGGCTGCGGGCGGTGACCCACCTGGATGTAAGCCGCGCGGACGTGGAGCGCGCCGCGGGCGTGATCCGCGAGGTGCTGCGGTGACGGGCGTTCCCCCTCGTCCCCCGGCCGGCGGCCCGGCCCATCTCCAGCAGGTGATCCCCACCGCGCGGGCGATCCTCTGGAACCCGAACGGCCGGCGCAACCCGGGCGGCCGCTATCCCGTCTTTATCGAGCAGAAGGCCCTGACTGCCCTCAACGAGCATCTCCTCGCGGTGAAGGGGCAGGCGCTGATCGGGTTCCTCGTGGGCGACCTCTTCGAGTGCCCGACGTCGAGGGTGCGCTACGCCGTGGTGGATTCCACCATCCGCCTCAATCAGCCCATCTACGGTGACAAGACCCAGGTCGTCGTATCCCGCCTGTGGGACCGGATCCAGGAGGAGCTGGGCCGGGTGGGCGGCCACCTCATCGGGTGGTACCACAGCCACCCGCCGCTCCCCGTCGACCTCGCGCCGGGGGATGTGCAGACCCACGAGCAGTACTTCACGCAGCCCTGGCACCTGGCGCTCGTGCTCGGCGCCGACCGCGAGGGCCACCCGGTCGCCGGACTGTTTCGCCCCGGGCCGAGCGAGACGTGGCACAGCGTGTCGTTGTCGTTCTACGAGCTGATCGAGCAGGAGGAGCACCTGGCGGGGGGCCGCAAGGCGTCGTCCCTCCCGTGGACGAATTTCGAAACCGACGACACCCTCGTCACGCAGGCTGGCGCGGCGCCGGAGGCTGCTCGGGCGGCCCCCGAGGCGGCAGGGGAACCTCGGTCGACGCTCGAGACGTTCGGCAGCCACGCGGCACCGCCGCCGGCGCCGCGGAAGCCGGCGGCGCCTCCTCCCAAGCGGCCCGCGCCGCTGCCACCACCACCGCCAGCGCCGAAGCCGTCAGCGCCTGCGCCGCCACCGCCGCCACCGCCGCCACCGTCACCGCCGCCGCCACCGTCACCGCCGCCGCCGCCGCGGCCCAAGCCTTCCCCGGCTGTGGCCAATCTGCCGCTTCTCGACGTCGGGCACATGCCGGAGGAGCCCGAGCCTGCCTCGCGGCCGTCCCCGCCACGGCCTGCGATAAGACCGTCGCCTCCTCCACGACGTCCAGCGCACCGCCCCTTTGTGGTGCCGTCGGCGGCCGACGCGGAGCCGCCGGGCGGAAAGCGCAGCGGCGTGCTCGCCGTGCTGGTCGTGCTCGTCCTCGCCGCGGCCGCCGCCTACTGGTACTTCGTGTATCGGCCCGCGCACCCGGGCGCTCCGGCGGCGGTTGCCCGGCCGGCCGTCGTGGCGCCGGTTGGAGACCTCCTCCTGCCGATCTTCGACCGTCTCGGCGACACTCTCGCGCTGACGATCCGCGCCTACAACGACCGCGCCAAGCTCTACGACGGTCGCCAACTGGACTGCGCCGGCCTGGCCCGCGGTCTTGCGGCGCTCGAAACCGAGTGGACTGTCTACAACGTGCGCGGCAAGTCCAAGGTCGGCGTACTCGACGCCGGGCGCGCGGGCCGCGACCGCGCGCTCTACGCAGGGGTCGACAGCGTGGAGCGGCACTTCGAGCGCTCGGGGTGCGGGCGGCTGTGAGAGGGGCGTTCGTCGTCCTTCTGGCTTTGGCGACGGCCTTGGGCTCGGCTGCTCAGACCAGCGAGCCGCTGCGCAAGACGGATCTCATCCGGCTGCTCACCGGCGGCGCGCTCTCGCACGGCGAGATCGCTGATCTGATCGGGCGCAACTGTCTGTCGTTCACACCGACCTCGCGCGACCGCTTGGACCTCACGGCGCTCGGGGCCGACTCGCTGATCCTCGCGCGGATGGCGGGCTGCGGGCGGGGCCGCGCCACCGGTCTCGCCGCAAAGGCGGGACCGACCCCCGCAACCACTCCGCCGCCGGCACCAATCCCCGCCCTTATCGCGGTCGTCCCACTGCAATCGCGCGTCACCGCGGAGGTGGGGACCGACGCAATCGTCGCCGTCGCGCTGCGGCGGGGCGCGCAGCCGGTGCCGGCCGCTCGGCTGGTGCTCCGAGGGAGCGGCAGTGTGGGTGCGGCGACCCCCGGGGGAGGGGGTGCGGACGCGATCGCAGTAACGGACGCGCGAGGCATCGCGTCGTTCCGCCTGCGCGCCGGGCCGGCGCCGTTCTCGACGTCGCTCACGGTTGTGGCAGCGGACGGAACCACGCTCAGCGGCCAAACGACGGTGGAGTTCATCACGGTCCCTGCCGCGCGGGCGGCGCCCGTACCGGTCACGACCACACGGCCGTCGCGGGCGGTGCGACCCTCGCCAACGGGTACGGGCTGGGTCGCGGGCACCTCCCAGCGGGGGATCGTGGGCCGGCGTGCGGCGGTGCCGCTGATCTTCGAGGCGCGGGACTCGACGGGCGCGCCCATCGCGGGGGTACCGGTCGCGCTCGCGGTCGCCAACGGCCGGCTCCTGGCCCCCCCCGACCGCACCGATTCCGCGGGCGGGCTGTGGGTGGACCTGGAGTTCGGTCCGCGCGCCGCGGCCACGACGGTGACGGCAACCCTCGGTGCGCTCGTGCGGCAGGCGACGCTGTATCCGGCGGCCGGCCCGCCGGCGCGGCTGCTGGTGCTGCGGGGCCGGGACACGGTCACGCAGCGGCTGGAGCTCGACCCGGATGTCGCGACGAGCCTGCTGGTGGTGCCGACCGACGCGTTCGGCAACCCGGCGCCGGTGCGCGGGCTGCTCGCCGCCGTCGGGGACGGGAGCGTGCTCAAGGTGGCTGGCGTCGCGACCGACAGTCTCGGCGGGCACGTGACGCTGCGCCCCGGCCGCGCCGGCGGCAGCGCCACGAACCTCGCCGTTCAGGCCTCGGGGCTGCGGACGGATCTCACCGCTTCGGTGCGCGCCCGCCGTCCCTAGCTAGGCGCGGCGCCGCCGCCCTGCTATGTTCCGCGTGCCTCGATGATCGCTCTCGCCCGCAAGTACCGTCCCCGCAAGTTCGCCGAGCTGATCGTGCAGGATCACGTGGCCGCGGCCCTGCGGGGGGCCGTCGCCCAAGGCCGCACCGCCCACGGCTACCTGTTCGCGGGCCCCCGCGGCGTGGGCAAGACCACCGCGGCGCGTATTCTCGCCATGGCCCTGAACTGCCCCAACCAGCGCGACGGGGAGCCCGATGGTACCTGCGACTCCTGCACGCGTATCTGGACCGGTCAGGCGAACCTCGACGTGGTGGAGCTCGACGCCGCCTCCAATCGCGGCGTCGATGACGCGCGCGACCTGCGCGAGCGCGCGATGTACGCGGCCAGCGTCGAGCACGGCCACAAGGTGTACATCGTGGACGAAGCGCACATGCTCACCCGCGAGGCGTGGAATGCCCTCCTCAAAATCCTCGAGGAGCCGCCGCCGCGGGTCGTGTTCGTCTTCGCCACGACGGAGCCGCTCAAGATCGCCCAGACGGCGGCGCCGATTCTCTCGCGGCTGCAGCGCTTCGACTTTCGGCGCATCGGCCCGCACGCGATCGTGGAGCGTCTCCAGCAGGTGTGTGCCGCCGAGCGCATTGAAGCGGAGGCGGATGCCCTGCGCCTCATCGCCCGGAGCGCGAACGGCGGCATGCGCGACGCGCTCTCGCTCCTCGATCAGGTGGGCTCGTTCGGCGACGGCCCGATCACCGCAGCGCGGGTGCGGGACGTGCTGGGGCTCATCCCCGACGACCTCTACGGCGAGACCCTGCGCCTCGTGGCCGAGCGCGACGCGGCGGCGGTGTTTCCCCTCGTGGACCGCCTGGTCGAGGCCGGAGCGGATCTCGGCGAATTCGTGAGCGGTGCGGGCGAGGTGCTCCGGGCCGTGCTGCTCGTGGGGGTGGGCGGTGAGCCCGAGAGTCTCACCGAGGGCCTCGCCCACTTGGTGCGCGCCGCAGCCCAGCGCCTCCCGCCGGCCGACGCAGTGCGCCTGCTGGCGCTGCTCGCCGACAGCGAGCCGCAGGTGCGCCGCAGCGGCAACCCCCGGCTCGTCGTGGAGCTGCTGCTGCTGCGCTGGGCGATGATGGACCGGACGGTGGAGCTGGCGGAGGTGCTTGAAGCCCTGAAAAATGTCGGACAGTCGGACGGTCTGACTGTCGGACAGAATCCGGGAGCGAGCTCGGTTCTGCGGGGCGTGGTTCCGTCTACGTCTAACAGTCCGACAGTCCGTCGGTCCGACAGTCCGACAATGACTCCGCCGGCGGACCGTCCTCCCGAGAAAGGCGCGCTCTCCCTCGAGCGACTGCAAGCGCTCTGGCCGAGCGTCGTCGCCCACGCGCGCGCCACGAGCCCGATGCTGGGCACGCTGCTCGGCGAGACGGCGGTCGTCGCCGCCGAGCGAGGAGTCGTCGCGGTGCGGGTGCTCGACGCCAACACCGGTCACGCGACGGGCATCGACCACAAGCGCGACGCGCTCGCCAAACTCGTCGGGGAGTACGTGAGCGAGCCCGTGCGCATCCGCGTCGAGGGCGCCGCGCGCGCCGAGCCCGGGCGCACCGAGCGGCCGGCGCGGCTCACGACGGAGACCGCCAACGCGGAGCGGTTGAAGCTGCTGCGCGGCAAGGACCAGACGCTGGGCGCGGCCATCGACGCCCTCGATCTGGAGCTGCTGGAGTAGCTTGCGACGCCTGAGGGCACGGGGTAACTTTCGACGCATGGCGGATTTATCCAGCCTGCTCCAGTTGGGGCAGCAGATGCAGGGGCGGCTGACCGAGATCCAGTCACAGCTGGCGCAACAGACGGTGACGGTGTCGGCCGGCGGGGGGATGGTGCAAGCGACGGCCGACGGTCGGGGCCAGATCCGGGCCATTACGATCGCTCCGGAGGTGGTGCGCCAGGGGGACGTCGAAATGCTCGAGGACCTGGTGCTGGCCGCGGTGGCGGAGGTGCAGAAGCGGGCCGCCGAGCTGCAGCAGGCCGAGGTGCGGAAGCTCTCCGGGGGTATACCTTTCCCGTTCCAGTTGCCATTGTAACGCGACGTGTCGGCCATTGATGATCTCGTGACGGAGCTCGCCAGGCTCCCCGGGATCGGATCCAAGACCGCGCAACGGCTCGCATTCCACCTGCTCAAGGAGCCGGCGGAGGCGGCCGAGCGGCTGGCGCAAGCGATCCGCCGCGTGCGCTCGCAGGTGATGGCGTGCGGTACCTGCGGGAATCTCGCCGACGAGGATCCGTGTGCGATCTGCCGCGACCCGCGGCGGGATGCCACGCTGCTGTGCGTCGTGGAGGAGGCGAAGGACGTCGCCGCCATCGAGCGCGCGGGGCGGTATCGGGGGCGCTACCACGTGCTGGGCGGCCGGGTGTCGCCCCTGGACGGGGTGGGGCCCGAGGCGCTGCGCGTCGGGCCGCTCGTCGAGCGGGTACGCAACGGTTCCGGTGTGCGCGAAGTGATCGTCGCGACCAATCCGTCGATGGAGGGCGAGGTGACCGCGACATACCTGCAGCAGGTGCTGCGCCCCACGGGCGTGCGCGTGACCCGGATCGCCCGCGGTCTGCCGGTGGGCGGCGACCTGGAGTACGCCGACGGCGTGACGATCGCGCAAGCGCTGGCTGCGCGGCGCGAGATGGGGGAGGAGTGAGCCGAGGAGCGCGATGACGGGTGCCGCCAGCTGGTCGTTCAGCGAGAACGATTTCAAGCAGATCCAACAGCACCTGCAGGCCTATCTGCGGGATTCGAACGCGCGCTGCGCGCTGCTCGTGGACCGCACGGGCCAGCTCGTCGCGACCGTGGGCGAGACGCCGCAGTTCGACCCCACGGCCTTCGCGTCCCTCACCGCCGCCGATTTCAGCGCCAACGACCAGCTCGCGAAAATGATCGGCGAGCCCGAGTTCGCCTCGCTCGTCCACCAGGGCGAGCGGGAGTCCATGTACCTCGCCGACGTGGCCAAGCGGGTGATCCTGGTCGTGCTCTTTGACAGCCGGGCCACGCTGGGCCTCGTCAAGCTGAAGGCGAAGGCGGTCGTCGAGAACCTGAACAAGGTGTTCGAGGAGATGTTCAACCGGGTCCAGACCGGCCCGGCCAAGCCGAAAGGCGGCCTCCTCGAAGGGGCGGAAGACGAAATTGACAAACTCTTCGGGTAAGGGGACGCGCGATCCATGTCGATGATCAACTACGCGTCCCGCGAGATCAACTGCAAGCTCGTCTACTACGGCCCGGGCCTGGGCGGCAAGACGACGAACCTCGAGCACATTTACGGGAAGGTCTCGCCCAACACCCGCGGCAAGATGATCTCGCTCGCCACCGAGACCGAGCGCACGCTGTTCTTCGACTTTCTCCCCGTGGACCTGGGGACGATCCGCGGGTTCAAGACGCGCTTCCACCTCTACACCGTGCCCGGCCAGGTGTACTACAATGCCAGTCGCAAGCTGATCCTGAAGGGCGTCGACGGCATCGTGTTCGTCGCCGACAGCCAGGTGGAGCGCATGGAAGCCAACGTGGAATCCATGCAGAACCTCTACGACAACATGGCGGAATACGGCTACGACCTGACCAGGATTCCGTTCATGATCCAGTACAACAAACGCGACCTGCCGAACGCGGCCCCGATCAAGGATCTCCAGGCGGCGCTCAACCCCGGCTGGCCGGTGGAGGAGGCCGCGCAGCAGAAGGTCACGCCCGATCCCGCCCATCAGGGGGAGTTCCTCGTGGAGAACGCGGGGGGGCAGTGGGTCGGCCGGGCGGGATACTACGAAGCCGTGGCGATCCGCGGCGATGGCGTGTTCGACACCCTCAAGGCGGTCAGCAAGATGGTGTTGAAGACGCTGAGCTGATCGAGACGGGGAGGGGCCTGATGCGGTGGACGCTGCCGAACATCCTCACGCTGGCCCGGATCTGTCTCACCCCGGTCATCGCCCTGCTGCCGTTCATTTCCGGCTACTGGCCCAAGGTCATCGCGTTCCTGGTGTTCCTCGCCGCGGCGATCTCCGACGCCGTGGACGGCTACCTCGCGCGCCGCTACCACCAGGTCAGCGAGCTGGGCCAGCTGCTCGACCCCATCGCCGACAAGTGGCTGCTGTTCGCCACCCTGGTGCCCATCTTCTGGATCACCCGGCACCCGACCATCCTCGTCGACTACCGCATCCCGTGGTGGGGGAGCCTGCCGCTCTGGGTCGCGCTGCTCCTGGTCGGGCGCGAGGTGTTGATGACGGCGTTCCGGTTCTTCGCCAAACGGCGCGGGATTCTGATCCCGGCCGCGGGGCCGGGCAAGGCGAAGGCGGTGGTCCAGAACGTCTTCATCGGCGCGACGATCGCGTGGTTCGCGTGGAAGGACGCGCTGGCGGCGCACCGCTGGGCGGGCTCGTTCCGCAACTTCTGGGATCGCTTCCACGGCTACTTCGTGTCCATCACGCTCGCCGGCGCCGTGTTCCTGACCGTCTACTCACTGATCGTGTACCTCTACCGCTATCGCGCGCTCCTGAAGGGGCGCGGGTGAAGCTCGATCTCCTGACCGTCGGCACCGAGCTGCTGCTCGGCCACACCGTGGATACCAACGCCGCCGAGCTGGGCCGGGCCCTCGCCGCCGCGGGCGTGGAAATCGACCGCCACATCACAGTCGCTGACCGCGCCGACGCGATCCGCAGTGCGGTCGCGGAGTCGCTCGCGCGCGCCGGCGCCGTGCTCACGACGGGGGGGCTGGGGCCCACCCGCGACGACGTGACCAAGACGGCTGTCGCGGAGCTGCTGGGCCGGGCGCTCGTGCTCGACGACGCGCTGCTCCACGGCCTGGAGGAGCGCTTTCGCACGCTCGGCCGCTGGCCCATGCCCGAGGTCAACCGTTCGCAGGCGATGATTCCCGAGGGCGCCACCGTGCTTCCCAACCCGCGGGGAACCGCCCCGGGGCTCTGGATGGAGGACGAGCGTGGGCGGCTGGTCATGATGCTGCCCGGCGTCCCGCGCGAGATGCGAGGCCTGCTCGTCGAGGAAGTGCTGCCCCGGCTGGTCGCGCGGCAGCAGCGGGCCGGCGGCGCCCCCGCCGTCGTGCTGTCGCGCACCGTGCGCACGACCGGCATCCCCGAGTCCGCGCTCGCCGAGCGGCTCGCGGGCGTCGAGGAGGAAATCGCGCCGCTCACCCTCGCCTACCTGCCGTCGGTGGACGGCGTGGATCTGCGCATCACCGCCTGGTCGCTGCCGCGCGAGGACGCCGAGCGCCGCCTCGCCGACGCCGCGGAGCGGGTGCGGACGCGGGCCGGCGACCATTGCTACGGCGAAGACGGCGCCGATCTCGCGGCGGTGGTGCTCGATGCCGTGCGCCGTCGCCGCGGGCGCCTCGGCGTGGCGGAATCGTGCACCGGCGGCCTGCTGGGGGAACGGCTCACCGCCATCCCCGGCGCCTCGGATGTGTTCGTCGGCGGAGTGGTCGCGTACGCAAACGGCGTCAAGACCGACCTGCTCGGCGTCGCGCCCGAGATCGTCGAGCGGCACGGGGCGGTGTCGGAAGAGGCCGTCCGGCTGATGGCGGCGGGCGCCCAACGCGTCTTCAACGCCTACTGCGCGCTCGCGGTCACCGGCATCGCCGGGCCGACTGGCGGCACCGCGGAGAAGCCCGTCGGCACGGTGTGGCTCGCCGCCGCCGCGGGTGAGCACGTGCGGGCGCTCAAACGCATTTTCCCGGGCGACCGCGAGGAAATCCGCCGGCGCGGCGCCCAGGCGGCGCTCGACCTCCTGCGCCGGCTGCTCGGAGCCGCCTGATGCCCTCGCTCGTCGCGCCGGACGGACTGCCGCTCCACTACGAGGCCGTCGAGACCCAGTCGCCGCGGGCGGCGATCCTCGTCTTTCACGGCTGGTCGGACCATGCCGGGCGCTGGAGCGACCTCGCCGAGCGGCTGCGGGGCGAGCGCTTCGCGGTGTACGCGCTCGACTGGCGCGGCCACGGGCAGTCCAGCGGGCGACGGGGCCACCTCTCCCGCTTCAGCCAGCTGCTCGGCGACCTGCAGGCGTTCCGCCGCGTCGTCCGCAAACGTACCGACGCGCCGCAGGTGCTCCTCGGTCAATCGTTCGGGGGCCTCGTCGTGCTGCGCTACCTCGAAACCCAGCCGGGCGATGCCTTGGCAGGGGCCATCCTCGTGTCGCCGTGGCTCGGCCTCGCCTTCCAGCCCCGGTGGTGGAAACAGGCGCTCGGCCGGATCCTCGCGGACCTGTGGCCGACGCTGGCGTTGCCGATCGATCTGGCCAGCGCGGACCTGAGCCGCGATCCCGCCGTGGGAGCGGCCTACGACGCCGACCCGCTCGTGCACCGCGTGATGACGGCCGGCGCCTGGCGCGAGATCCAGTGGGCCCATCGCGCGGTGCCGGCCAACGCCCACCGCATCGAAACGCCGGCGTTGTTTCTTCTGGCGGGTGACGACCGGATCACCGACGCCCACCAGTCGCGCGCCTTCGCCGACTCCATCCACGCGCCGGCGCAGGTGCGCTGGTACGCCGAGCGGTTTCACGAGCTGCTCCACGACCCGCAGCCCGATCAGCCGCTCGGCGATGCGTTCCAGTTTCTGCGGTCGCTGGGCCTCGGC
Source organism: Gemmatimonadota bacterium (assembly GCA_003222205.1). Classification (GTDB taxonomy): domain Bacteria; phylum Gemmatimonadota; class Gemmatimonadetes; order Gemmatimonadales; family GWC2-71-9; genus QHVC01. The sequence goes on along the minus strand of QHVC01000110.1, from coordinate 3,858 downwards.
TGACCTGCTCGACAGTCCCCACGCGACCGGCTATCTTGTTGTGAAACTTCAATTTCCGATGGTCGTAGGCAGGGGGGGCCGCCACTGCGGCCGACTGCCGCGGCACGCGGGTTGCCTAGCACCGGGATCACCATGACGAAGAAAGACAAAGAGGCAGAGGCCCCCGAAGAGGCGGCGGTCGTCGAGCCGCCCGCCGAGGCGTTGGCGCGTCTCGAGGACCGCTACCTGCGGCTCGCCGCCGAGTTCGACAACTACAAGAAGCGCATGAGCCGGGAGCGGACCGAGACCTGGGGGAAGGCGCAGGCGGACGTGGTGCAGCGCCTGGTGGACGCCTTGGACGACCTCGCGCGCTTCGCCCACGTCGACCCCGCCGCCACGGACGCGAAAACGATTCACGACGGCGTGGATCTGGTCGAGCGCAAGATCTGGAAGGAGCTGGAGACGCTGGGCGTGCGGCGCCTCGACGAGACGGGCGTGCGCTTCGACCCCGCCGTCCACGAGGCCGTGACGGTCGCTCCAGCGGCCTCGCCCGAGCAGGACAACACCGTGGGCCAGGTGTTGCAGGCGGGGTACCGGCTCGGCGGACAACTCGTCCGGCCGGCGCGCGTGCTGGTCCTGAAATGGGCGGGCGAAGAGGGAAGGGGGACGGCGGAAGCGTAGCATGGCACCCCAGCGGGACTACTATCAGATCTTGGGCGTCTCGGAGACGGCCACGACGGACGAAATCAAGAAAGCGTTTCGCCGGCTCGCCAAGCAGCACCACCCGGACCGCAACCCCAACAACCCGCAGTCGGCCGAGCGCTTCAAGGAGATCAACGAAGCGCACGACGTCCTGAGCGATCCCGAGAAGCGCAAGAAATACGACCAACTGCGCCGCTACGGCGCGTTCGCGGGGTACGGCGGCGCGGGGTCGCGTCCTGGCTCGGGCGGGGCGCCACCGGGGGCGGGGGGCGCGGGGTTCGACTTCGATCTGTCCGATCTCGGGTCCTTCGGTGGGCTCGGGGATCTGTTCTCGTCCATCTTCGGCCGCCGCGGGACCCGGGAGGAGGAGGACGCGGATGAAGTAATCGAGGTCACGGTCTCGATCCCGTTCAAGGTGGCGGCGCTGGGCGGGAAGGTCCCGATCACTCTGCCGATGCCGGAGGTGTGTCCTACCTGCGGCGGCAAGGGGGCGGCGCCCGGCGCAACGATCAAGACGTGCCCCGAGTGCAAGGGTCGCGGCACGGTGTCGTTCGGTCAGGGCGGTTTCGCCGTGAACCGGCCCTGCCCGCTGTGCCGCGGCAAGGGACACATTCCCTCGGAGCGCTGCCCCACGTGCCAGGGAACGGGCGAGGTCCGGGTGGAGAAGCGCCTGATGCTCACGGTCCAGTCCGGGACCGAGGACGGCACCCGGGTCCGCCTGCACGGCCAGGGGGCGAAGGGCAAGGGCGACGTCGTGGCGATCTTCCGGGTCGAGCCCGATCACTTCTTCCGCCGTGAGGGGCTCGACGTGCTGTGTACGGTGCCGATCAACCTCGCCCAGGCGATGCTGGGGTCCCGCATCCGCGTCCGCACGCTGGACGACCGCCGCATCGTGCTCCGCGTTCCGCCCGGCACGCAGGACGGGCAGCGGTTCCGCATTCCCGGGCAGGGCATCGAGAAGAACGGACGGCGCGGAGACCAGTTTGTCGAAGTGCACGTGCAGATCCCCGAGAAGCTCACCCCTGAGCAGGAAGCGGCGGTGAAGGCGTTTGCGGAGAAGACGGGACTGAAGTACTAGGCCTCAGACGTCTGGCGTTCAGTCGAACGTGAGCACCACCTTCCCGATGTTTCGCCGCTCGTGGATGTACCGATGCGCGGCCGGCGCCTCGGCGAGCGGAAAGGCGCGGTCCACCCGCGGCGTGAACTTCCCCTCGCGCGCGTAGTCGAGCAGGGCCGCGATCTGCGGCTGGAGCAACGTCCGTTCTTTCCACAGGTGTCCTAGGTTCACGCCCGCCACGCTGCGGTTGTCGTTCATCAGGGCCATGGGGCCGAAGCGGGGGAAGCGGAGCACGCGCCACACCGTTCTGAGCAGGTTGCGCTTCGACCCCTCGCATAGTACCGACGCCCCGTAGCAAACGAGTCGGCCAGCGGGCGCCAGCAGCCGGTAGCCGTGCCGCCACGAATCGCCGCCCACGCCGTCGAGCACAACGTCCACGCCGTGCGGGGCGGCACTGCGGACAGCCTCGAACCACCGCGGATCCCGGCCGTCGAGCGGCTCGACACCGTACTGGCGCAGGATCTCGTGCTTGGGCGATGAGGCGAGTCCCAGCACGCGGAAGCCGAGGATGCGTCCCCACTCCGCGACCGCGAGCCCCACCCCGCCGGCGGCAGCGTGGACCAGCACCGTCTCGCCGCGTTGCACGGCGGCCACGCGCACCAGCAAATGGTGAGCGGTGAGATACACGACCGGAAAAGCGGCCCCCTGCTCGAAGGTCCATCCAGTCGGAAGCGGGAAAACCGCAGAGGCGGGGGCGACCACCAATTCGCTCTGGCCGCCGAACCGCGTCGTCGCGACGACCAGATCTCCGCGGCGCAACGTGGTGACGCCCTCGCCCACGGCGTCGACCGCGCCCGCCACCTCGTACCCGATGGTGCATGGCGGTTTGGGCGCGTCGGGGTACAGACCCTGGCGCGCGAGGAGGTCCGAAAAGTTGACGCCGGCCGCGTGCACGCGGATCCGCACCGTTCCGGCCTCCACGCGTGGCTCAGGTGCCTCCCGCACCTCCAGGACCTCGGGCGGCCCGTAGCGGGGAATGACGAGCTGCTTCACCTCAGCTCAGCGCGCATCGCCTGCGCGCTCGCCGGACATGCCTTCGTGAACTCCACCGACCGCCGCACCGCCGGATCGACCTCTTCGCGGCGGATCGAGCGGAACCCGAAGCGCGGGAAGAACCCCGCCGCCGTTTCCGTGAGCAGGTAGACGGTCTTTACTCCGTGCGAGCGGGCGAGTGCGAGGATCGCGTCCGTGAGCTGGATGCCGAGGCCCAGGCCGCGATGCGGCAGGTCCACCGCGACCGAGCGCACCAGACCCGCCTTGCCGTGCAGCTCAACGGCGGCGCAGCCCACGATGCGCTCGCCCTCGCGCGCCACGAGCAGGGTACCCAGGTGCCGCTCGATCTCGGCGCGCGGCAGATGATTGTGCTCCAGCAGCTCGAGCACCTCGTTCAGGTCGGCGGCCGTGGCGGCGACGATGTCGACGTTCATGGAAGGGATAAGGTAACTTCCCGGCGGTGGCATTCTGGTGATGGGGAGCACTGGGGTGTAGCTCAATTGGCGGAGCACCCGGCTGTTAACCGGGAGGTTGGAGGTTCGAGTCCTCCCGCCCCAGCTCAGGGGATTGCGATCGCGTCCGGTGTCAGCGCCGGCGCGGTCACCGGCGACAGGTGCTGCCGGGCACGTTGGGCGTTCAGCACGGGCAGATCCTTTGTTACGAACTCCTGCCACCGCCGCTGTGCTCGGGCAAGCCGCGCTCGCGCGCCATCGAAGACGTCCCGCGACTGCTGCGTCGGTTGCCGGTCCGCGCTCTCCACCACCGTCTCCAACCCCGCGAGCGCACCGTCCCCCGCGCCCTGCGCGATGCTGTCGAGAGACGGTACCGCGGTGGGCCGGAGCTGGTCCCGCACGCCGCGCACGGCGACGCGCAGCGCGTATTGCTCCGCCATCATATTCCAGATCTCGAGCGCCAGCCGCAGCTGATTAGCGAGAGCCGAATCCGCTACGTGCACGCGCGGATCATTCTCCACGCGCAGGGGTTGGGTGAGCGTCCGTCCTGCCGCCGTGAGCCGCAGGCGGTACTCACCTGGCAGGACGAGTGGACCCTCCGGCTCCGCCACCGTC
>QHVC01000036.1 GCA_003222205.1 Gemmatimonadota bacterium | reverse complement strand
AAGAGCCTCAAGGCCGCCTACGATGCGGCGCGCGCCCTGCTGCTCGCGCAACTGGAGCCGCACCCCGCGCACGTCGCCGCACGCGTCGATTAGTTTCCTTCCCCAACGTGGAGCTCTATCCCGCCGTTGACGTCCAGGGCGGGCGGGTGGCCCGCGCCACCGCCCCGGCGGACGATCCCCTGACCGTGGCGGGAGCCTTCGCGGCGGCGGGGGCGCGCTGGGTGCACTTCGTGGACCTGGACCGCGCCTTGGGCCGCGGCGATAACCGCGCGGTGGCGCAGCGGTTCCTCACCGCCGCGACGCTTCCCGTGCAGGTGGGCGGCGGCCTCCGCACCGAAGCGGCCATCGACGAGATGTTGGCCTGGGGCGCGACCCGCGTCGTGCTCGGCACCAGGGCGGCCACCGACCGGGCGCTCCTCGAGCGACTGCTCGGGCGCTTCGGCCCGGAGCGCCTGGCGGTGGGCATCGACGCGCGGGACGGACGCGTCGCGCCACGGGGCGAGCAGGAGGTGCTCGATCTCACCGCGTTGGAGCTCGCCCGGCGCGTCCGGGACCAGGGCGTGCGCACGGTCGTTTACACGGACGTCGCACGCGACGGCGCGCTCACCGGGCCGGACGTGGACGGGGCGCGCGGGATCGCTCGGTTGGGAGGGGGAATCGAGGTCATCGCGTCGGGAGGCGTCGCCTCCCTTGAGGATCTTCGCCGCGTCCAGGCGGCGGGGGTCGCCGGAGCCATCGTCGGCCGCGCGCTCCACGAAGGGCGCTTCACCCTCGCCGAGGCGTTGGCGTGCGCCGCCTGAGGCTGGGGCTGGGCTTGCTGCGGGCAACGGGCATCGTGGCGCTGGGCTTACTCCTCTGGAACCCTGTTGCCTCGCGCACCCTTCCCGGCGGGGACCGGCCGCTGGTGCTCCTCGACGCGTCGCTCAGCATGATCGGACGAGGATCGCTGTGGCGTACGGCCCTCGATACCGCGCGCTCTATCGCGCGTGGCGGAACAATCTGGCGGTTCGGTGATCGCGTCACTGCGTTCGACACCGCGCCTCCTACCGACGGGGCCTCTCGTCTCGGTCCGGGGCTCGAAGCTGCGGCGGCGCGCGGCGGTCCGATCGTGGTGGTCAGCGATGGGGGAATCATCGATCGGGCGGCGCTGCCCGCCGATCTGCTGAGCCGCGCCCGCATCGTCGTGTTGCCGCGCCCCGCGTTTTTCGACGCGTTCGTGGCTGGCATCGACGGCCCACGGCGCGTCGAAACGACGGACACCATCCGGCTGAAGGTCAGTTACGGCACGGCCGGGATGCGGGATGCGGGACGGGGGATGCGTGGGCGCCTCGTGGTGAGCACCGCCGGCCGCGATCTCCTCTCGCACGTCGTCAGCCTTCCCGACAGTGGAGTGGTCTCGACGGAGCTCCCGACACCCGCATCCCGCATCCCGCATCCCGGCTGGACGGCGCTTGCGGTGCGCCTCGACGGCGTCGCCGATGCCGAGCCGCGCGACGACGCCCGGGAGTTCGTTGTCGAGGTGAGTCCGCAGCCGGCCGCGGTCCTGCTGGCCGCCCCGCCCACCTGGGAATCGCGCTTCCTGGCGCACACCCTGGGGGACGTGGCGCGGCTCCCGCTGCGGGTGTACGTGGAGGCGGAGCCCGGGCGGTGGCGCGACGCCGCGACACTCGCGCCGGTGGCCGACGGCGCCGTGCGGCGGGCGGCGCAGCAGGCGCGGCTCGTCGCCCTCGTTGGCGATCCCGCCGCGCTCGCCGGCTTCGCGACGCCCGGCGCCCTGCTCGTGTGGCCGACGATCGGTGGGCGCGACGGAGACTGGTACGTGGAGCCGCCGTCCGCCTCGCCGCTCGCCGGCTACCTCGCCGGCATCGCGTGGGATTCGCTGCCGCCGGCGAGTGCGGTGTCGGATCTGCCGCCCGATACGGGCGCCGTACCCGTACTCCAGGCGCGGTTGGCGCGCCGCGGGGCCTCCCGGCCGATCGCGGTGCTGAGCGACCAACGCGGGAGCCGCCGCGCGACGGTGGCGGCGACCGGGTTGTGGCGCTGGGGATTTCGCGGCGGGGCGAGCGACGTGGCGTACCGCACGCTGATCGGCGCGATCACCGACTGGCTCCTGGGAGGGGGAGAAGGGAGGGGGGAGAGGTTCGTGCCGATGACGTACGAAGTTCCGAATGGGCTTCCCCTTCTCTGGCGATGGGTGGGGAAGAACGATCCGCAGGACATCGTGATGACGCTCACCGGCCCGGCCGGAGCCCGCGCCGACACCCTGCGGTTCGACGCCGCCGGGCGGGCCGAGCTGCGCCTCGCCCCGGGGAGCTATCGCTACGCCGCGTCGGGGGGCGCCGAGCGGGGACTCGTGGTGGTCGAATCGTACTCGGACGAATGGCGGCCGGCGGCGCCCGTACTGGCCGCGCAGCCGGGCCTCGGGGGCGCGCGGCGCGAGTCGCTGGCGTTGCGCGAGCGCTGGTGGCTGTTCGCGCTCGCCATCGCCGCGTTCTCCGCGGAATGGGCGTGGCGCCGCCGCCAGGGCCTGCCCTGACCCCGCGTGGAGCGATGACGCTCGAGCGCACGACCTCGGTCAAGTATCTGAAGGGCGTCGGTCCCAAGCGGGCCGAGGCGCTCGCCCGGCTCGGCATCCGCACGGTCGGGGATCTGCTGTACCACGCGCCGCACCGTTATCTCGACGCCACCACGGTGACGCCGCTCGCTCGCGCGTCGCTGGGGAGCGAGGCGACCTGCGTGGGGCGCGTCGTCACGACTGGCGTCCTCCCGACCCGCCGCGGCCTGCGGGTCTTCCGCGCGGTGTTGCGCGACGACAGCGGGCTGCTCGAGTGCGCGTGGCCCGGCCAGCCGTTTCTCGAGCGGCAGATCAAGCCGGGACAGCTGCTGCTGGTGAGCGGGCCCGTGCGGTTCTATCACGGCCGCCAGCTCGTGCCGCGCGAATTCATCGTGCTGGCCGAAAAGGACGAGGACGAGCCCGGTCGCGGGATGATCCTGCCGGTGTATCCCGCGACCGAGGGGCTGTCGCATCGCCAGATCCGCGGCCTGCTCCACCAGCACCTCGACGTCCTCCTGCCGCTCGCGGCGGATCCGCACCCGGACGCGCTGCGCGCTCGCGTGGGACTCGCTCCGCTTCGCGACGCCCTCGCCGCCGTGCACCGGCCGGCGACGCTGGAGGACGCGGAGCGTGGCCGGCGGCGTCTCGCCTTCGACGAGTTCTTCGACCAGCAGCTGGTGCAGGCGCGGGCGCGGTTCCTGGCCAAGCGCGCGCGCGCCGGGATCCGCTTCGCGCTCAAGCGCGAGCTCACGACGCGACTGAAGGAGACGCTCCCCTTCGAGCTCACGGGGGACCAGAAGCGCGCCGTCCGCGAGATCACTGACGACATGACGGCGCCCGAGCGGATGCACCGCCTGTTGATGGGCGACGTGGGGACGGGGAAGACGGTGGTGGCGCTGTTCGCGATGCTGCTCGCCGCGGAGAACGGCTACCAGGCCGCGATCATGGCGCCGACGGAGCTGCTCGCGGAGCAGCACCACGCGACCCTGACGCGCCTGCTCGAGCCGCTGGACCTCCGGCCCGAGCTGTTGATCGGCCGTTTGACGGCGGCGCAGAAAGCCGCGGCGCGCGAGCGCATCGCCGCCGGCGGCGCGCGGCTCGTCGTGGGCACCCACGCGCTGATCCAGGAGTCGGTCCGGTTCCACCGTCTCGGTCTCGCGGTGGTCGACGAGCAGCACCGCTTTGGCGTGGAGCAGCGCGCGGCCCTGGCGGAGAAAGGCGACGCGCCGGACGTCCTGCTCCTCACGGCGACCCCGATCCCGCGCTCGCTCGCCCTGACGCTGTATGGCGACCTCGACGTCACCCAGCTGCGCGAGCGGCCGCCGGGGCGCGGGACCGTGAAGTCGGCGCTCCGCACCGAATCGGCCCGCGCGCGCATCTACACCTTTCTGCGCGGCGAGTGCGCCGCCGGTCGCCAGGGCTACGTCGTCTATCCGGTGATCGACGTTTCCGAACGCGCCGACCTCAAGGCCGCGACCGCGGGCGCCGAGAGTCTGAAACGGGTGTTCGCCGAGTTCCGCGTGGGGCTCGTGCACGGCCGGATCAAGCCCGAGGAGCGGGACGCGGTCATGCGGGCGTTCCGTGACAACGAGATCCAGGTCCTGGTCGCGACGACGGTGATCGAAGTGGGGATCGACGTCCCCAACGCGACCGTGATGCTCATCGAGCACGCCGAGCGCTTCGGTCTCGCGCAGCTCCACCAGCTGCGCGGACGGGTTGGACGGGGGGCGGCGGCCAGCCATTGCATCCTGCTCTCCGATGCGGCCGAAGCCGTGGCGCGCCTCAAGACCTTCAGCGAAACGACCGACGGGTTCGCGATCGCCGAACTGGATTTGCAGGAGCGGGGCATGGGCGAGCTCACCGGCGCCCGGCAGTCGGGCGGGATCGCGCTCCGCTACGCCGACTTCGCCAAGGACCTCGACCTGCTCGAAACCGCGCGCGGGGTGGCCGCCGGCATCATCGCGGCCGATCCGGCGCTGGGGCGGCCGGAACACGCCGCCTACCGGGAGCGGATCGTGCAGCGGTATGAGCGGGGGTTTGAGTTGTTCAGGGTGGGATGAACGCGGAAGTGCGAACGCGGAACGCGGAACATCACTGGCAGGTCGGCCCGGGTGTTCCTCGTTCCGAGTTCCGCGTTCCGCGTTCAGAAGGTGAGCCGGAGTCCCAGCTGCAGACCGTTCTGCGCCGGCGTCACCAGCAGCCCGTGGAAGGGAATGTTCCCCGGCTTCTCCACCTTGCCGCTCAGGTCGGCGATGAACATCGCGGCGGCGCCGAGTAGCGAGAGCTGGCCGGCGATGAGACGGTGGCGGGCGCGGTGGTCGTAAAACACCGATTGGTCGTACAGCACTTCCGCTTGGAAGTTGAGGTACCGCCCGTCGTCGCCCAGGGCGCAGTTCTGGTTATCGGCCTGGCACATCCGTAGCAGCTGAGTCCAGAAGTGCTGGGCGCGGCGGTGCTCGTGCTCCCCGAGGATGGTAAAGCCGACGGCGCCGGCGGCGAAGAGCCATTTGCCGTAATGAACCATTCCCCTCCGCACCCAGCCCCCCGTCGCAGGTTGCAGGCTGCCTGCAAAACTCACTGGGAACGTGCCGTCGTGCCGTCGTGCAACCGACTGCCCTGCGAGGAGTGAGGGGACCAGCGCGAGAACCGCAAGCAACGGGCGCATCATCGGAACGCGTGAATATCGCCGCGGCCGGCGACGACGAACAGCTCCCGGTCGCGAACCAGCGGCGGCTCATCGATGGGGCCGTCAACCTGGGCTCGCCACCGCACCTGCCCGTCGGCGGTGCTCACGAGCAGCAGTTCGCCGGCGACGCTGCCCACGAGGACTCCAGCACTCACGGGCGTCGGCCCCGCCACCGCGACGACGTTGAGGTCGAACGACCTCGCGCCACCGGGGTTCGCGACCGGCACCAGCCACAGCCGCCCGTTACGGGTGAGCGCGTACAGCGTGTCCCGCGCGAGGGCGAGCGCGCCGTACACCGCGTCGCCCGCGCGGTGGTCCCAGGCGACCCGGAGATCGGGCAGGGTCACAGCGAGGACGTGGCCCTCCGTGGTGCCGAGATACACGCGGCCGGCGTCGACAACTGCCGTGCTCAGGACCGCGCCCGGCGTCGCGATCCTCGCCCGAACTTCCCCGGTCTCCCGGGACAACAGGAACAGCGTGTCGGAGGTCGTGGCCACGACCACATGGCCACCCGAGGCCACAGGTCCTGCGCGCACAGCGCCTGCGAGCTGCCGGCGCCACACCACGCGGCCGGATTCCGGGTCGAGGCGCGCGACCCACCCCTCCTCAGTGCCCGCAAACAGCGCGTCGCCGTCCAGCGCGAGCGGGGCAGCCACGCTCCCGAGCGTCATCTCCCAGATGGGCTTACCGGTCTTGAGCCGCAGCGCGTAGACCTTGCCCTCCGGCGTCAGCTCGGTCCCGACGTACAGGCGGTCCTGGTCGAGGAGCGGGCCGGCGCGCACGGACCCGCCGAGCCGCTGACGCCACAGCACGTCGCCGCTGGCGCGATCGAGCAGCACGACGTTGCGGTCGGTCGTGCCGGCGGCGAGGACGGTCTCCCCCAGCGCGGGGCTGCCCACCACTGCCCGGCCCGCATCGGTGCGCCACAATGGCCGCGGATCGGGATTCAAGGTCTCGGCGGCGGACGCGTCGTGGCGGAGGGTGCCGAGGTACGCGGGCCATCCGGCCTCCTGGCGGTCGGGCCCGAACCGCACGACGGGCACGCAGGCGATCGCGTTGACAGTGCAGAACAGCGCCACTATGATGCCGCGCCTATGCCCCCCCCCGGCGCTCATCGCATCGCAGCCCTGCCACGGCTTGTCGGGCAGACCGTCACCGTGCGCGGCTGGGTCACGACCACGCGCTCCTCCGGCAAGATCGCGTTTGTGGTGCTGCGCGACGGCACGGGCTCCCTGCAAGCGGTGCTCTCCAAGAAAGACGTCTCCGAGGCAGCGTGGGACGCGTACGGGAAACTAACCCAGGAAACCTCCGTGGCGGTCACCGGCGCCGTCCGCGCCGATCCGCGGGCACCCGGCGGGGTCGAGCTCACCGCCAGCGACCTCCGTGTCCTGGGCCCGAGTCACGAGTTCCCGATCACCCCCAAGGAGCACGGCACCGCGTTCTTGTTCGAGCACCGGCACCTGTGGCTGCGCAGCCGGCGCCAGGTCGCGATCGCGCGCGTGCGGCATGAGGCGATCCAGGCGATCCGCGATTTCTTCTACGAGCGGGGCTTCACGCTCGTAGACACGCCGATTCTCACCGGCGCCATCGGCGAGCACGCGGGCACTCTGTTCGCGACCGACTATTTCGACCTCGGGAAAGCCTACCTCGCCCAGACCGGCCAGCTGTACGTCGAAGCCGCGGCGGCGGCGCTTGGCAAAGTGTACTGCTTCGGCCCGACGTTCCGCGCCGAAAAATCGAAAACGCGCCGGCACCTCACCGAATTCTGGATGGTGGAGCCCGAGGTCGCGTGGAGCGACTCCAACGACAACATGCAGCTCCAGGAAGAGTTCGTCGCGTATATCGTCGGGCGCTGCGTCGAGCGCCGGAAGCCCGAGCTCGCGGAGCTGGAGCGCGACCTGGCGCCGCTGGCGCGCGTCGTTGCGCCGTTTCCCCGGATTTCCTACACCGAGGCGGTCGAAAAGCTCAAGGGGCTGGGCGGCGACATCGAGTGGGGACGGGACATCGGCGGCGATGCGGAGACGCTGCTCGCCAAGCAGTTCGACCGCCCCGTCTTCGTCTACAACTATCCCAGGAAGGTGAAGGCCTTCTATATGAAGGAAAACCCCGCCGACCCCCGCACAGTGCTCAACAACGACCTGCTGGCGCCGGAGGGATACGGGGAGATCATCGGCGGCAGCCAGCGCGAAGACGATTACGACAAGCTGCTGGGGCGGATCCGCGAAGAGCAGCTCCCCGAGGGGGCCTACGGTTGGTACCTCGACCTGCGCAAGTACGGCACGTTCGTGCACTCGGGGTTCGGCCTCGGCGTCGAGCGCACGGTGGCGTGGATCTGCGGCATCCCGCACATTCGTGAGGCGATCGCGTTCCCGCGCACGCTCTACAAACTGTGGCCGTAACTCGGTCGGACAGTCGGACAGTCGGACCGTCTGACTGGTGTTACCGCTTCGCCGACCTTCTCCGTCCTCCTCCGTCCTTCTCCGTCCTCTTGACCTCGTTCCACAGCTTGTCCAGCTGCGCCAGGCTCGCCCGTCCCATTTGCAGGCCGCGCTCCTGTGCCAGGCGCTTCACCCGCTCGAAGCGTCGCGTGAACTTGGCGTTGGCGTTCTCGAGCGCCTGACTCGGGTCGATGCCGAGCTTGCGGGACAGATTCACCACGGCGAACAAAAGGTCGCCCAGCTCATCGACTAACGCATCCCGCATCTCCCATCCCCCATCCCGGACTTCTCGTTCGAGTTCCGCAATCTCCTCCCTTACCTTGTCCAGCGGCCCGCGCGCATCCGGCCAGTCGAAGCCGACGCGAGCGACGTCTTCCTGGACGCGATAGGCTTGTCGCAACGGTGACCGCGCGTGGCGGGACATGGGCCCAAAGCTAGCGCGCGGTTGCAATTAGCGTCGAGCGGCGATTAGTTTCCCGCGCCTGTGAGTGCGTCCAACGTCGGGCGGCCGAGCAGCGCCTGGGTCGAAGTCAGCCTCGCCGCCGTGGTGGAAAATGCCCGGACGGTGGCGCGCGCCGCGGGCACACGGCTCCTCCCCGTGGTGAAGGCCAACGCGTACGGGGTCGGAGCCGTCGCTGTCTCCCGGGCGCTCGACGCCGTGGATCCGTGGGGCTTCGGCGTCGCCACGCTCGCCGAGGGTGTCGAGCTGCGGGACGCCGGCGTCGCGCGCCCGGTGCTGGTCTTCAGCCCGGCGAGTCCGGAGACGCTCGATCGCTACCAGCGCCACCGGCTCACGCCGGTGCTCGAGACCGCCGACGCGATTCGGGCGTGGGTGGGCCTGGGGAGTGAAAGCGGGTCCTTCCACCTGGGCATCGACACCGGGATGAGCCGCGCCGGAGTGCGCTGGGACGAGATCGAATCGCTCGCTGGCCCGCTCGACACGCCGTTGCTGGAGGGCTGCTACACGCAGTTTCACTCGGCCGACCACCGCGACCGCTCGGCCGACGAGCAGCTGGAGCGCTTCCTCGGCGCCGTCTCGCGCCTCAAGCGCCGGCCGCCGCTGTTGCATGTGGCGAACAGCGCGGCGGCGCTGCGCGATCGGCGCTTCGCGCTCGACATGGTGCGCCCCGGCGTGTACCTGTACGGCGGCGCGCCGGCCGACTGGATCCCCGGCGGCCGGCCGGTGGTGAGCATCCGCGCGCGCGTCGTGAGCGTGCGCACTGTGCGCCGCGGCGAGACCGTCAGCTACGGCGCCACCTGGGCGGCGCCGCGCGACACGACCGTCGCCACGCTCGGCATCGGGTACGCCGACGGCCTGCGGCGCGCGCTGGGGTTGGGTGGGGAAGCGTACGTGCTGCTGCGCGGCACCCGCTGCCCCGTCGTGGGACTGGTGACGATGGATTACATGATGGTCGAGACTGCCGGTACCTCCGCGCGGGTGGGCGACGTGGCGACGCTCGTCGGCGAGGCGGAGGGAGGACGGATCGCGCTCGATCAATTCGCGGCGTGGAGCGGCGAGCTGCAGCGCGAGTTCCTGACCGGGCTCGGGGCCCGGCTGCCCCGAGTCGCCGCGTGAGGCGGCGCGCGGCCATCATCGTGCTGGATGGTCTCGGCATCGGCGCGGCGCCGGACCAGCAAGCCTACGGCGACGTGGGGAGCGACACCCTCGGCAACGTCGCGCGGGCCGTGGGAGGGTTGAAGCTTCCCAACCTCGAGCGGCTGGGGCTCGGGTTGTGCCGGAGCATTCCCGGGCTTTCGCCCGGCGTCAGCCCGGCAGCGGCGTACGGCGTGGCGCTCCCCGCATCCCACGGGAAGGACAGCACGACCGGCCACTGGGAGATCTGCGGCGTGCTGCTCGAGCGGGCGTTCCGGACGTACCCCCACGGCTTCCCGCGCGAGCTGCTGGACGAGTTCGCGCGCCGCACGGGGCGGGGCTGGCTGGGGAATACGGCCGCTTCGGGGACGGCGATCATCGCCGAGCTGGGGGAGCAGCACCAGAAGACCGGCAAGTGGATCGTCTACACGTCCGCGGATTCCGTCTTCCAAGTGGCGGCGCACGAAGCGGTGGTGCCGCTCGAGGAGCTGTACCGGGCCTGCGCGATCGCCCGCAAGCTCCTGGTGGGGGAGCAGGCCGTGAGCCGGGTGATCGCGCGGCCGTTCGTGGGGCGGCCCGGGGCGTACACGCGCACCGCGCACCGCCGCGACTTCTCTCTCGAGCCGGTGGGGAAGACGCTGCTCGATTTCCTGGCGGAACGGGGCATCCCCCGCGTCGGCATCGGCAAGGTGGACGACCTGTTCGCGGGTCGCAACATCACGAGCGAGCACACGCCCACGAACGCCGACGCCTACCGGCGCATCGAAGCGGCGCTGGACGCGCTCGCCGAGGGGTTCATCTTCGTGAACGTGATCGAATTCGATCAGAGCTGGGGGCACCGCAACGACGTCCCGGGGTTTCATAAGGGACTGCTCGAGCTGGACGCGTGGATCCCGCGGCTCGAGACCCGCGTGCGGGAGGACGACCTGATCATCCTGACGGCCGATCACGGCAACGATCCGACGACGCCGTCCACCGACCATTCGCGGGAGGCTGTGCCGGTGCTGGCCCTGGGCGGCCGGGTGCGTCCCCGCGCGCTCGGGGAGCGTCGCAGCTTCGCCGATCTCGGCGCCACGGTGGCCGAGTACTTCGGCGTCGGACCGCTCGCGGCGGGGTCGTCGTTCCTCGCAGAGGTCGCGGCGTGAGCGCCGAGCTGGTGCGGCGGGCACGCGAGGTGATGCGCAACGCCCATGCCCCTTACAGCCGCTTCCACGTCGGGGCGGCGCTGGAGGCGGCCGACGGCCGGGTTTTCGTCGGAACAAACGTGGAGAGCGCGTCCTACGGGTTGACGATCTGCGCGGAGCGGATGGCACTGGGGGCGGCGGTGGCGGCGGGGGCCAAGCAGTTCACGCGCATCGCCGTGACGACCGCGGTGGATCCGCCTGCGGCCCCGTGCGGCGCGTGCCGCCAGCTGCTCGCGGAGTTCGGGTTGGATCTGGAAGTCATCTCGGCGGGTCCCAAGAGCGAGCGCCGCTGGACGCTGGGGGAGCTGCTCCCGGCCGCCTTCACCCGGGAGTCTCTCGACACGTGACGCCTCTCCTGCGCCGACTGGCCGTCCTCGGCGTCGTGGCTGCCGCAGCGGTGCTCGCCTGCACCGAAGACCTCACCGCCCCCGGCCGCTGCGACCAGTACTGTCCGCCCGAAAAGATCGTGGTGTACGACACGATCCTGGACTCGGCCATCACGCGCGATTCCGCCTACGGCCGGCCGATCGGCTACGTCAGCGTGCCGGAGGCCCCGGTGATGTTGGTCGAGAGCCTGCCGGGACGGATCAGTCGCGCGATCTTCCGTTTCAATCGGGCGCCGTTTCTGAGAAGGGCGACCAGCAGCACGGACACGACGACGGGCCCGCTGCTCCAGCCGGATTCGGTCTTCGTGGCGATGCGGATCGTGCGGCGCGAGGCGAAGGCGAGCAATCTCACGGTCCACCTCTATCGCCTGCCGCTGTCGATCGATTCGACGACCACGTTCAGCGATCCCGCCGTGAGTGACAGCTTCGCCGGACCGCCGCTGCGGTCGGTGAACCTCGACACCCTGCTCGCCCAGGCCACCCGCTACGACAGCGTGATCGCACACGACACCATCCACCTCGATACCCTCACGGGCGATCGCCTCACTCGGGATTCGCTCAACGGGGAGGTGCAGTACCTGCTGATCTTCAAGCTCGACTCGCTGGCGGTGCCGTTCGACACCACGGACTCCGGGCGCGTCGCCCTCGGCGTCCGGGTCACCGCTGACTCGTTCGCCAGCCTCGCCCTGAGCGCGAGCGAGCAGATCAACGGGCAGGCCCCGGCCCTCCATTGGTTCAACCGCTTCGATTCGCTCGGCACCATCGTCGGCTATCGGCAGCCGCCGGTCAGCCCGGCCGGCGGCGGCGGCTTCGACGGTTTCGTGTTCACTCCCGACCCGGCTCCG
>QHVC01000191.1 GCA_003222205.1 Gemmatimonadota bacterium | reverse complement strand
CGCCCTGGGCGCGAAGCTGCGAGGCCGTAGCCGTCGAAACGGCAATGGCGCTCACGAGCACCGCGACGCGCACGGAATTGCGATAGGCGAACATGCCGTGGGGACTTTGCACGCGGCGTGCCGCGGGGCCGGGACCACGCCGCGGTGGGCGCCTGGGGGGTCAGCCGTGCGTCTCGCGGGGATTCGTGCAAGGTGCCGGAGGCAGGGAGCCTCCAGGACGCCCAGACGCCGAGGCGCCAAGTGGACGTCGAGATGGTGAGGGGTGAGGGGGAGGCCGCGTTGAGTCTGGTCAGTCGCGCGGCTATCTTCTGCTGCCAGCCTCACCCCTTAGCATCCACTCGGCGCCTTAGCGTCTAGGCACTGGGGCCTAATACCGGGGGGTGGGGTGTGGGGTGGCAGCGGGACGTAGCGCAGTCTGGTAGCGCACCTGAATGGGGTTCAGGGGGTCGCGGGTTCAAATCCCGCCGTCCCGACTCGGCCCCCGCCAACAGCGGGGGCCTTGTCGTGACGGCGTCTTTGGCGCCGCCGCTCGCTCACGCTCGCGGCATTCCCGCTCAAATCCCGCCGTCCCGACTCGTAGAACCAAATGCCAGACCGCTATTTACCTGGGTCTGGCATTGTTGTTGGTAGGCCGCATTTCTGCCGCATCAATAGTTCCCTCAATGGTTCAGAGCGAGTTCGGCCGACGCACATGGCACGCGCTCCCCAAAAAGAATCCGGCTGGACGACCGGGGTCTTACGCTACACGTAAGTGCCGATAAAACAACGGCCCCGCGCTACCGACCGGGCCGGAGATCCGTGAGCACGATCTTGAACCGTGCAATACACCGCGGAGGCTCTCGACTGGCGACCCAGCGATCGAATTGCAGTGCCCGGCCGGAAAAGACCACCCTCTGGAGTTTCTGCATGCGGCCGGCGGCCGCGTAGATCGGCGAGCTGGAACCGACCGTGGCCTCGAACGCGGCGGGGGGCGATGCCCGATAAAGCGTGGCCAGGGTGTCAACCAAGAGGACCAGGTCTGCAGCTGAGGAGTCCTCCCCGCGGGCAATCACCGGCCGATCATATGCCTTGATTGCGCTCAAGATACCGCCCCAGCTCTGGACGAGACCGACGGTATGGCTGATGGCGGCACCCTGCTGCGCGGCCTCGTGCTGAAACTGTTCCCGAGCGATCGGATTCGTCTGCTCGGGAGCCTGGAATCGGCGACACCAATCATTCACGGCGACCGCGAAGCGATGCTGGTCCGGGGGGACTGGTGCGCACTGCGGTGCTGCCGGCTCCGCAGCTCGCGCGTTCGGCGCGCCGTTGGCAGCCGCCTGCTGGTCCTCGCGCCGATGGGACTGTGCTTCGAGCTTCAGGAAGGCTGTCTTCCAGGTGGGTGAGAAGTAGCGGTGCGGAACGGTGCGTTCTCGTCCGAGTACTGGTTCATCAACGCACTCAAGCATGGGACCAATGCTGACCGGGGAAGCAGCCGCAAGTTCTGGGCGTCGAGGTATCCCCGATTGAGGCTGTCTTCCACTGGGGTCAGCCCCGATCGAACCTGATTATCGCTCGTACGGACGAACGTATGATCCGAGGTCAAGACGTACAGAATCTCCTGAAGGCGGGACACTGCCGCGTATTGCCGCGCCCGAGTCAGGACGGTATCCGCGACTTTCATGTCGGCCATAACCCGCTCGGCCATCGGCATCGCCTGCAGGTATCCGGGGGGCATCACGGAACTGGCGGGCGGGATAGGCTGAACCCGTTGCTCCTCCTCAACCGATGTGGGTGTCTCTCCTCTCGCTGCGAGCTCTGCAGTCCGCACGGCCGTTAGCGAGTCCCTCACCAATTGTCCAACAGCAAACTGAAAATCGTGCTCATCACGGCTACCTCCACCCAGCACCCTGACGCGACGCACATTGACCGGCTCCTGCGGATATCTCTGCAGAGCTACTTCGGCCTCGCAGTGGCCAAAGCGCCCCCCTGGTGACTGCGGTGGTGGTTCGACATCGCCCTCGTCCTTGATACAAGCCACCACGTTTACGTTGTTCAGTAGCCCCAGCGATGGGAGCGCTGCCTGGAGGTACCGCGCGATAGCCAGGGTTGTCGCCCGGTAGCGGTAATCGCTTTGGGTCTTTCGCTTCCTGTAGATCGCAACTTGAGCAATTCCAGCGGGCGTTACGGTCTTTGCGGCAACCTCTATTCTGAGGTCCGACGGCTGCAGCGCGACGCTCACGACCCCGTCGTTCATTCGCAACCCGGACTCCGGTGTCATCTCCATTCTCGAGACAAATGAGCTGCCACTCAAGATGGAGTCATTCCATATCGTCAGCGTCCCGTACCCATCGAGCTTTCCACCCTTGCAGGCGCCGGTCCATGTCAAGAAAAACTTATCGGAGTACCGCCGGGCATCTATTTTTTCGATGTCCTGCAATGATGCCCGACAGCCGGTCTCCCGGTCTGAAGCCCAGGGGGGCTCGGGGGGCTGTTCGGCTTGCGCTGCCGCGCGAGGCGCAACGCCAACGACAAAGACCATTGCCGGCAACATCCAACCGAAACGCGAGCGGCAAGTGGGGCTGCTCATGTCAGCCACCTCGTATCGTGTGTTGTGAGGCCGGGCAAGACTCCGGTGGTCTGCCTAAGACGCACGCTACGGCCCGAACGTGAGCCCGCCGGAGACGGCGACCGGGGACAGGCGATCGGTACCCGACGTCCCGTCGCCCACCTGGCCGTAGCCGTTGTACCCCCAGCAATACGCGACACCGCCCGGCGTGGTCCCGCACGTATGTGGTGCCGTAGTTGAGCCAGATCCGCCGATGCTCACCGCCGCGAACGTGAGCCCGCCGGAGACGGCGACCGGTATCAGACTGGCCGTCCTCGTGCCCGTCCCCAGTTCGCCGTAGCCATTGTACCCCCAGCAATACGCGGCGCCGCTCGTCGTGACCCCGCAGGTCTCAGAAGCACCCGCACTCACCGTCGCGAACGTGTGCCCGCCGGAGACGGCGACCGGTATCAGACTGTTCGTTGTCGTGCCGTTCCCCAGCTCGCCGCCGCCGTTGTACCCCCAGCAATAGGCGGCGCCGCTCGTCGTGACCCCGCAGGTGAAATAAAAGCCCGCACTCACCGCCGCGAACGTGAGCCCGCCGGACACGGCGACCGGTATGGTACTGCTCGTCCCCGTGCCGTCTCCTGACGCGCCGAAGCTGTTCAACCCCCAGCAATACGCGGCGCCGCTGGTCGTCACCCCGCAGGTCTCGTAGTCGCCCGCAGTGACGGCCGCGAACGTGAGCCCGCCGGAGACGGCGACCGGTATCAGACTGCCCGTCCTCGTGCCGTTCCCCAACTCGCCCGAGCCGTTCGTCCCCCAGCAATACGCGGCGCCGCTCGTCGTGACCCCGCAAGTGTGAAAACCGCGAGCACTGACCGCCGCGAACGTGAGCCCGCCGGAGACGGCGACCGGGGTCAGGCGATCGGTACCGGACGTCCCGTCGCCCAGCTGGCCGCGGAGCCCCCAGCAATACGCGGCGCCGCTCGTCGTGACCCCGCAGGTATAATCATTGCCCGCACTGACCATCGCGAACGTGAGCCCGCCAGACACGGCGACCGGAATCAGACTGCCCGTCGTCGTGCCGTTCCCCAGCCCGCCGTAGACGTTATATCCCCAGCAATACGCGGCGCCGCTCGACGTGACCCCGCATGTGTGATCAATACCGGCGCTCACGGACGCGACGACGGCGCTCACGGGCGCGCTCACCGTGAGGGTGAGGGGAGTCGAGCGGTCGCCCGCGGTCCCGGTCCCACCTACCGTCAGGTTGTAAACCCCGGGAGCAACGGCGGCCCCGACGCTTACTGTAAGCGTGGAGCTGGTCCCCGTGGGTGCCGCCGGATCGAAGGAGCCAGTGACTCCCGCGGGCGCATTACCCAAACTCAGCGTCACCGCGCCGGT
>QHVC01000078.1 GCA_003222205.1 Gemmatimonadota bacterium | reverse complement strand
CTGGTGTTCGCCGTCGCGGGGAAGACGGGCGTGGTCTCGTTCGACTACGACTACCTGCTCGGGCACCTGGGCGACCTGGGCCGCGCCGCCTGGTGGTTCTTCGGCGCGTTTTTCCTGGCGTTCGCCATCAAGGTGCCGATGTTCCCGTTCCACACCTGGCTCCCCGACGCGCACGTCGAAGCGCCGACCGCGGGCTCGGTGCTGCTCGCCGGCATCCTGCTGAAAATGGGCACCTACGGGTTCCTGCGGTTCGCCGTGCCGCTGTTCCCGGGCGTGGCGCTGCACCCCACCGTGCAGGCGGTGATCGTCGCGCTCGCCCTGATCGGCATCCTCTACGGCGGGCTGGTGGCGATGGTGCAGCCGGACTTCAAGAAACTCATCGCCTACTCCTCGGTCGCGCACCTGGGCTTCGTGATGCTCGGCATTTGGGCGCTCACCCTGCAGAGCGTGCAAGGCGCGCTGCTGGTGATGATCAACCACGGCATCTCGACCGGTGCGCTGTTCTTCCTCGTCGGCATGCTGTACGAGCGGCGGCACAGCCGCCTCATCGAGGCGTACGGTGGCATCGCGCGGGTGGTCCCGATGCTCGCCGCCGTCCTGACCGTCGTGTCGCTCTCCTCGATCGGACTCCCGGGCACGAACGGGTTCGTGGGCGAGTTCCTGGTGCTGCTGGGAGCGTTCCGGACGTACCCGGTCGCGGCGGGCATCGCGGCGGCCGGCGTCATCGTCGCGGCGATGTACCTGCTCCCGGCCCTGCAACGCGTGATCTACAACCCGCTCGACAAGAAGGAGAATGAGAAACTGCTCGATCTCACCCCGCGCGAGCTCGCGGTGCTGGTACCGCTGCTCGCGGGGATCCTGTGGATCGGGCTCTACCCCAAGCCGTTCCTCGACCGGATGGAGCCGGCCGCGCAGCGGTTCATCCAGCAGGCGAGACCGGCCGCCGCTATCCCCACGGCGAGCGTCGGCCGATGACGCTCGACCTCTCCCTCACCCGCGACCTGCTCACAGCACTGCTCCCCGAGCTCATGCTCACGGGCTGGGCGTTGGTGCTCCTGGTGGTCGTGGCGTGGCGCCACCGCACGGGAGGCGACCTACGCGTCGCCGGGGGGATCGCGCTCGCGGCGTTCGCGACCACCGCCGCGGTGGTGTGGTGGCTGTGGTGGAACTCCGCCGCCGCCCAGGGCTACGCCCCGATGATCGCCGTGGACGACTTCCGCTTCATCAGCGACTGGCTGTTCCTCGGCACCGGCGCGCTCACGGTGCTCCTGTCGATGCGCTACCTGGAGCGCGAGGCGCTGCTCGCCCCCGAGTACTACGTGCTGCTGCTGTTCTCAGTCCTCGGCATGATGCTGATGGGCGGCGGGTCGGACTTGATGGTCGTGTTCCTGGGGCTGGAGCTGATGTCGGTGTCGGTGTATGTGTTGGCGGGGATCAACCGCAAGAGCCCCAAGGCGGCAGAGGCGGCGCTCAAGTACTTCTTGCTGGGGGCCTTCGCCTCGGCGTTTCTGCTGTACGGAATCGCGCTGGTGTACGGCGCGACCGGGACGACGAACCTGGCGCTGATCGGCGCGCAAGTCACTTCGCTGCATCTCGAGCACGGCACGCTGCTGCTCATCGGCCTGGCGCTGCTGCTCGTCGGCTTCGCCTTCAAGGTCGCCGCCGTGCCGTTCCACATGTGGGCACCGGACGTCTACGACGGCGCCCCGACGCCCGTCACCGGCTTCATGGCCACGGCGGTGAAGGCCGCGGCGTTCGCGGCGCTGTTCCGCGTGCTGGGCCAGGCGTTCGCCACGACGGTCGCGTGGCACCAGATCGTGAGCGCCCTCGCCGTCGCCACGATGGTGGGCGGCAACCTCGTCGCGCTGGCGCAGCGTTCGCTGAAGCGCATGCTCGCGTATTCGTCGATCGCGCACGCGGGCTACGTGCTGGTCGCCGTCGCCGCCGGGAATGCTTCCGGCTCCGCCGCGTTCCTCTTTTATCTCGTCGCGTATACGCTGACGACGCTCGCCGCCTTCGCGCTGCTCGCGGTGAAAGGGCGGGGGGGCGAGAGCGACGTGCTGATCGACGACCTGTCCGGCCTCGCCACCGAGCGGCCGTGGCTGGCCTTCGCCCTCGCGGTGTGCATGCTGTCGCTGCTCGGGTTTCCGGGCACCGCCGGGTTCATGGGGAAGTGGTACATCCTCGTCGCGGCGGCCCAGAGCGCGCAGTGGTGGCTCGCCGCGCTGCTCGTGCTCACCAGCGTGGTGTCGGCGGGCTATTATCTGCCCGTGATCATGGTGATGTACATGAGGCCCGCGCCGTCCGCCGCGGCGCACGCCGACGTGCGCCTGGGGCGGCTCGCCGGCGCCGCGGTGACGCTGGCCGTCGTGGGCCTGCTCTTTTTTGGGATCCGGCCCAACCGCCTCCTCGACCTCTCGGCCGCCGGCGCCGAGTCCCTGCGCACCCCGACCGCCGCCGCGGTGGCGCCGCCGGGAAACTGACCGCCCGGCGGCCGCCATGCGGGTCCCCGCCGCCATCTTCCGACAGTACGACATCCGCGGCACCGTGGGTGACCAGCTCACGGACGAGCTGGCGCACGCCATCGGCCAGGGCGTCGCGACGCTGGCCCGCGGCCATTTGGGAATGGGCCGCGCGCCTCTGCTCGCCGTGGGCCGGGACAACCGGCCCTCGGGCGCGACGCTCGCGGCAGCCGTGCGGCGGGGTATCGCGGCCGCCGGCGGCACGGCGGTCGACGTCGGCGAGCTGCCGACGCCGGCGCTGTACTTCGCCACCCACACCGTCCCGGTAGACGGCGGCATCCAGGTCACCGGCTCACACAACCCGCCCGAGTTCAACGGGTTCAAGATCGTGCTGGGCGGCGAGGCGCTGTTTGGCGAGGATCTCCAGGACCTGCGTGAGATGCTCGAGGACAACCTCGTCGAGACGCGTACCCAGGGCGGCGAGACGCGCGCGCCGGGCGTCCTCGCCGCCTACCGCGACGCGATCGTGCAGCGCAACGCCCCGCTCGCCCGCCGCGTGAAAGTCGCCGTGGACT
This sequence comes from Gemmatimonadota bacterium, assembly GCA_003222205.1. Taxonomy (GTDB): domain Bacteria; phylum Gemmatimonadota; class Gemmatimonadetes; order Gemmatimonadales; family GWC2-71-9; genus QHVC01. The sequence continues at coordinate 11,436 of QHVC01000078.1, read as the reverse complement.
GCGGCAACGGCGTGACGAGTCTCGTCGCGATCGACACGCTGCGCCGGCTCGGCGCCGACGTGGTCCCGCTGTACGCGGAGTCGGATGGGACGTTTCCCAACCATCACCCCGATCCCACGGTGATCGAGACGCTCAGGACCTCCAGACCACCGTCGTCCGCGAGGGCTGCGAGCTGGGGATCGCCTTCGACGGCGACGGCGATCGCATCGGCGCGGTGGACGAACACGGGCGGGTGGTGTTCGGCGACCAGCTGTTGGTGCTGTTCGGGCGCGACCTGGCCCGACGCCAGGGTAAGGGTCACTCGGTCATCTTCGACGTGAAGTGCTCCGAGGTGCTCCCGCAGATGCTGGAGCGCGCCGGGCTCACGCCCGTGATGTGGAAGACGGGGCACTCGCTCATCAAGCAGAAGATGAAGGACACGCACGCGCCGCTCGCCGGGGAGATGAGCGGCCACATGTTCTTCGGCGGCGACTGGTTCGGCTTCGACGACGCGCTGTTCGCCGCGGCACGGCTGCTCGCGTACGTAGCGCGCGAGGGCGGCCCGCTGTCGCGCCTGCTCGCCGACGTCCCGACGACGGTCGCCACGCCGGAGCTGCGCGTCGACTGTCCCGACGACGTGAAGTTCGACGTGGTCGCCCGAGCGGCGCGGCACTTCGCGGCGACGCACCCGGTGTCCACGCTTGACGGCGTGCGCATCCGCTTCGCCGACGGCTGGGGGCTGCTGCGCGCTTCCAATACCCAGCCGGTGCTCGTGATGCGCTTCGAGGCGGCCTCCGAGGCAGCGCTCGGGGCCAACCGCCGCGAGGTCGAAGCGTGGCTGGCGGCGAACGGCGTGCGGCCGTGAACCCCGCGGGCACTGGGCCGCGGCGCCGCCGCTGGCTGCTGCTCGCCGCGGCCGCGCTCATCGCCGTGCTGGTCGGCGGGCGGTGGCTGGCCCTCGAGACCGCGGAGCACGCGTGGGCCGCCACCATCACCGGCGGGGGCGGTGACGCCTATCTCGCCGCGCGCAGTCTCGCCCGGCTGATGCGCATCGTCGTGTTCGTCGTTTCCGTCGGATGGGGGACGCTGCACCTCTGGTTCATCTACCGCTCCATCGGATCGGTGCAGATGCCGCGGCGCATCGGCAACCTCGAGATCGTGGAGGCGGTCCCCCAGCGCATCCTGCTCGCCGGAACGCTGCTGGCGGGGCTCGCGTTCGGCATCGGCCTGGCGTGGGGCAGTGGCGACTGGTGGATGCAGGCGCTCATCGCCAGCGGGGCGCCGCAGTACGGCGTCGCCGACCCGATCCTGCACCGCGACGTCGGCTACTACGTGGCGGAGCTGCCGTGGGCCGAGACGCGCCAGTCGTACGCGCTGCTGGCGTCGCTGACCGCGGTGGTGGTCGTGAGCCTGCTGTACGTGGGGATCGGCTCGCTGCGGTTCCGGGGCATCAGGCCCCAGGCGAGCCCGCACGCGCGCGGACACCTGGGCCTGCTGCTGGGGTGTCTCGCCCTGGTGCTGGCGTGGGGCGCGCTGCTCGACCCCGCTGAGTTCGTGGCCGGGCTCCACGGTGCGGTAGTGCATCCCGTGATCGACGTTCGCATCCCCGGCGACGGCGTGGTGGCGGTGCTGGCGGTCGCGACGGCCGTCGTGAGCGTCGCGTGGGCGTGGTGGGACCGCCCCCAGGCCGTGTCGGCGGCATGGGCCGTCCTGATCGCGGCCCAGGTGACCGTCTACGGCCTCGTCCCGGGGCTCGGCCGTGGCGGTCCGCGCACGGGTCGCGCTGCCGACACCACGTTCGCCGCGGACCGCCTCGCCCTGGAGCGTCTGGCGTTCGGCGCCGAGGGGCTGACGGTGCAACCGGCCGACTCCGCCCCGCGGCTCGCGCGCGGCCCGGCGGGCCTCCCCGTGTGGGATCCCTCACGGGTCGCGGCCGTCGTGGCGCGAAGCGGGCGCTTGGAGCGAGGGACGACGGTGGCGGGCGTCGCGCTCACCCCCGAGCTCGCGGCCGGCGCGCCGGCATGGCTCGTCGCGTCCGCGCCCGACGACACGGCTCTCGCGCGCGCCGATCCGCCCCCCGACTGGACGGCCGTGCACCGCGGCGCGTGGGCCCGCGCCGGCCCGCCGCTGGCCGCCGTCGAAGCGGACACGGGGCTCGCCACGCGCGACGTCCGCTTCGGCAGCGCGGCCACGTGGTTCGGCCCGGGCTTCAGCCAGTACGCCGTGCTGCCGGGCGCCGTCGCGAGCGGACCGCGGGGCATCGAGCTCGACGGTACCTGGCAGCGCGTCGCCCTCGCCTGGGCGCTGCAGAGCCCGGAGCTGTTGCGTCGGGAGTCGCGCGGCGGCCTGCTGCTGTGGCGGCGCGGCGCGACCGAGCGGCTCGCCCGGTTGGCGCCGTTCGCGGCGTTCGAGGCCGCAACGCCCGCGCTCGCCGACAGCGCGTTGTGGTGGGTGACGTGGGGGTATCTCGACGCCGACTATTTCCCGCTCGTCGAGCCACTCCACGCCGGCGATCGGCTCGTTCGCTACCGCCGGGCCGCCGTCCTCGGCGCGGTGAACGCCGTCACGGGAGAGACACGGCTGTGGCTCGCCCCCGGCCACGACTCGCTCGCCGCCGCCTGGGGCCGAGCGTTCCGAGGGCTCGTGGCGCCGCCCGAGAGCATCCCCGCGTGGCTGCGCGGCCGGCTCGTCTATCCGTCCGACGGCCTGCGCCTCGCGGCGGCGGCGTTCGCGCGCGCCGAGCAGGACACGATCGCATGGAAGCCGCTGACGCCCGAGCCGTTCGCGGTCATCGCCGCGGGCCTAAGCGGTGACGGCGGCGGTGACGCGGTGTGGCGCGCGCAGGCGTTCAGCGAGGGAGGGCGCCTGCAGGCGATCGTCGCCGGCGTGATGGCGGAGCCGGGTCCCCGGCTGTTCGCATGGCGCCAGGCGTTACCGGATCGGCTGCCCGCCGTCGTCGTCGGTTCGTCGGAGACCAGGCCGGGAGCGGCGCGGGTGTGGCTCGCGGGCGGACGCATGCTGATCGTGCAGGCGCGGTTCGCCGAGCCCGAGAGCGGGACGGCGGGGGGGCGGGCGGACGCGACCCCGCGGGTCGAGAGCGTGTTCATCACCTGGGGAGATCGCAACGGGGAGGGACGGTCGGTGGCGGCGGCGCTGCGCGACCTGCTCGCGTCCGGCCCGCTCGGCGCCGCCGGAGACACGAGCGTCGCCGCACGGTGGCGCGAGGCGCGGAGCCTCGCGGCCGAGATGGACGCCGCCCTGGCGCGCCGGGACATGGAAGAGTTCGGGCGCCTGTACCGCCGGCTGCTCGAGGCGCTCGGCGTGCCGCGCCCCAAGCTTGCTCCGCGTCCCTGACCGGGCTAGGTTGCGCCGCCGTGAATCCGGGGACGGGCTCGATCGTCGTCGCGCTGGGCGGCAATGCCGTCGCCCCGCAGGGCGAGCGGCCGACGATCACCAACCAGTTCCGGCATACGCGCGAGAGCCTCGCCCCGATCGTCGAGCTGGCGCGCGCGGGGTGGCACATCACCCTCGTGCACGGCAACGGTCCCCAGGTGGGCGACGAGCTGGCCCGCAACGAAATCGCCGCCGGCCAGGTCGAGCCGCTGCCGCTCGGCGTGCTGGTGGCGGCAACCGCGGGCTGGATGGGCTACATGATCCAGCAGTCGCTGCAGAACGCGCTGGCGCGCGCCGGGGTCGAGCGCACCGTCGTCACGCTGATCACGCAGACCGAGTGCCGCGCTGACGACCCCAACCTGCGCGCGCCCACCAAGCCCGTGGGGCATGCGTTGGACCGCGCGCAGGTGGCGGGGCTCACGGCGCGCGGCGTGCCGGTGGTCGAGGAAGCGCCCGGCCGGTGGCGGCGCCTGGCGCCGAGCCCGGTGCCGATCGGCGTGATCGAGCACGCGATGATCCGCCACCTCGTCGCCGCGGGCCACATCGTCATCGCGAGCGGGGGCGGCGGCCCGCCGGTGTACCGCGACGCGCGCCTCGGTCTCGAGGGGCTGGACGCGGTGGCGGACAAGGACCGCGTCGCGGCGATCCTGGGACGCGCCATCAACGCCGACGTGCTGCTGATTCTCACCAACGTGGACGCCGTGTACCGCGGCTGGGGCACGCCGCACCAGGAGCGCATCCGGCGCCTGTCGCTGGCGGAGGCCGAGCATCTGCTGGTCGGTAAGGAGCTGGGCACCGGCTCGATGCGTCCCAAGGTGGAGGCCGCGGCCGCGTTCGTCCGCCAGGGCGGCGGCCGGGCGATCATCGCGGAGCTGGCGCAGGGCCTCGCCGCCCTCAAGGGCGAGGCCGGCACGACCATCATGAAAGAAGCGACGTGAACCTCCACGAGTACCAGGCGCGGGAGATCCTGAAGCGATCCGGCGTGCCCATGCCGGACGCGGCAGTGGCGGCGACCCCCGACGAAGCGCGCACCACCGCTGCGCGGCTCGGCGGGAAGGTCGTCGTCAAGGCGCAGGTGCACGCGGGCGGCCGTGGCAAGGCGGGCGGCGTGAAGCTGGCGGACGGCGCCGACGCCGCCAAGGCGGCGGCGTCCGCCATCCTCGGCATGACGATCAAGGGCCTGACCGTGCACACGGTGTTGGTCGCGCCGGCGGCCGACATCGCGTCGGAGAGCTACGTGGGCATCGTCGTGGACCGGGCGTCGCAGCGGCCGGTGCTGATGGTGAGCGCGGCGGGCGGCATCGACATCGAAGAGGTGGCCGCCAAGACTCCCGAGAAGATCCACCGGCTGGCGATCGACCCCAGGTACGGCCTCCTCGCCCACCAGGCGCTGGGCCTCGCCTTCAAGCTGTACCGCGACCTCGCGCAGGCGCGCGCCGCGGCCGACATCATGCAGAAGCTCGCGACGACGGTGTACGCGGTGGGGGCGTCCCTCGCCGAGATCAACCCGCTCATCACGACGCCGGCCGGCGCCGTCCTGGCGCTCGACGCCAAGATCGTCATCGACGACAACGAGCTGGACCGCCACCCCGAGATCGCCGCGCTGCGCGACCCCTCCGCCGAGGTCCCCTCCGAGGTGCAGGCGCGCGAAGCCGGGCTCACCTTCATCAAGCTCGACGGGAACGTGGGGTGCTGTGTGAACGGCGCGGGCCTCGCCATGGCGACGATGGACCTCGTCAAGTACTACGGCGGCGAACCGGCGAACTTCCTCGACATCGGCGGCAGCTCAAATCCGCAGAAGGTGATGAGCGCGCTGCGCATCATCACCGCGGACCCCAACGTCAAGGCGATCCTCTTCAATATCTTCGGCGGCATCACCCGCGGCGACGACGTCGCCAACGGCATCGTCGAAGCGACGCGACAGGTCCCGCTCAAGGTGCCGATGGTGATCCGGCTGACGGGGACCAACGAAAAGGAAGCGGTGCAGATCCTCACCAAGGCCGGCTACTCGGCGCTGACCGACATGGACGAGGCGGTGCAGCAGGCGGTCGCGCTCGCGCGGGGGAAGAGGGGGGCCGCGTGAGCATCTTCATCGGCCAGGACACCCGCCTGCTCGTGCAGGGCGTCACCGGCCGGGACGGCTCGTTCCACACCAAGCAGATGATCGCCTACGGCACCCGCGTCGTGGCCGGCGTCACCCCGGGGAAGGGCGGGCAGCTGTTCGAGGGCATCGTCCCGGTGTTCGACACCGTGGCCGACGCCGTCGCCGAGACCAAGGCCAACGTGGCGGTGATCTACGTGCCCGCCGCCGTGGCGGCGTCGGCGATCTTCGAGGCCGCCGAGGGCGGCATCCCGCTCATCGTGTGCATCACCGAGGGCATCCCGGTCCTCGACATGACGCGGGTGATCCCATTCCTCAAGGAGCGGGGCGCGCGGCTCATCGGCCCCAACTGTCCCGGGTTGATCTCGCCGGGGCGGAGCAAGGTGGGGATCATTCCCGGCAACATCTGCGCGCCGGGGAAGGTCGGCGTCGTGTCGCGCAGCGGCACCCTCACCTACGAGATCATTCACCAGCTCACGACGCAGGGCTTGGGGCAGTCAACGTGCGTCGGCATCGGCGGCGACCCGATCATCGGGACGACGTTCATCCACTGCCTCGCCGCGTTCGAGGCCGATGCCGACACCGAGGCGGTGGTGATGATCGGCGAAATCGGCGGCACCGACGAGCAGCAGGCGGCCGAGTACGTCAAGCAGATGTCCAAACCGGTCGTCGGGTTCATCGCCGGCCAGACCGCCCCAGCGGGCCGCCGCATGGGGCACGCGGGCGCGATCATCTCGGGTGCCTCGGGGACGGCCCAGGACAAGATGGACGCGCTGGCGCGCGCGGGGATCGGCGTGATGCGGCGGCCGGCGGACGTAGTGCCGCTGCTCAAGGAGCGGCTATGAAGCTCAGCGACGTCCTCGCGACCGGCCATGTGCTGCTGCCGCTCAGGGCGGCGACGGTCAAGGAGGCGACCGAGCAGCTCGCCGACCGGCTCGTCGCGGCGGGGGCGGTGGCCGAGCCGCAGCGCCTGCTGGCGGTGATCAAGCACGCCTGGCCCGAGGACATGGTGAGCGTCGGCGAGCACGCCTTCCTGCCGCACTTCCGCACCGAGGCGGTGCGCGGGCTGGTGGCGGCGGTCGGGATCGCCCCGGCCCCGATCCGCTGGGAGAAGGACCCGCACCGCACCGCCCGCATCGTGGTGCTGATCGTGGCGCCGCCGCGCGAGACCCCGACCTACCTGCAGGTCGTGGGCGCGTTCGCGCGCACGCTGAGCAGCCCGGCCAACGTGCTCGCGCTGCTCGCCGCCAAATCCGCCGAGCAGGTGGTGCAGCTGCCGGCGCTCGCGGCGATCGAGCTCCCCAGCCACCTGACCGTGCGCGATGTGATGACCACGCGCGTGCGTACCATCGGCCCCGAGGAGACGCTGGGCGGGGCGGCGCGTTACATGGTGGAGCACGACGTGCGCGCGCTCCCCGTCGTGGACGACGCCGGCAGCCTCCTGGGGATGATCACCCACCGCGAGCTGCTGCGGTTCCTGATCCCCGACTACCTGCAGCGCACCAAGAGCGGTGAGTTCCGCGCGCCGACCAAGACCCAGGCCCAGCGCGGCGGCGACCCGAAGCAGATCCTGGTGAAGGAAGCGATGGCCCGCGCGGTGCTGTGCCTGTCCGAGGACCAGACCCTGACCGACGTCGCCAACCTGATCAGCGCCAAGGATGTCGATCGCTTCCCCGTCGTCCGCGAAGGTGTCGTGGTTGGATTTCTCACACGGGCGGACCTGATCCGCCGGCTGATCATCGCTCCGTGATTCACTCGTACAACGTGGAACGGGCAACGTGCAACTGACGCTGGCCATCATCAAACCCGACGCCGTCCAGGCCGGCCACACCGGCAAGATCCTCGCCCACCTCGAGGCCGCCGGATTTCAGATCCGCGCCGTCCGCCTGGTGCGCTTGAGCACCGCGCAGGCCCAGGCGTTCTACGCCGTGCATCGCGACCGGCCGTTCTTCAAGCCACTCGTCGCGTTCATGACGTCGGGACCAGCGCTCGCGCTGGCGCTGGCGCGCGACAACGCCGTCGCCCACCTGCGTGACGTCATCGGGGCGACCGATCCCGCGGACGCGAAGCCGGGGACGGTGCGCAAACTCTACGCCCAGAACAAGGAGCGCAACGCGATCCACGCCTCGGACTCGGCTGAAAACGCGGCCCGCGAAGTCGCCTTCTTCTTCCCCGAGCGGGAATTGGTCGAGCTCGGTTGACGCAAGTCCCACAAGGGTTTAGCTTCGCTGTCCATGCTGCAAATCGACCTGCGCGAGCTGGCCCTGGGGCCCGTCGAGACCGCGGGCGAGCTGGCGAAGGACGACCCGCTCCTGGCGGGGCTCGAGGTCGGGCTGGCGGAGGCCGTGCGGGTCGGCGGCCGCCTGCAGGCGACGGGCGAGGAGCGGTTCTATTGGCACGGTACGCTGGACACCCGGGTGGCTGGGGAGTGCCGGCGCTGCCTCGCGCCGGTGTCCCAGGCGGTGCACGCCGACATCGGCGCGCTTTTCGTGCGCGGTGCCGACGCGGACGACGATCCGGACGCCTTCGCGCTGGGCGAGGACGCCACCCTGGTGGACGTGACGCCGGCGGTCCGGGAGGAGCTGTTCCTGGCGGCGCCGCGGTACGTGTTATGCCGTGAAGACTGCCGCGGGCTGTGCCCGCGGTGCGGACAAGACCTGAACGCGGGCCCTTGCGGCTGCTCGCCGACGCCGGATCTCCGGTGGTCGGCGCTGGCGGCCCTGAAGGACAAGCTCCGCGGCTGACGAGGAGCCATGGCGGTACCCAAGCGACGGACATCGAAGCGCAAGAAGCGGGCGCGCCGCACCCATTACAAGGCCGAGCGGCCGACGCTGCAGCCGTGCCCGCGCTGCGGCGACCTGAAACGGCCGCATCACGTCTGCCCGACCTGCGGCTACTATGCCGACAAGCAAGTCATCGAGGTCGAGGACGTCTGACGTGATCCGCGTCGCGCTCGACGCGATGGGCGGGGATAATGCGCCGCAGGTGGAAATCGAGGGGGTGGCGCAGGCCCTGCGCGAGCTGCCGGCGGGCTTTCGCATGCAGCTCGTCGGGCGCACGGCGGACATCGAAGCGGCGCTGCGCAGCCACGCCGACGTGGACCGCAAGCGGCTCGACATCGTCGAGGCGCCCGACGTCGTGGGGATGGGCGACAAGCCCCTCGCCGCGATCCGCGGCAAACCCAAGTCGTCGATCGTCGTGGGGCTCACCCTTCAGAAGAAGGGGGAGTCCGACGCGTTCATCTCCGCGGGCAACACCGGCGCCGTGATGGCCGCGAGCACGCTGCTGTTGCGGCTTACGCCGGGCGTGCAGCGGCCGGCGATCGGCACCATGTTTCCCACCGCGCAGCAGCCGGTGCTGGTGCTCGACGCGGGGGCGAACGTGGACTGCGACGCCCGCGAGCTGGTGGGGTTCGCCCATCTGGGCTCGGTGTACGCGCGTGACGTGATGGGGCGGCCGCAGCCGAACGTGGGGCTGCTCAACATCGGCGAAGAGGAAGAGAAGGGCAACGCGGTGGTGAAGGAGGCTTACCAGTTGCTGCGCCGCAGCGCGGGGATCCACTTCCTCGGCAACGTCGAGGGCCGGGACATCCCCGCCGGCGAGGCGCGCGGCCAGCCGCTCGACGTGGTCGTGTGCGACGGCTTCGTCGGCAACGTGGTGCTCAAGTTCTACGAATCGGCGGCGCGCGTGTTCGTCGCCCTGATGAACCGCGCGTCGCCGGATATCCTGCAGCGCCCCGAAATGGCGGGCGTGCTCAAAGTGCTGGACTACGCGACCTACGGCGGCGCGCCGCTGCTCGGCGTGCAGGGCGTGTCGATCATCTGTCACGGCTCCTCGCCCGCCCGGGCGATCAAGAACGCGATCCGCGTCGCCTTGAAGGCGGTGGAGAGCCACGTGACCCAGGACATCGGGGCCGAGTTCGCACAGGGAGGGGCCGTCGCATGAAACGGCCGTTCGCGGAGCTCTCGGGCACCGGCAGCTACGCGCCGCCGCGCGTCATGACCAACGACGAGTTCAGCAAGATCCTGGACACGTCCGACCAGTGGATCCGCGACCGCACCGGCATCCGCGAGCGGCGCGTCTCGAGCAAGGAAGAGAGCAACGCCTGCATGGGGAAGGCGGCGGCGCTGCAGGTGCTCGAGGAGAACGGCCTCACCCCCATGGACCTCGACGCGATCGTCTACGCCACCGCGTCGCCCGACCGGCTGCTCCCCTCGCAGGCGTGCGATCTCCAGGCGATCCTCGGCGCCAAGAACGCCGCCGCGTTCGACGTCGGCGCCGCGTGCTCGGGGTTCGTATTCGCGCTGAACGTCGCCGAAGGGCTGATAGCCAGCGAACAGGGGAAGAACGTGCTCGTGGTGGCGGCCGAGAAGCTCACTTCGATCATGGACTGGAGCGACCGCACCACCGCGGTGTTGTTCGGCGACGGCGCCGGGGCGACGCTGGTGCGCCCGGTCGCGAACAGCAAAGGCCGCGGCATCCTCTCCAGCTACATGAAGTCCGACGGCACGCTCGCCGAGCTGCTGTACCGGCCGGGCGGCGGCGCGACGCATCCCCCCAGCCCCGAGCTGCTGACCGACCACAGCTATTACATCAAGATGGCGGGCCGCGAAGTCTTCAAGGCCGCCGTGCTGTCGATGGCCGACGCGTGCGACCAGGCGCTGCAGCGCGCCGGGCTCACGGCGGGGGACATCGACCTCCTGATCCCGCACCAGGCGAACATTCGCATCATCGAGGCGACGGCGAAGCACGCTGGCGTGCCGATGGACAAGGTGTACGTCAACGTGGATCGCTTCGGCAACACGTCGGCGGCCTCGATCGCCATCGCGCTCGACGAAGCGGTGAAGACGGGACGGCTGAAAGCCGGGATGACGGTGATGTTCGTCGCGTTCGGCGCGGGGTTCACCTGGGCGAGCATGGTCGTGCGGTGGTAGCGACGGTGTGGCTGTGCCCGGGACAGGGCGCACAAAAAGTCGGGATGGGCAAGGATCTGGCGGAGCGGTTTCCCGCCGCGCGCGAGACCTTCCAGGCGATCGACGACGCGCTCGGCACCGCCCTCTCGACGTTGATGTTCGCAGGCCCCGAAGACGAGCTCACCCTCACTCACAATGCGCAGCCGGCGATCCTCGCGCACAGCGCGGCGGTGTTCGCCGTCGTGCGCGACAAGGTCGCCACCCCCGTCGCCGCCGCCGGCCACTCGCTCGGCGAATACTCGGCGTACGTGACGGCCGGCGCGCTCCCCGCCGCCGACGCGGCGAAGCTGGTGCGCCGCCGCGGCGAGCTGATGCACAAGGCGGGGACGGAGCGGCCCGGCACCATGGCCGCGATCTTGGGGCTCGCGACGGCCCAGGTCGCGGTCGCGTGCCACGAGGCGTCGAGCGCCGGGCACGTCGTGGTGCCGGCGAACCTCAACGCCCCCGACCAGACGGTGATCTCCGGCGACCCCGAGGCGGTGCGCAAAGCGGGGGAGCTGTGCAAGACGAAGGGGGCGAAGCGCGTCGTCGCGCTCAAGGTGAGCGGCGCGTTCCATTCGCCGCTGATGCAGCCCGCGGCCAATACATTCCGCGTGGCGCTGGAGCGCGCGCCGTTCGTCGATGCCGCGTACCCGGTGATCGCCAACGCCACGGCCGAGGGCGTCAAGGACGCGACGCGGGCGCGGCGGCTGCTCGCCGACCAGCTCACCGCCCCGGTGCGCTGGGTCGAGTGCATGCAGCACGCCGCCACGCTCGCGGGCGACCTGGCGCGGTTTATCGAGATCGGGCCGGGGAACGTGCTGGCAGCGCTGGCCAAGCGGATCGTGGGCGGGGCGACGGTGGTGTCGCTGGGAAGCGCAGACGAGGTATCCAGGTTTCTGGACGCTGGGCAGTGACGGAAACGCGGAAGTGGGAACGCGGAACGCGGAACCTGCCCCTAATGCTCCGCGTTCCGACTTCCGCGTTCCACGTTGGGGTGGGGCATGAGGA
>QHVC01000187.1 GCA_003222205.1 Gemmatimonadota bacterium | reverse complement strand
CGCGCATCCGGGGCTTCGTCACCCGCGGCATCCCCGTACTGGTCTACGGCCCCCACGTGCGCGCTGAGCTGCTGCGCGCCGCGCGGGAGGCCGGCGCCGTCGCGGTGCCGAACTCCCAAGTCGAGGCGACGCTGCGGGACCTGCTGGCCTAGGCCTTCACCGCCTCGACCTACCCTGCCAGCCCGGACAGCCTACCTCTATCTTTAGGGCCATGCGCTCCGTGCTCCTGCTTGCTGCGGCGGCGGCCGCGATCGCCGCGCAGGCGCCCCCCGGCTACCGGCTCTACGTCGTGAGCGAGTCGGGGGACATTGTGACGCAGTTGACCTGGGACGGCAGTGCCCTACACCAGGTCAAGACGGTCCCAGTGGGGATCATGCCCGCGGACATCGACGGGCCGCACAACGTCACGGTCTCCCCGGACGGCCGGTTCTACTACGTGTCCGTGGCTCATGGAACTCCGTACGGCTATCTGTGGAAAATGGCCGTGGACGGCGACACCCTCCTGGCGCGCGCGCAGGTGGAGATGTTCCCCACGACCATCAGCGTGACCCCGGACGGCGAGCTCGCGTTCGTGGCGAACTCGGACTTCTACGGCGACCACCCGCGCACCAACGTCGTATCGATCGTCTACACCCCGACGATGACGCTGCTCACGAACCTCGCCGCCTGCGACATGCCGCATGGCGTCAAGGTGAATCACGCCGGAACGCGTGTGTACGTCAGCTGCATGAACTCGGACGAGATTCTCGAAGTGGATCGGCAGACCCTGGCGATCACGCGGCGCCACCGCACCGGCGTGGGCGTGATGCCGCCGATGCCGATGACGCACGGGGGCGCGCAAGGCGGGGTGATGCACGACGCCTGCATGCCGACCTTCGTGTCGGTCTCCCCGGACGACAAGACGTTGTACGTCGCCTGCAACCACGCGGACCAGTTGCAGGTGATCGACGCCGGCACGCTCGACCTCCTCAAGACCATCCCGACCGGGCACGGGGCGTACAACGTGGAGCCCTCGCCCGACGGCAAGTGGATTATCGTCACCAATAAGAAAGACCAGAGCGTGTCCCTGATCGACGCGGGCACGCGGGAAGAGGTCGCCCGGATTCCCACCACCAAGCCGTTCCCGCACGGCGTCGCGTACTCGCCCGACAACCGCTTCGCGTTCGTGTCGCAGGAGAGCAAAGGCGTCGATCCCGGGGCCGTGGACGTGATCGACTTGTCGACCCACCGGCACGTGGCGACAATCCCCGTGCCGCTGCAGCCCACGGGGATCACGATGCTGCGCCTGCGGTGATCCACTCGGCGACGGTCGCGCTGCCGCCGGCGGAGGTGCTGGCGCGTGCGAAGGCGTTCTTCTCCGAACGGGTGCCGCAGGCGGCGGCGTTTCCGGAGCGGGAAGGACCGGGCTTCGTCGTACTGCGGGGGCAGGGCGGAGAAGAGGTGGTGGTGAGCGCGGCGGTGGACGGCACCGCGAGCCGCGTGCGGGCCTCCACGCTGTTCTTCGATCAGGCGGTGGATCGCTTCCTGTCTACGCTGCCGCTCGCGTCCCCGGTGGAGGTGGCATGACCGCGGTCGCCGAGAAGTTCGCGGTGCGGGTGATGGTTACCGAGGCGTGGGACCAGGTGACGCTCGCCGTCGACGCGGCCACCCCGGTTGGCGAGCTCAAACGCCGCGCTCTCGAACAGGCGCTGCAGCGGCGGGTGCGGGCGGACGACTACATCGTGAAGTTCCGTGGCGCCCTGGTCCTGGACGAGTCGGTCTCGCTCGGCGCCCTCGGGGCCGGACCCAACGCCCCGTTCATCGTCCTGCCCGCCCACCGCCGGCCGGTGCGATGAGACACCCCGGACGGACGCTCACCATCGCAGCCGTGGGGTTCCTGCTGCTCGACGCGGTGCTGCTCCTCATCGCGGGGCTGTGGGCGCGGCGCGCGGGACTGCTCGTCGGCGCGGGCGCGTGTGCGCTGCTGGTCGTCGCCGTCGTCATGGCGTGGCGGCGCTACCGGCGCGCGATGGACGAAGTCGCGGCCGCCCGCCGCGCCATGAAGACCGAAGTGGAATCCATCCGGGATCTTCTGCGTCAGGCACACCTCCACAACTGACGGCATGAGCACGTCCGTCGTCTGGCACCCCGCCTGCGCTCTCCATCAGGCCGGCGCGGGGCATCCGGAGCGACCGGAGCGGATCGCGGCCGTGCTGGAGGCGCTGCGGGCGCCGGCGCTCGCGGCCGACGTCGAGTGGGTCGAGGCCGCACCAGCGCCGCGGGAAGCGCTGGAGCGTGTGCACCCGCCCCGCTACCTCGACGCCCTCGAGGCGCTGGCGGCGCGGGGAGGTGGCCCGCTCGATCCCGACACCGTCTTGGGGCCCCGCAGCTGGGAAGCGGCGCTCGCCTCGGCGGGCGTCGCCCTCACGGCGGTGGAGCGCGGCATCGCTCGGGAGGGCGCGACGGCGTTCGGGGCGACGCGGCCCCCGGGCCATCACGCCCTCGCCGACCGCGCCATGGGCTTCTGCTTCCTCAATAACGTGGCCCTCGCGGCACGCCACGCCCAGCAGCTCGGCAAGCGCCAGGTGATCATCGTGGATTGGGACGTGCATCACGGCAACGGGACGCAGGCGATCTTCGAACGGGATCCGTCGGTGCGCCTCGTCTCGATGCACCAATATCCGTGGTATCCCGGCACGGGCGCGGCGGCGGAGCGCGGGGTCGGCAACGTCTTCAACGTGCCGCGGCCCCCCGGGCTGCCGCGCGCGGTGTACGTCCGCGATCTGCTCGGCGCCGTGACCGCGGCGCTGGACGGCTGGCGCCCCGAACTGGTGCTTGTGTCGGCAGGGTTCGATTCGCTGGCGGGCGATCCGCTCGGCGGGTTCACCCTCGAGCCAGAGGATCTGGCACAGTGCGCGACGGAGCTGCGGCGACGCGCGGCGGCGGCGCCGGTCGTC
>QHVC01000077.1 GCA_003222205.1 Gemmatimonadota bacterium | reverse complement strand
AATCCGCTACGTGCACGCGCGGATCATTCTCCACGCGCAGGGGTTGGGTGAGCGTCCGTCCTGCCGCCGTGAGCCGCAGGCGGTACTCACCTGGCAGGACGAGTGGACCCTCCGGCTCCGCCACCGTCCCGTGGCCGGCGATCGCGGCGATGCTGTATCCGTACCGCTCGGCGGGCGGCGGCGGGTAGCGCAGGTCCCAGACGAACTGGTTGAGGCCGGCGCGCCGCGGCAGGGCCTCGTCGCGCGGCAGCCACTCCGCGGCGATCTGCGGCGGCTCGGCGGGCGGGCGCGGTCGGTCTTCGCTCGAGAAGCGGCGCACCAGGCGACCGCCCGCGTCGAAGATCTCGAGCGTCACGGGGCCGGACGGGGCGGCCTGAAGCACGTAGTCGACGAGGGCTCCGGCCGGCGGGTTCTCGCCGTGCGGCTCCTCGGGCGGCAGCGGGGTGTCGTTGCTCACGCTGCGACGCACGCGGATCGCCCGCTCGGGCGCGAACAGATGGACGCCGGCGCGCAGCACGGAGTCGCTGAGCTGCCGCAGCGGGGCGAGGTCGTCGAGGATCCAAAAGGCGCGGCCGTGTGTCGCCGCGACCAGGGCCCCGTCGTGGACCGCCAAGTCACGCACCGACACGGTCGGCAGGTCGAGCTGCAGCGACTGCCAATGGTCGCCGTCGTCGAAGGAGACGTACACGCCGGTTTCGGTGCCGGCATAGAGCAGCCCCCGCCGCACTGGGTCGGCGCGCAGCGCCTGCGCATAGGCGTGGGGCGCGATTCCCTCGGTAATGCGCGACCAGTGCCGGCCGCCGTCACGCGTGCGGTAGAAATACGGGGCGAAGTCGTCGAGGCGATGCCGATCCACGGCCGCGTACGCCGCGGCCGTGTCGAATGGCGAGGCCTCGATCAGGCTGATCATGCTCCACGGCGGCAGGCCAGCCGGCGTGACATTCTCCCAGTGCCGCCCGCCGTCGGTGGTGCGGTAGACGAGCCCGTCGTCACTGCCGGCCCAGATCATCCCCGCGGCGAGCGGGGAGGGGGCGACAGTGTAGATCACGCCGTAGCCGCGCGCGGCGGCGTTGGCGACGGAGACGGGGCCCGTATCGCTCGCCACCGGTCGCGCCCCGGTCAGATCGGGGCTCATCGCCTCCCAATGCAGCCCGCCGTCGCGCGTGGCGAGCAGCATCTGGGCGCCGATGTAGAGCACCCGCGGGTCCGCTCGGTCGAACACGATCGGCGACGTCCAGGTGAAACGGTAGCGTCGCTGCGGCATCGGCTGGCCGAAGGTCGGCGCGGGCCACGGCGTAATGTCCTGGAACTGCCCGGTGACCCGGTCGAAGCGGTGGACGACGCCGTAGGTGTCGCCGCCATAGACGACGTTGGAGTCCAACGGGTCCGGCGCGATGTACCCGCTCTCGCCGCCGCCGACCGGCGCCCAATCGCGGAAGGTGATCTCGCCGAAGTCGCTGCGGCTCGCGATCCCGGCGGTGCCCGCGTCCTGTTGCGCGCCGTACACGCGGTAGGGGAACCGGCCGTCCACCGCCACGTGGTAGAACTGCGCCGTGGGCTGGTTGTACCAGCTGCTCCACGTGCGGCCGCCGTCGAGGGTGATGACCGCTCCCTGGTCGCTGCCCACGATCATGTGGGTGGGGGTCTTGGGATCGATCCACAGCTCGTGGTAGTCGTCGCCGCCGGGCTGCCCTTTCAAGACGGTGAACGTCTTGCCGCCGTCGACCGACTTGAGCAGGGAGACGTTGGGCACGTACACGACGTCGCGGTTCTGCGGGTCCACCGTGACGCGACAGAAGTACCAGTTGCGGCTCGTAAGGCGAGGGTCGGCGCCGGCCAGCTGCCACGTCGTGCCGGCGTCGTCGGAGCGGTACAGGCCCCCCCCTCCCCGGATGGCGCCGATGAGCGCGTACACGCGCCCGCCGCTGCCCACCGCGAGGCCGATGCGCCCGTACGGTCCCGCTGGCAGGCCGTGGCCGGTGATCGGCGTCCAGGTCGCTCCGCCGTCGCTCGACTTGTACAACCCGCTCCCGGGTCCTTCATCCGGCTGGTACTGTTCCCACGGCGTGCGCCGCGCTTGCCACAACGCCGCGTACACGATCCGCGCGTCCCCCGGATCGGCGGCCAGATCGATCGCCCCGGTGTCAGGATCCCTGAAGAGCGTCTTGCTCCACGTGCGGCCCCCGTCGGTGGACCGGAACACGCCGCGCTCGGCGTTGGGGCCGTACGCGTGGCCCAGCGCCGCAACCAGCACGACGTCCGGGTTCGCCGGGTCGACGAGCACCTTGCCGATGTGGCGCGTTTCCTCGAGGCCGAGTGCGTGCCACGTCGCGCCGCCGTCGCTGGACTTGTAGACGCCCGCTCCGTAGGTGATGTCCGAGCGGATCGAAGCTTCGCCGGTGCCGACGTAAATGATCCGCGGATCGGAGGGGGCGACGACCATCGCGCCGATCGACGCGATCGGCTGCCCGTCGAACACGGGATCCCAGGTGACCCCGGCGTTGGCGGTGCGCCACACGCCGCCGTCGACGGCGCCGAAGTAGAAGGTGGCCGGGTCGCCCGCGATGCCGGCGACGGCCAGCACGCGGCCGCCGCGGTGTGGTCCGATGAGGCGCCAGTGGAGCGCGCCATACGCGCTTTCCGGGATGGACTGGGCGAGCGCGGCGCCGCTCGGCGCCACGATGGGGCACACGGCCAGGGCAAGTGCTGGGAACGAGAGGTGTCGGGTCATCGACCGGGCCGACCGCTACCCCTTCAAGGCCGGGTGCGTCTCCAGAAACCGGTCGAGGGCAGGCGCGCCGATCACAGACCGCACGTGCTCGAGCACCATGCGGCCCAGACGCGGCACGTCGCTCTTGTTGATGCCGGCGGCCGCGAGCGCGGCGAGCAGCCCGGAGGGGCCGGTGGCCACCGCCAGCTCGCCGGTGCGCGACCCGCTCATCAGCGCGTGCCCCATCATGCGCTCGCTGTTGGGAATCGCGTTCTTGACCTGCTCGAAGGTTTCCTTGGGCAGGGCCATCCGCAGCGCCATGAGCATGGCGCCGATCCCCTTCTCGGCCTTGCCCTCCTCGACCTTGAGGTTCGCGGCGACTTGCTGGAGGAGATCCATGGGGGAATAAACATAGAGGCTTAGCGGCCGCGTCGCTAAGCCCCTAAGCCTCTACGCAGCGCTTACTGTCCGACCGTGAAGTCGACCCGTTTCAGGACGGCGCCACCGGCATCGCGCACTTCCACGTGCCAGGGGCCCTTCCAGTCGGCGGGGACCGTCTTGCGGCTCCAGGTCCGCCACGGCGACCCCGCGATGTGCAGCTCCACGTCGGCGACCTGAGTGTCCCCGTGATACCACACGTGATGCACGACCGTTTCGGCGCCGGCCGGTGCGCCGGAGATCTTCGTGAAGAAGACCAGCGAGCCCACCGAGTCGGGGAAGGCGGCGCCGGTATCCTGCGGCGCGCGATCCACCACCGTGCGGGCCACGGCCGCATCGACGACGGTCAGGACCGCGGCGGCCGGAGCCGGCGCCGGTGGGGCGGCCTTGGTGGTGTCTTGGGCGGCGAGGGGAGCGACCGCCGCGGTAAGAAGGATCAGCGGGATTGCGGTGCGAATCATGACGCCCCTCCAGTCGGAGTCGCCCGTTGTACGGCGCGCCGGCGGCGAAGTTCCATCCCCGCGCCCAGCGAGGCCGCCAGCAGGCAGCCGAAGGCGACCCCACCCATGTGGAATTGGATCTGATACTCGAGCTGCTTCCAGTGGCACTTCGGGCCGAACACCGGCCCGACGAGGCGCCCGCAGCTCGGCACCGAGAAGGCAAACCCCCACCCGGCCGCGATGCCGAACACGAGCGGGAGCATCGCCAGAAGGAAATGTCTCAAGATGATGCGCATCGGTCCTCCGTTTCAGCGGCCTCGGGCGATCGGCCAACGCTCGACCACCCGGCCGCCTCGCAGCACATGGTACACGTCGAAGTGGGCGACGGTCAGGCAGGAATGGTTGGGGACAATCTCGAGGCGCTCGCCCACGCGGAAGCGGCCGTCCAGGTCCGCCGGACTCGCCGCGCGGATCAGGCCGTGCTCCTGCGACAGCGTCGCCACCGTCAGCTCAGGGTGTCCCTGGACCGCGCCCATCGCCTGCGGGAGGTTGCCGTGACCTGGCCCCGGGTCCTTGGACAGCGCGAGCGCTCCCGCGTCCACGATGAAGTGCGACGCCCCCGGTTGGTGGGAAACCACCGTGGCGAGCACGGTGACGCCGACGTCTGTCGGCCGGCACGCTCCGATCAGCACCATGGTGCGGTCGTAGAACACGTAGTTGCCGGGCCGGGCTTCCGTGACGCCGGTCAAGTCCCGCACCGCGGCCATCGCCGGCGTCGAGCCGACGCTGATGCCGCGGACCGGAATCCCCACCGTCGCGAGCCGCTGGCCGAAGCGCACCATCACCAGGCGCTCGGATTCAGCGACCTCGGCCGCTTCGTCGCGGTTCGTTGTCCGATAGGCGTGGCCCGAGTGGCTGAGGATGCCGTCGAAGAACACCCCGCGCTCCTCCCCGAGCTCTTTGGCGACTTCCAGGGCATAGGCCGACTCCGGGTCCACGCCCGCCCGGTGATAGCCGCAGTCGACCTTGAGCCACGCGTGCAGCCCCGAGCGCCGCAACGCCTTCGCGGTGGCGAGGTCGTCCACCACGACGCGCAGCGTGGCGCCCGACTTGTCCTTGAGGCGCCGCGCGTGGGGGAGGTGCGTCGGGTCGAGCGGGAACGCCCAGGTGATGTCGGTGAACCCCGCCGTGGCGAACGCCTCCGCTTCGACGAGTGTCGACACCGTGATGCCCGCCGCGCCGCGCGCCACCTGGCGCTTGCCGAGCTCCAGGCACTTGTGGGTCTTGACGTGCGGCCGCAGCGCGACGCCCAGGCTCTTCGCGCGTTCGGCCATGTGGGTGAGGTTGCGCTCTACCACCTCGAGGTCCATGAGGAGCGCCGGCGTCTCGAGGTCGAGCGGCATCCTCACCTGACGCGGCAACCGACGCGGCGACACCGGATCATGAGAGTTGTGGCTGGCGACGGAAGAGCACGAGACGGTGCGCGGCGAGGGCGCCGAGCAGCAGCAGTGCTCCCCAGACGTAGTTGAACCGCTTGACCACGGTCAGAGCGTTGGGATAGAGGTGATCGAACGTCAGCACACCGGAGAGCAGGACGCCGGCGACGAGCAGCGCGGCCCGCCACGCGATGGCGGTCCGACGCCCTGCGGGGACCGGGGCTGTGAGGGCCGCGACCCAGGCCGGGATCGCCAGCAAGTGGTAGTAGAACCACCCGATCGGGGAAACCAGCACGGC
This sequence comes from Gemmatimonadota bacterium, assembly GCA_003222205.1. Lineage (GTDB taxonomy): Bacteria > Gemmatimonadota > Gemmatimonadetes > Gemmatimonadales > GWC2-71-9 > QHVC01. The sequence goes on along the minus strand of QHVC01000077.1, from coordinate 7,319 downwards.
GAGAACGGTGACGAGGCCGACCTCGTACAGTGGGTCGTCGCCAGTCGGCCGGGCCGCGAGGGCGGCGAGCACCACCGCGCAGCAGCCGGCGATCGCGAGCCAGACGGTGACATCCGACCCACCCAGGCCCAAGACCCAATCGCCCAGCGGTTGAAAGCCGAAACCCTCGACCTGTTGCCCTTCGCGACTCATCACGACCCAGTCCCGCACGGCGGACGCGGCTCCCACCGGGCCGTAGCGCAGCATCGATCCCACGGAGAGCGCTACCGCGGCAGCCACTCCCGTCGCCAAGCCACGCCAGCGACGACGGTACGCGAAGTAGAGGAGCAAGAGGCCGGGAAACACTTTCACGGCCGTGGCGATCCCGATCCACAGGCCGGCGCGGCGCTCGCGTCCCTCGGCGAGGTCCACGACGGCGGCAACGATGAGGGTGAGCAACACGACCAGCAGGTTCAAGTGCTCGAAATTTCCCTGGAGCGGCTTCGCCACCGCCGCCACCGCGAGGAGGGCTGGCCGCCACCCCCAGCGCCCCGCGATCCGCGCCACGCTCCAGCCGAGCCCCGCGACGTTCGCGGCGGCCCAGAGGGCTTGCGAGAGCGGGAGGCTCACCCGTGCTACGAGCGCGAACGGCACCAAGCCGAAGATCGTGAAGGGGGGCCAGAAGGCGCCCTTGATCGGACTGTGAGCGTACAGGGGCGCCGCCCCGGTGATGAGGCGGTCGCTGAGCCGCAGCTCCTGCACGAAGTCTCCGCCCTTGTGGATACCGATCGGGATGACGACGGCGGCGTAGAGGGCGCAGACGGCGACCACGGCCGCGCGCTGCCGGTTGCTCAGTTCCACCATGCCGGGCGGTTAGCCATCGAGCCGGCGGTCGTGGACCTCGACCTTCCCGACGTGCACGATGCGGCCCGAGCCGCTGATGAACGTGGAGGCGAACCAGCTGGTGAGGCCGACGACGAGCGCTCCCAGGATGGCGGCGCCGAGCCCCGCGACGCTGAACCCCCGCACCAGCCAGGCCACGATTTCCAGCGAGAGGCCGTTCACGACGAGCAGGAACAGCCCCAGTGTGAGCACGGTGATGGGGAAGGTGAGAATCAGCAGCACGGGCCGCACGATCGCGTTGACGATGCCCAGCGCCAGCGCCGCCACGACGAGGCTGCGCCAGCCCGCGATGGTGATCCCGGGCACGATCGTGGCGGCCGCCCACAGTCCCAGCGCCGTGATCACGATGCGAAAGAGGAAGCCCCTCATCGTGCCTTCCAGGCGGCAAGGTTGCGCTCCAGCTGCCGCGTGTGCTTCTCCAGGTGCTCGGCGTAGATCTTGAGCCAGTCCTCCGCCAGGTAGCTGCCGGACTCGCTGTGCGTGCCCGCCCGCTGCCAGTCTCGCTCCGACATCCGCTTCAGGACCGGGACGGTGTTGGCACGCACCGCCTCGACGGTAGCCAGCGCGGCGTCTACGGGCAGGGTGTGGTAGTCGAGCGCCTTCGCCCAGCGGTCCTGGTCGTAGCCTTGGATGACGGGCTGCTCCTCGGCGAGCAGATAGCGGATCCGGGCGTACGCGTTGGTCTCGCTGTCCGCGCAGTGCACGATGACCTCGTGGGCGGACCACTTGCCCGGCGCCGGCCGCCACTGCATCGCCTCTGCGGGGACCTTCTTGAGGGCGGCCTTGAGGAGGGCCGGCCCCCGGGCGTAGCGCTCGATGAGCGCCGCGCGGTCGGCTGCCGTCAACGCCATAGGGGATCTCTCATGGTCGCAAGATAACTACGGGCGCCGTCGCCCGGCGACGAACTGCGCCGTGACGCCGGGGCGCACCTGCACGCCGAGCGTCCGATCGAACAGCAACGTGCCACGAAGGGAGTCGCGGCCCCACCACGATACCCACAACCCCGCGAACGGCCCCAGGTCCAGGGGCCACCCGTAAATCGTTGCGCGCTCAGGTACCGCGTACCACGTGACGGCGAGTGTTTCAGGGCGCGGGGCGGAAAATACGAGCCGCCCGCGGAAGTGGCATTCCTTCCCCAGGTCCACGGGATCGGTGTCGAGGGTGAAGCTGACGAGCCGGAAGCGATCGCCCATCTGGGGGAGGGTGAGGGTATCGCCGCGTCCCACGACCCACGTCCCCGCGTATGGGCGGGACCAGCCGGTGATCTGGCGGAAATCGCGGCTGCGGCACGGCGAGCCGGGGGCGCAGGCGGCGGCCGCCAGCGCCAGCGCGGCCAGCCGTCTCACGGCAGGGTGTCGCTCCGCACCGTGTCGCTCGCCCGGACGCGCGCGCTCATCGAGTCCGCGGCGGTCATCGCGCGGCCCACCGCCTTCGCGCCGGGGATCTGGGATCTCGCCAGAATGCTGTCGTGCTGGCGCTCGGTGAGTGTGTCGCGGCGCGCCGCCTCATTGGCGCCGGACTTCCCGCAAGCCACGATGACGAGGATGCCGATGAGTAGTGCGCGCAACGGACGCCTTCCGGTTGGGGAGCGCCTGCAACTTGTCGTCTTGCCTCCTCCGGGGCAACGGGGTTGGGCTCAGGCCGCCGGCAGCCCCTTCTTCAGCACGTCTTCCATCGTGTCGGCGAAGCGGTCGATGTCGCCGAGCGTCGTGTAGACGTTGGGCGTCACGCGGATGCAGTTGAACTCCGGATGCACGATCGGGGTCACGATGATCTTGTGCTTGTCGTACAAGTAGGCCCCCACCTTAGCCACGTCGAGCGCGGCCGGCGTGAAGGACGCCAGCCCGCACGACATCGCGGGATCGTACGCCGTGAGAACCTTCACGCCCGGGACCTTCTCGAGCCGCTTGGCCCAGCGGTCGCGCAGGAACCGCAGCCGCGCCGCTTTGCGCTCGGGCCCGATCGCTTCGTAGAAGTTCAGCGCTTCCGCGATGGCGTTATGGTTCGCCGCGGGGTGCGTGCCGATCTCCTCGAACTTGCGGATGTTGGCGTTCATGTCCGGCGGCGCGGCCATCATCGGCCAGATCTTCTCGATCTTCTCCCGCCGCACGTAGAGGAACCCGGTGCCGATCGGGGCCGTGAGCCACTTGTGGAGGCTGGTCCCGTAATAGTCGCAGTCGAGGTCGTCGCGGGTGAACGGGAAGTGGGCGAACGCATGGGCGCCGTCCACGATCGCCTCGATGCCGCGCGCGCGCGCCATGCGGCAGATGTCGCGGATCGGGAAGATCTGCCCGGTCAGGTTGGTGATGTGACAGACGTGGATGACCTTGGTCTTCGGCGTGATGGCGCGCTCGAAGCGGCTGGCGAGATCGCCCATCGACGACGGCGGCACGGGGAAGGGGAGCTGCTTCAGCACGATGCCGTCGCGGCGCTCGCGCTGCTTCCACGTGGTGATCATGCGCGGGTAGTCCTGCGTCGTCGTCAGCACTTCGTCGCCCCGCTCCAGCGGGATCCCCAGCTGCACGATCTCCAGCGCCTCGCTGGCGTTGCGCGTGATGGCCATCTCCTCGGGGTCGCAGCCGAACGCGACGGCGAGCCGCCGCCGCACCGCCTCGATCTCGGGCTCCAGCCACGCCCACATGGTGATCGACGGCGCCTGGTTGGACACGTCCAGGTAGCGCCGGAAGGCGTCGTTGACCACGCGCGGACTCGGCGCCACGCCGCCGTTGTTCAGGTTGATCATCCCGCGATCGATGTCGAACGCCCGCTGAATCTCCAGCCAGAAGTCCTCGTCCTGGGCAACGGCTCCCGGGGATCGGCCCTCCGTGCCGCGCGCGGTGCGCAGGGCGTGCGCGACCGCTCCGTTCCGGAACGCCGGAACCGTGGCGGCGGTGGCGAGCAAGGAAGACAGGAAGCGGCGACGCGTGGTCATCGGGGCGATGCTCCTCTCCGGATCAACAGCCCGTAGGCGACGGCATTGATGGCGAGTACCGCCGCGCCCAGCACGACCTGCTGCCCACGCGTCAGCCCCGCCGGATAGATGGTCGGCACGACGTAATGCTCGATGAAGCCGCCGCGGTACCCGGTCGCCCCGGCGCGGGCCCGGAACGCGTTCTCCAGGGGCGTCAGCGGGCACACCCAGCCCGCCAGCTCGACCAGCGCGCCCCACGCGGCGCAGGGCACGTGCACCCACGCCACCCACCGCCACCGCCACGCGAGCAACCCGCCGACCGCCACGAACAGGATGAACGCGCCGTGGAGCAGCACCGTCAGGTCCGCGAGCAGGCGGAATCCCACGCGCGTCAGCCGCCGAGATTGCGCTGGGCCGGCCGCGCGAGGGCGCGGCCGACGTCGAGGAGACGGCCCGGCAGCGCGAACAGGATGGTCACGAGCGCGTACTCTTCTTCGGAGAGCGGCAGGTTGTTCGGCCCGCGAACGGTCAACGTCCCTTGGCCCCGGATCGTGGCGAACGGCAGCCCGTTCACCAGCAGGCCGATGTCCGCCGACGGGGTCGACCCCTGGACGGCGAGGGTGCCGAGCACCCGCACCTCTTCGTTGAGCTCGGGCTCCTCGACCGCCACGTCCATGGCCTGCACGATCTGCGACGCCCCCAGCTGCATCCCGACGGTGAACGTCAGGAACCGGCCGCCGACGCTCGCCGTGCCGGCGACCGTAACGGTCGTGTCGCTGCTGGCGAGCCGCTGGACCACGGTGCCCGTCAGGCACGCGCTGCGCGCCAGGGCGTCGAACACGCACCCGTCGAAGAATGCCGAGAGCGAGTCCGGGACGAACCGGCCGCGCACCGTGTAATCGATCGTGGTCATCGGGGTGCCGCCCGTCGCGAACACGCGCAGTCGCGTCGTGTCGGGGAGAGAGGCGTCGAGCAGATCGGCCTGGCCGAGCTGCTGGGGCGGCTCGATGGGCCGGCCGGCCGTCGTGTCGGGGGCGTAGAGGAGGAACCGCACCCCCGACGGCGGCCCCCCCACCGTGTCTTGAGGGAGACTCGCGTAGTGATGCGCGACCGTGTCCCAGTGGAACACCCGGCTCAACATCGAGTCGGGGAAGATCGGCGCCGCGGCCGCGGCGCCGGGGACTGCGCTCAACGGTCCCAACACTCGGTAACTGAGGAACAGCGGAGTCTGCGTCAGCGTCGTCAACGTCGCGAGGCTGTCCACTAGAAGACCGGGGGCCAGCGGCCGGGCGGAGGGCCCGAGCGTCTCCCCGCAGGCGGCGAGGAGCTGGGCGAGAACAGCGGCGACAACGGCCGAACGGGGCAGGCGCATTAGGGCTGAATGATGCCCCCGCCCAGGAGCCGTCCTGCCTCGTTGTAGAGGACGCCGGACTGCCCCGGCGTGATCGCGCGCACCGGCTCGGTGAGTTCCAGCCGCAGCGCCGTGTCGCGACGCTCGCGCACCAGCGCCGGCACGGCCCGGGCCCGGTACCGGCACTGCAGCCACGTCGTGTCGCCAGGCACCAGGGGATCCGCCAGCCAGTTGACCTCGTCGAGTCGCACCGCGTGACCGAACAGGTCCGCGCCGCGGCCGATCACGACCTCGCGCGTCTCGGGCCGGATCGCCACCACGTACATCGGCTCGGCGAACCCCCCGGGCAGCCGCCGGCGCTGGCCGACGGTGTAGCGGGCGAACCCGTCGTGCTCGCCGACGACGTCACCGCCCACGGTGACGAGCGGCCCCGGGGCGAGGGCGGGCGCGTCGGCGGGGAGGTGGCGCTCCAGCACGGCGGCGTAATCGCCGTCGGGGACGAAGCAGATCTCCACCGATTCGGCCTTCTCGGCGGTGACGAGGCCCAGCCGTCTGGCGACCGTGCGGGTCTCGCGCTTGGTGAGCGGGCCGACCGGCGTGAGCATCCGCTCGACCACCGCCCGGTCGATGCCCCACAGGAAGTACGACTGATCCTTCAGGGGATCGGCGCCGCGGTACACGGCGCCGTCCCGCGTGACGACGTAGTGTCCGGTGGCGAGGAACTCGCACTCCAGGGCGTCGGCGTGGGCGCGGAAGTCCCGGAACTTGGTGAACGAGTTGCAGCGCACGCAGGGGATCGGTGTCCGGCCGCGCGCGTACTCGGCGACGAAGTCGGCGATCACGTCCCGCCCGAAGCGGTCCTCGAGGTTCAACACGTAGTGCGGGATGCCGAGCCGGTGCGCGACCAGCTTCGCGTCGGTGATGGAGTCGAGCGAGCAGCACGGGCGGTCGGGAACGCTGTCGCCGTAGCAGAACAGCTTCATCGTCGCGCCGATGACGTCGTAGCCACGCTCCACCAGGAGGGCTGCCGCGACCGAACTGTCGACGCCCCCAGACATAGCGACCAGAACGCGTTCAGCCACGGCTCGACCCCGCCCCGTTGCACGACGTCACGTTTGCACGTTGCGGGTTCGGGCAACGTGCCGTCCTGCCGTCGTGAGACGTGGTTCCGTTCATCGATGCAAGACCGCGCTCAACGCCCGGACCTTCTCCACGATCTTGGGAAGCGCCGCGGCGACCGCCTCCACGTCCTCCGGCGTATTGTCCCGCCCGAACGAGAAGCGCAGCGCCGCCACGCCCAGCTCGCGCGGCACGCCCATCGCCGTCAGCACGTGCGAGGGCTCGATCGAGCCGGTGCTGCACGCCGACCCCGACGAGCAGGCCACGCCGGCCAGATCGAAGTGCATGAGCAGCGCCTCGCTGTCGGTGCCGGGGATCGACACGTTGGACACGTGCGGCGCCCGCTCGGTCTGCCAGCCGTTGATCACGGCATCAGGAACCAGGGCGAGAATGCGGCGCTCCAACTCGTCCCGCAGCGCCTGCAGGCGCGACGCTTCGGCCGCCTGCTCCCGAGCCGCGAGCCCCACGGCCGCGCCCAGCCCCACGATCCCCGGAACGTTCTCCGTCCCGGGGCGGATGCCGAACTGCTGACCGCCGCCGTGGATGATGGCCTCGATCGCCTGGCGGTCGCGCACCACCAGCGCGCCGATTCCCTTGGGGGCGCCGATCTTGTGGCCGGAGATGGTGAGGAAGGTGCAGCCGACGTCCGCGAGCGAAACGGGAAGCTTGCCGAACGCCTGGACGGCGTCCGAGTGGAAGCAGACCTGCGCGTCGCGACATCGGGCCGCGAGCCGCGCGACCGCCTGCACCACGCCGACCTCGTTGTTCACCCACATCACGCTGACGATCGCGACGCCGCGCCGCAGCGCGTCGGCGAGCGCGCCCTCCTCGACCAGCCCCGACGCGCCGACCGGCAGGATGATCTCCTCGCCGCCCAGGTGCGTCACGGCGTGCGCTGCGGCGAGGACCGCCTTGTGCTCGATCGCCGACACCGCCACCCGGAACGGACCACCGCGGTCGCGCGCCGCCAGCGCCGCGCCGATCACCGCCAGGTTGTCGGCCTCCGTCCCGCCCGACGTGAAGATCACCTGATTGGGCTCGGCGCCCAGCGCCTCG
>QHVC01000109.1 GCA_003222205.1 Gemmatimonadota bacterium | reverse complement strand
GTCGGCTCGTCGTAGAGCAGATAGGTGGGTTTGCCTGCGATGGCGCGCGCGATCCCGACGCGCTTCCTCATCCCGCCCGACAGCTCCGCCGGATACTTGCTGCCGACCTCCGGCTGCAGGTTCACGAGCCGCAGGCACTCTTTCACGCGGTCGGCGCAATAGCCCTGGTCGCTGTAGCACGCCTCGTCGGTGATGCCGAGGCGGATGTTCTCGTATACGGTGTCGGAGTCGAACAGCGCGCCGTTCTGGAAGACGTAGCCGATCTTGCGGCGCAGCTCGGCGAGCTGCTGGCGCTTCAAATGCGGGACGCTCAGCCCGTCCACGATCACGTCGCCCGTGTCGGGCTTGATCAGGCCGATGATGTGCTTGAGCAGGACGCTCTTGCCCACCCCCGACGGCCCCAGCAGCGCCACCGTCTCGCCCTGACGCACCACGAAGTCCACGTGGTCCAGGACCACGTTGTCCAAGAAGCGCTTGGAGACCTGTTTCAGCTCGATCATGTGAGCAGCACCTGCGCCAGGACCAAGTCGAGCAGCAGCACCACGACCGAGGCCGCGACGACCGCCTGCGTCGTCGCCTTCCCCACCCCTTCGGCGCCCTGCTGCGTGTTGAACCCGATGTAGCAGGGGATCACGGTGACGGCGCCGGCGAAGGCGAACGCCTTGATCGCCGAGTACCACAGGTCGAACGACTTGAAGAAGTAGCGCGCGCCGTACTCGAAGTCGGCGTTGGAGATGCCCAGCGATTGCTTGGCCGCGAACCAGCCGACCAGGAAGCCGATCAGGTTCGCGAACATCACCAGGGCGGGGATCGTGATGATCCCGGCGATGCAACGCGGCAGGATCAGGTGCGACATCGGCGAGCGGCCCAGGCTCTCCAGCGCGTCGATCTGCTCGGTGACGCGCATGGTGCCCAGCTCAGCGGCGTAGCGGGCGCCGATGCGGCCGGCGAGGATCAGGGCGGTGAGCACGGGGCCCAGCTCCAGGACCACCGACTCGGAGATCACGCCGCCCGCGATATATAGAGGATAGGCGCCGGTGAACTGATAGCCGGTTTGCAGCGCCGTCACGCCCCCCGCGAAGCCGGCGATCAAGAGGACGATAAACAGCGAGCCGTAGCCGATGGCGATGGCCTGCTCGAAGGTGCGGGGGAGATAGGTGCGCCACTCGCCGAGGCCGCGGAACATGTCGGCGACGAAGAAGGAGAAGCGCCCGGTGTGGCCGGCGGCGCGGAGACTCCAGCGGCCGACGAGCCGTCGCAGGTCGAGAACGGCGGTCACGTCCGCCATGGGGCCTCCCAACGCGAAAGTGGGAACTCGGAACGCGGAACAGCGAGGTGGGCGCCGTGGTGACACGACGCTCCCCGCCAATGTTCCGCGTTCCGACCTCCGCGTTCCGCGTTATGGTGTTCGCGCATGGGCGCTCTATCTTGGAAGGTAATGGTTGCCAAGTCCATAGCCCAAAGGTTCATACGCAAGCTTCTTGCCTGGTACGCGCGCGCCGCGCGCGACCTGCCGTGGCGCAAGACGCGCGATCCGTACCGTGTCGCCGTGTCGGAATTCATGCTCCAACAGACACAGGTCGCCCGGGTGTTGGAGTTCTATCCAAGGTTCTTGAAGCGGTTCCCCACGCTCGAGAAGCTGGCCCGCGCGAGGCCCAAGGCAGTCCGCGAAGCTTGGGACGGCCTCGGCTACTACGCCAGAGCTTCCAATCTCCACGCGCTTGCAAGACAAGTCGCACGACGGCACGACGGCACGCTACCAGCAACACCGCAAGAGCTCGAGAAGCTCCCTGGTGTGGGGCCGTATACGGCCGGCGCGATAGCGTCTTTCTCGTTCGAGAAGGCGGTCCCCGCAGTCGATACCAACGTTGCCCGCGTCATCCGGCGAGTATTTCTCGGGCAACGGGTAACGGGCAACGTGCAACGGGTGTGGCGGCTGGCTTCGATGCTGGTACCGAAGGATGGGAAGAGGGCCTGGAGATTCAATCAGGCGCTGATGGAGCTGGGAGCGCTGATCTGTGTGGCGAGGAAGCCCAGATGCGGGGAATGCCCGGTGCAACCCCACTGCAAGACGGGGAGACGACTGGTTAAGACGCTGAGGCGCTCGGCGTCTTGGCGTCTATTTGAGCGCCGTCCCCGCAATCAGCGCAATAATCCCCAATAATCCCGCAAGCGACGCGCTCACGATCTGCGTCTTGCGCAGTCTCGGAAACGCTTCCGGCAGCTCTCCGCGCGGATCCAGCTCCAATCGGCCCAGGCGCGCCGCGGTCGGGACCACCACGAACAGCACGATCAGCGCGCCCAAGCCGCCCGCTCCCATCATCAGCCCCAGCCAGCCGGGCACGTCGCTGCGCATGTAGGGCGCGCTGAGTATGAAGCCGCCGACGAGCACGCCCACGGCCCCCGGCGCGACGACCATCCGAAACACGGCGCTCATCACCCGATAGGCCGCGAGCCGCTCGGCGGGCGCGAAGCGCTTGGCGGTCAGCCCCGCGATCATGGTGGCGATGCCGGCGCCCAGCCACAGGGTGAAGCCGAGCACGTGCACCAGGAGCCAGAAGCCACGCATCAGGTACTCCTCGTCAGCAGTTCGGGAATCGGCTGGCGGCCCGCGAAGCCGGCCTCCAGCTCGTGCCAGTGGCTGATCCGCTCTTCGCCCTGCTTCCAGCACCAGAACATCTCGCGGCCGTCGAGCTGGCCGTAGAAATCGACGAGTCCTTCCTCGAAGCCTTTGAACACGCAGCCGATCTCCTCGAGCTCGACCATGTAGCCGTTGATCTGCCGCGCGACGGCTTCGATCTGCGTGCGCAGGGCGACCTGCTCGGTCGACTCACCCCACTTGGGATCCGATTGGGCGGCGACGAGCTCGTAGCGGTACACGAGGTCGCGCCAGACGGGGTGGAGGGCCGTGATGTCGGTGACGATCTTCCGGACGAGGGGGAGCGTCTTGTTGGCCTGATCGAGGGTGAAGTATTTCTTGGGCACGGGAGCAATCTACTATGCCTCTACCACCAGCCCCAACTCTTTCCCAAGTGCGATAATTTCCGCCCTGATGGCTCTTCTCTCCGCAACCAGCCGCATAAACGCCCACTTCCTGAACAGCAGCAGCCCCAACGCTCGTATTCTTCCGATCAACCTGTCGACGCGCTCGAAGAACACCAACGATCCCAGCCCCGCCACCGGCAGCACCGCCACCGTCCCCACCGTCGCGACGACGTTCCCCTTGGTCCAGATCCACACCGCGACGCCCACGGCGGCCCACGTCAGCGGGAACAGCAGCGTCGCCGCGAGCAGCTTGACGGTCGCCAGCGCCGATTCGTCGCCCTTCGAGATCCCCGTCGCGACGTAGCCCACGATCCGATAGGCGGGATAGTGCACCAGCGCCCCCGCCAGCGCCGGCGGCAACAGCAGCGCGAACACCAGCACACTCTGCACGACGTAGCGCAGCACGCGCGCGAAGGTGTACGTCCGCGGGGTGAGATGCCGAGGGTCGAGCCCCGCCGCCGTAAGCTCGCTCTCGTAACGATCGATCCGCGCCTGCAGCGCCGTGAAGCGGTCGGGCCAGCGCTCGCGCAGCAGCCGATAGCCCAGCACGAACCGCCGTTGCACTTCCAGCTCCTGGGCGAGAGGCGCCGGCGCCGCGGGCGGCTCGTCGGCCGTCGAAAAGATCCGCTGCGCCCGGGCGACCAGCGCCAGGGCCTCCACCCGCTCGGCCTGCAGCGTCAGCTCGGCGAGCGCCTGACCGATCCGCTCCGTGAGCGCGCGCACCGCTTCGACCGGCGGCTCGGCGCCCGGCGCCAGCGCGATGGCGGGAACGTCGAACGGCTCGCCGTAGTGCAGCAGCGCGGCGCTGCGGAAGGTCTGCTTGGCCCGATAGTAGAGACCGGCGGGGACGATGCGGATCGGCCTCGTGCCCGCGCCCAGCGCCGCCGCGGCCCCCAGCGCGATGCGCGCCGCCCCCGTCTTGAAGGGCCGCAGCTGCGGATCGTTGTGGGAGGTGCCCTCGGGGAAGATCGCGATGGCGCCGCCGCCGGCGAGCACGCGCCGAGCGGCCTCGAAGGTCTCGCGGTTCTGCGCCGGGTCCGCGCCCGCGTCCTGGCGGCGGTGCACGGGAATGGCCTGGAAGGTACGGCACAGCCAGCCCACCAGCGGCATCCGGAACAGCGGCGCCTTGGCGAGGAAGGAGACGCGGCGCGGCGCGAGACAGAGGAGGAAGCCGGGATCGATGAGGCCGTTGGGGTGATTGAGGACGAAGAGGACAGGACCAACGGAGGGGACGTGCTCAACACCGGAGACTTCGATACGGCGAAAGAAAATCCGCAGGACCAGAGCGAAGAAGGAACGGAGAGCGGATCTCACTATGCCTCTACGCCCCTATGCCTCTATGCCTTTCTTGGCCGCATACGTCCACACCGCTCCACTCACCAGCAGCGCCACCGGTATAATCAGCACCGCCTTCGTCAGCGACGTCGCGTCCGAGATGGCGCCGATCAGCGTCGGCGACGGCACATCTCCGAGGATGTGAATCGTAAAAATGCTCACCGCCACCGCCGTCGCCCGTATCTCAGGCGCGACCACATTCACGATCGCCGAGTTCACCGGCCCCGTCGATGCGAACAACAGCAGCTGCGCCAGCACGATGGCGGTCCAATACACCGCCGGCGTCGCCGCCGTGACGCCGACCAGAGCGAGCGGGGCGGCGATCAGCGTCGCGATGCCCGATACCCAGAGGTACGACTGCTTCGTGACCTTGAGCAGCCGGTCGCTCAGCCAGCCGCCGAGGGCGATCCCGATTAATCCCGTCGCGATCACGATCGCCGCAAAACCCACCGACGCCTGCCCTTCCGACACGCCGCGCACGCGCTCCAGGAATTTCACGATGTAAAGCGCCATGCCGCCCAGGGCGAAGGTGTAGGCGGCGTAGCCGAGCACGGTGAGGACGTAGGGCCGATTGCGCAGCAGCGCGCGGTACGCGGCCGCGACCCCCTGGCGCGCGCGAGGGGCGCGCGCGCTCGGGGTGACGTCATCCTGGATCCCGCGCGGCGGGTCGTGGAGCTTGAGCGCCAGCGCGGCGAGGACGAGGCCGGGGATGCCCGCCACGAAGAACGCGCTGCGCCACCCGAAGTGCACGTCCATCAGCCCGCCGATCGCGAGCCCCAAGCCGAAGCCGACGGGAATCGCGAGGAAGAACACCCCGAACACGCGGCCGCGGAACTCTTTCCTGAAGTAGTCGGCGAGCAGGCTGGGCGAGATGGTGCCGTACGCCGCTTCGCCGACGCCCACCATGGTCCGCGCCGCCAGAAGGCTCGCGAAACTCCACGCCAGACCGCCCAAAGCGGTCGCCACGCTCCAGATCGTGACGCCGAGGGCAATGAGTCGCGGGCGCGAGCGGGTGTCTCCCAGCGCGCCGAACACCGGCGCCGTCGCCATGTAGACGACGATGAAGCCGCTGCCCAGCAGACCGTATTGCAGATCGCTGATGTGCAGCGCCGAATGGCGCAGCGACTCGGAGATCGCGGCGATGATGTAGCGGTCGACATAGTTGAAGAGATTGATCAGCGACAGGATGATGAGCCCGCGGCGCGCGACGTTCACAGCGCCTCGCGGGTGCGGCGGTATCCGGCCTCGCGGTAGCGCTCGAGCTGATGCACCGCGAACGTCGCCTCCCGCTCGGCGACCGCCCGCACGACGACGAGCCGCGGCGCCGTCCGCGGCCACGCCGCGATCGCCCGCTCCGTCTGCGCCGCCATCATGATGCGCTCGGATTCGCCGTGGACGCGGACCAACCCCGGCAAGGACGCGCGGCGCTCGGGCGGCGCTGCTTCGTCAAACCCGGGTCCCACATCCACCGCGACGACGAGGTCGCACGCGATGCGCTGCGCCGGCTCGAGCGGCAGCACCGCCCGCAGCCCCCCGTCCCCGAAGCGGCCGCCGTCGATCAGCCCCGGCGGGAAATACACCGGCAGCGCACAGGTCGCGTACAGCGCGTCGCCGAGGGACGCGTCGTTGCGGCCGCCGGCGCCGAACAGCGTCAGCTCGCCGGTATCGAGATTGGTGGCGGTGACGGTGAGGGGAATCCGCAGCTCGTCGAACCGCGTCGCCGGCACGAGGCGCGCGATGACGCGCTTCAGCCCATCGGGTTTCAGGACATGCGTGGCGAAGATGCCTTTGACGATCGCCCAGGGATCGATCGCGGCGACGTCGTTGCGGGAGAGGCCACCGAGCCCGGCCGCGAGGTCGTCGGGCGTTCGGCCCGCGGCCAGCGCCGCGCCCACCACGGCGCCGAACGACGTCCCGACGATCGCCACCACCTCGTGGCCAGCTTCGATGATCGCCCGCCAAGCGCCCACGCAGGCGAATGCTTTCGCCCCACCCCCACTGAGCACAGCCGCAACCCGAGCCACCCTACCACCAAATGCGGAATGCGGAATTCGGAATGCGGAATGCCCGGGTGTGGTCGTTCGCCACGACGCTCACCTCGAAATTCCGCATTCCGCATTCCCCATTCTGCATTCAGTTATTCACCGCGCCCCTGATCAAAGCGCCGGTCCATGACCCTACCCGCTCGCCGTTGGGCGGCGCGGTCGTAGCGGCGCTTCTCGTCGGGCGTCTCGGGAAGGATCGGCGGCACCTCGGTGGGCACGCGGTTGTCGTCGAGCGCGACGTAGGTGAGATAACACGAGTTGGTGTGACGCTTCTCGCCGGTGAGCGGGTTCTCGGAGAGCACCTTGACCCCCACCTCCATCGACGTTTTGCCGGCGAAGTTGACCCGCGCGTAGGCCGTCAAGAGCTCGCCCACGTGGATCGGCTCGCGGAAATCGACCTTGTCGACGGACACGGTGACGCACTGGCGGTGGGAGTGGCGGATCGCGGCGACGGCGGCGACGCGGTCGACGAGCGCCAGCACCACGCCGCCGAACACGTTGCCCATGATGTTGGCGTGCTGCGGCATCATCAACTCCGACATCACCGTCTCGGAGTCGCGCGGATGGCGTCCCTTCATCAGTAGTCCACCGGCCGCAGGTAGAACTCGCCGATCGCCGTCCCCGACACCATCGCGACGGTCGGAAGACGGCGTTTCCAGTGCGTCGAGTCGAGGCGGCGGTGCACCGCGGCGACGAGCGCGGCATCGAAGCCGCGCGCTACCACGTCCTCCGGCTTGTAGCCGCGGATCAGGTAATACAGGATGGGATCGGCCTGCGTGTACGTGAAGCCGTAGTCCCGCTCCGTCTCCTGCCCCGGCACGAGGTCGGGCGTCGGTGGCTTGGCGAGGATCTGCTCGGGGACGCCCACGTGCCGCGCCAGCGCGTACACCTGCGTCTTGAACAGGTCGCCGAGTGGGTTCACCGGTGGGGTGTCGTCGGCGTGCCAGGTGAAGTAGCCGAGCAGCCGCTCCGACTTGTTGCTGGTGCCGATGGGCAGCGCCTGTTCTTTGGCGGACAGATCGAACAGCACGATCATGCGCTCGCGCGCCATCACGTTGCCCTTGCGCGTGGGGTCGGCGTCGCCGATTTGGGCGAGATAGCCGTCCACCGCCGCGCTGATGTCCACGGTGAGCGAGCGGATCCCCAACTTGTCGATCACCAGCTGGGCGTGGGCCAGCGACTCGGGGCTCGACGTGCGGTACGGCATCCGCACCGCGATCACGTTGTCCTTCCCCAGCGCCTCCGCGGCGAGGAACGCGGTGAGCGAGGAGTCCACCCCGCCCGACACTCCCACGATGCCGCGCGTGAACCCGCGACGCCGCACCACTTCGTCCTTCAAGAAGGCGACCAGCCACTTGTGCACGAGGTCGCCGTCGATGGCGAGGGGGTCGCCGTTGCGCGCACCACCACCCACCACCCGCACCGGGGATGCGGGATGGGGGATGAGGGATGCGTGGGTCCCGTTGGCAGCTGGGTCGAATTTCACCTTGCGCGTCTTCCCCTTCCCCAGGGAAGGGAGGAGACCGGGAAGGGCTTTTTGGAGATCCGACAGCAACGGCGCATCGACCCGCGCATGCGTGATCTGCTCCAGGTCGATGTCCGCCGTGATGAGGCCCTCCTCGAACAACGGCCCACGGACCACGAGACAGCCGTTCGGGTCCAGCACCGCCGACGCGCCGGGGAACCCCTTGCCGCCCTCGAACCCCACGAGATTCGCGAGCACCACGAACACGCCGTGCTCCTCGGCGATGCCGCGCACCACGCGCTCCCAGCGCACCATGCTCGCGGGGAGCCGGGTGCCGTCTTCGTCCACCGCCGTGCCGCGCGCCGGCGACGCGCTGGGCACGAGGATCAGCTGCGCGCCGTCCAGCGCCGCGATGGTGCCGCACAGCGAGTGCCAGGCGTCCTCGCAGATGAGAATCGCCGCCCGGCCCCAGGCCGTGTCGAACGCGCGCACCCCGTCCTGCCCCGAGTCCACGAACCGCTCCTCGTCGAACACGCCGTAGGTCGGCAGGAAGATCTTGCGGTGCACGTGGCGGATGCCGGGTGAGGCGTCGCGGGATGAGGCGTTACCGAGTGAGGCGTACAGACAGGAGTTGAAGATGTGGTTCTGGAACACCTCGTAGAACCCGACCGCCACGTCCACCGGCGGCGCGCCGAGCGGCTCGTAGCGCGTTTGGAGATCGCGAAACAGCGTGCCCGCCGTGACCGCCACGTCCTTCACGCCGCCTTCGACGAAGTAGCCGGAGGTCGCCGTCTCGGGGAACACGACCAGCGCCGGCGGCACCTCCAGCGCCATCGCCTGCCCCAGCACGCCGGCGATGCGGTCGACGTTCTGGGCGTACTCCCCCTTGGTGGGGCGGAACTGGGAGACGGCGATGCGGAGCATGGGGGAAAGATACTTGGACAGGGGTGGACGGGGACGGACAGAGACGGACGGGGACGGACAGAGGCGGACGGAGGCGGACACACGCCAGGGTAGGTCAACCCCGGGGCCACGCCCCGGGGCCACCCGCCCAATGGTTCAGCGGCTGTCTAGTTGCTGACCATCACGAAGTACGTCGATGCGCCCGCGTTACTCACCCGCAGCGTGAGCACGCCGGTCCAGCGCTGCGACCAGGCGATCGAGCAGTCCCGGGCGTAACTGTTGTCGCTGGAGGCGAGCTGGGAACCGTCGTAGAGGTAGCAATCGAGGTCGGCCGCGTTGTTGCCGGCGGACACCGCGATGCGGTTGGGGGTGTAGCCCCCTTCGAAGTTGATGTGGTACTCGACGACGTCGCCCAGACCGAGCACGCCGTCGGCCCAGACGGGCCCACCGACGGCGCCCCGCGCTCCCGCGCCGATGCTGGCAGCCTGCGTCTTGAGCTGGGTGGCGAGGGCGGCATCGCCCAGGCCCGCGACCGTATTGCCCGCCAACTCGGCGGCGGCGTTCGCGGTGGCCGCATCGTGCTGCTCGACGGCGATGTGCGTCGCCTCCCGGAGCAAACCGGCGGCGGAGAGCGGGCCGAGCTTCGCCTGCTCGTCGCCGCGGGCGGCCGGCGCCGGCGCGGAGCCGACGCGGTCCAGGCCGCGCGCCGGCCGATCCGCGACGATCAGGAGCTGCGCCGCGGCCAGCACCGACCGGGCGTCGTGATGCGCGATGCCCGCCCGGGCGAGCGCCGCGGCGGTCTGCCGCAGGCTCACGGCGGGTACGTTGGGCTCAGGCGCCGCTGCTGCTCCGCCTTGCGCGAGCGCGCCGCCGCTGCCGGCGACCAGTAACGCGACGACAGCTCCGGCCGCGCGCAATGCTCCGATGCTCCCTCTCATTGGATCCTCCTCGGTGACATGAATGGCGCCAGGTCGCCGCTCACGGCGAACGGCGCAGAATGATGAGCTTGTGGTCCAGCGCCCGCCAGCCAGTGACGGGCTGAGGGGCGGCCTGGTTGAAGCCTCTCGCAAGGCCGCAAGCCCTGGGGAGCGCGCCGAGCAGCGACCCGAAATCGAACTGATCGGAGTCGACGACGAGCTTCAATACTTCGACGCCCGCCGGCTCGCTGGGCGTCGCGTTGCGGAGAATGCGCACCCAGGCGTTGAGCCGGATGGGCCCGTTCGCGCCCGACTGGGTGGGGTACACCATCCACGGATCGGCGGAGTAGCCTTCGACCGCGACGCTCAGATACAGCAGCGACGTCTCTGGCGCCAGCACGCGCGCGAAGATGTCATAGCTCTTGCCGATGTACATCGTGTCGACGGCCCCCTCCTGCCGGGCCTCCGGGGGCGTGCCGGAGGGAACGACGCGGAGATCCGTCACGAGGTCGAAGGGCGCCTCCGGATTCTCGATCGCGCCGAGGGATGCGATGCCGAAGGCGCGGGTGAGTGGGCCGCACAGCGCGGCTCTTGAGCGGGCGTAGCCGACGACCGAATCGGCGCCGTGACGCGCCACGGCGATCCACGCCGCGGGATGTTGCGAGTCGACTTCCAGCGGCGGCAAGGCGTAACCGTCGACCAGGACCTCGAGCACGCCGCGGCTAGCGGTGACCACCGCATCCGCGTGCGCCGAATCGGTCAGCTGCGCGAACGACATCGAGTCGAGCAGCGGACGCGCGGCGGCGGCGGAAGCCGCGAGGTAGACGGTGAGATGGTCCCGGGTACGTGCGCCGCGCGGGACGCGGGCCAGCACCGCGCGGGCACCGGCCGGGAACGGGCGGCCGCCCTCCGACACGCTCGCCAGGGCCCGGGTCTCCTCGAGCGAATCGACGGTCACCTGACCGAGCGGCGGGGTGCTGAACGCGGTCTCTCTGGGAGGGAACACGTCGTAGACCGCCGAGCGGCGCACGCCGTTGACCACCCCCACGTCCAGCGCCACCCGGCCGGTCCCCACCGGCGTGACGAGGGCGAACGCCCGGCGCGCCACTTCCCCCCGCATCCGGAACAGCCGGGCGCCGCGGTCGCCCTCGAGCTGCGGCGTCTGGGTCACCCGCTCCGCACGGACGTTCGCCGTGACGTCTCGCATCACCTCGTCGAAGCGGGAGCTGGAGCCGGCCGCGTCCAGCGCCTCGGTGAGGTAGTACGTGAGCACGCCGAACACCTTCTTGTCCTGCCCCAGCGGCAACTCCATCGCCACATCCGTCGCCGACGATGCCGTGATGAGGGTGTAGCCGGGGTTGTCGACGACGTCGACGGCGGCGGCCGCAGCGCGGGACGGGATGTTGCCCAGGGCGCCGCGGGGCCGGGCGACCGGCGCGATCTCCGCGCCCCGGGTCGCGGTGCCGGAGAAGCAGCCGTCGATGATGAGGGTCACGTTCGTGGTGCCGAGCGCCTTGAGCCAGTTCCCGATCTGGTCGTCGATCACGAGCTGGGCGGGATCGTGGATGTCCATCGCGTCCCACGGCACCAGCGCCTCGTCGAGCGTATCACCGGGGGTGACCAGCGCTTCGTCGCCGTTCAGGTCCTTCGTGAAGGAGCCGTGCCCCGAGTAGAAGATGACGACGACGTCGGCGGTGTCCGTCGCCTGCTGCGCCAGCCACTTGAAGCCGTCGGTGATCCCCTGCCGCGAGGCCTGCGCGTTCAGCAGCACGCGGACGCTGCTGTCGCCGTCGAAGCCGTAGCGCCGCAGGCTGGTCTTGATGCGCGGCACGTCGTTCGCTGGGCCGTTCAGGTCGCTCTGTCCCGGCGGGCCGTCCGGCTGGAAGTTCTTGTAGTCGCTGATGCCGATCAGCAGCGCCAGCCGGCGTGGGGGGCGTGGTGGGTGGTGCACCGTAGGCGCGAAGGCCCCGGTGAGGGCGACGACAAGCAGCAGGATGGCGAGACGGGCGTCGCGCATCGGGACCTCCAGCCAGTACTAGGTCGGTTGCGCCAGCGCGCGCAGCCGGTCGAATCGGGCCAGTGCCTTCGCGCTGTACCGGACGGTGCCGGCGAGAAACGCGCGATCACCGTACTTCGCGTCCACCGCCACGGCCTGTCGAAACGCCGCGACGGCTTCCCGCTCCCGGCCCAGCTCGAGTAGCGACATCGCCCGCCCGAAATACAGTCCCGCGTCGGGATGCGCGTTGTTCTGCAGCGCGCGGTCGAACGACTCGAGCGCGCGGCGCGGATCCCCGGCATCGAGCCAGATATTGGCCCGCGTGTCCAGGTACGTGCGCAGGTCTGCGGTGGACAATGTGGCCTCGTGGGCGAGGCTCTGGTCGCTCAACGGCGTCGCATCCGCCGCCCGGCCCTCACCGTACAACGCCCACGCCACGTTGTTCAGGGCCAGGGCATTGTCGCGATCGAACCGCAGCACGGCGCTCCAGCTCTGCTTGGCGGCCGGCACCTTTCCTTGAGCCCAATACAGGTTTCCGAGACTCACGAGCGCGCCGACGGAGGTCGAGTCACGCGCGAGGGCCGCGCGGTAGCGCTCTTCGGCCTTGGCCGGCTGGCCTGAGTTCTGGTAGAAGTCGCCGAGCTCGGTAGCTGCCGCCGCGGCGGAGTCGCCCGCCACCGCGAGCCCGCGGAGGTACGATGCCTCCGCTTCGGGCAGCCGCCCCTGCCGCTGGAGGAAGCCGGCGAGCGCCCCGTGGCGCCTGAAGTTCAAAGAGTCCAGGCCCACGGCCCGCCGAAACTCCCGTTCGGCGTCGGCCGCCTGCCCGAGCTTTTCGAGCACGAGCCCCAGGTTCTGGGCATCCTGCGCTGAGTTCGGCGCCAACGCCGCGGCGCGGCGGAAGGCCGCTGCGGCCTCCCGATAGCGCTCGGCACTCCAGTAGTAGCCGCCCAGGTTGGAATGCCGCTCCGCGTTGAGCGAATCGAGCGCGATCGCCCGCCGGTACTCCCGCTCGGCGTCCACCGGTCGCTGCATCAGCTTGTAGAGGTAGGCGAGCTTGGTCGCGGCCAGCGGAGACCGCGGCGCGACCGCGACGCCGCGGCGGAAGGCCGCCTCCGCTTGGGGGTAGCGCGCCACGTTGCGGTAGAAGTCGCCCAGGTCCACGTACCGCTGCACGTTGAGCGAATCGAGCGCGATCGCTCGCCGGTATTCCCGCACCGCGTCCTCGGGACGATTGAGCCGCCCATAGACGAGGCCGAGGTTGCCGGCCAGGAGCGCCGACCGCGGGGCCAGCTCGGCGGCGCGATGGAACGCACGCTCCGCCTCGGC
Organism: Gemmatimonadota bacterium; assembly: GCA_003222205.1. GTDB lineage: Bacteria > Gemmatimonadota > Gemmatimonadetes > Gemmatimonadales > GWC2-71-9 > QHVC01. The sequence continues at coordinate 22,746 of QHVC01000109.1, read as the reverse complement.
GTAGCGCGCCAGCTCGAAATAGGTCGCGCCCACCTGGTTGTACCGGTCGGAGTTCAGCGAGTCGAGCGCCGCCGCGCGGACGTATTCGCGTAGCTCGTCCGCGGTGCGCCCCAGCTTCGAGTACAGCCACCCCAGGTTCCCCGCGACCTCGGGCGCGTCCGGCGCGAGCTCGGCCGCGCGTCGCAGGGCGCGCTCGGCTTCCCCGAAGCGCTCCAGGTCCCCGTAAAACAGTCCCAGGCTGTTGTGCAACCCGAAGTTGAGGGAGTCGAGGGCGATCGCCCGCAGATACAGGCCCTCGGCCTCCTTCTCCCGACCGAGTTTGTGCAGGGCCAGGGCGAGGTTCTTGGTCCACCACGCGTCTCTTGGATCCAGCGCGAGCGACCGGCGGATCGCGGTCTCGGACTCGGCGAACCGTCCCCGAGCGAAGTAGAAGGAGGCGAGCGCCTGGTGGCGCGCGGGGTTCAGGGAGTCGCGCGCGACCGCCTCCTGGTAGTAGCGTTCCGCCTGCGTGGGCCATCCCCGCGCTTCGTTGACCTTTCCCAACCCGTCGTACGCCGCCGCATAGCCCGCGTCGAGGCCCAAGGCGGAGCGGAAGGCGCTGTCGGCGGCGGCCAGCCGCCCCGCATCGAGGTACACGCGCCCCAACTCGTCGGCGATCGCCGCGGCGGATGGATCCAACTGTTGGGCGTGGCGGTACGCCGTCACCGCCCCCGCCCAGTCACGGTGCTGGCCCCGCAGGAAGCCGAGCGTGCGCCAGGAGAGGGCATTCGCGTTCCGCATGGTCGTCGCGCGCTGGATCACGGCGAGGGCCGCGGCGTCCCGCTTCAAGTAATAGAGCGAGAGGCTCAGGCGGATGTGCGGGTCGAGCTTCGTGGAATCGAGCCGGATGGCGCGCTCGAAGACGTCCACGGCCTCCAGGTACCGCTGCCGGTCGAACAGCAGGGCGCCGAGATCGGCGTAGCTCGCGGCGTCGGTCGAGTCGGCGGCCACGGCGCCGCGCAGCACGCGCTCGGCATCCTTCGGGCGCGAGGTCGCCACGTACAGGGAGGCGAGCTGGCGGCGCGGCTCCATGTAGCTCGAATCCTCCGCGATGGCCTGCTCGAAGTTCACCTCCGCCTCGCTCTGCCGGCCCTCCTGGGCGTCAACGAGGCCGAGACCGTGCACCGGATACGACCAGCGCGGGGCCCGCGCGTGGGCGTCGTTGAACGCCCGGCGCGCCTCCGCCAACCGGCCGAGCCCGAGATACGCCAAGCCGAGCGCGTTGTAGGCGGCGGCGCCCTGGGATTCGACGCTGACGGACTGTTCGAGGAGCGGCAAAGCGGACGCATAGCGCCCCTCTCGGACCGCCGCGTAGCCTTCGAGAAACAGCTGGCGGGAGCGCAGCGAGCGCGCCGAGACATCGTGCGACCCGAGCAGCTGGAGTACCCGCTCCAGCTCCTTCGCCGCCCCGCGGAGGCGCGCGGGCGTCGGCTGCTTGGTGCGGACGCGCAGATGATCGGACACCACTTCCTGCGCGTCGTCCTCGAGCGCTGCGGCCAACGTGCTCTTGATGTCGAGCAGCATCGCGGCGGCGGACCGCATCGTAAGGAGGCGTCGATACACCGCCCACGCGCTCGTGCCGGGCGGCTCGAGCAGCGCGCGCGCGCTGATCGCCGCCGTAAAGGCTTCGAGGGTGCGCGCCAGCGTCGTGTCGACCGACGCGGTGTCCGCGACCATGGCGGCGCCCGGCGTCGAATCCCCGCCTCTGCCCCCGGCGGCCGACCGCGGTCGGGCGACCTGCATGGCGATGCTGGCGGCGCGAGCGGTGGAGGTGTCAACCAAAGCCAGGGGCCTTTCCGAGTCGCCGATGCGCTGCGGCACCTGGTTACTGCCGGTTTCCTTCCGGACGAAACTCCTGATAAAGGTCTCCAACTCCCCCAGCGTCACGACCCCATCCTTGGGGTCCGTGTCGGCCATTCCCTGGAGGCCTTTCACCAGGAAGTACGTGAAGACCCCGTGCCCTCCACCCCACTGCGCGCCTTCCCAGGAGGATTGCGACGGCTGGCTGGAGACCAGCTTGGCGACATCCCCCCAGGGATGCGACAGGGCATCAACCGTGCGCCGAGCGCCGTCGGGGTCGCCGACGACAATCCGCTCGGCTTCCGGAGTCCCGACCAGCTTGCCCGCCCGGCAGGCGTCAGTGATCAGCAACACGCGGACGCGATTCGTAGCCATCGTCGCGGCGGCGTCCTGCAGCTCGCTCACCCGCACGACCCCGCCGTCCGCGTAGCTGCTGGAATCGGCGTTGGTCGCCAGGAGATAGCCACCCTCAGCGCCGGTCCACATTTCGGCAGCGCCGTGGCCGGCGAAGTAAATGATGGCCTCGTCCCCCGGCTGCGAGTGCTCGCGCAGCCACCGCAGCGCTTCGGTCATATGCCCCGCTCTCGCACCGGTGTCCACGAGCAGGCGGATGTTCTGCGTATCGACGGAGCGACCGGCCCGGGAACGGAAGAACTCGTACATCATCTGGGCGTCCGCGGCCGCGTAGTGCAGTTGTTTTTTCCCCTCGAGGTTGAGGTAGCGGGAGATGCCGATGATCACCACACGCCGGGTGCCGGTGAAACCCGGCTCGGCGGCCTGCTGGCTCAGGCCGCGCTCCCCCGTTTTCTGCGCAGCGGCGGGGGGGCTGGCGCTCAGCCCCAGTACGAAGAGAAAGACGAAGCGGCGCGCGCTCATGCGGGACAGGTGTTAAGTGAATCTGCGCCGGCGCCAGGGCACAAGGTATCCGGGCTCACCCCCCCGCCTCGATCCCGATCCATCCGATCAGATTACCGTCGGGCCGCACCACGATGTACCAACCCCCGCGGTAGAAATAGAGCGTCCCCTCCGCCGTCGTCTCGGTAGGCTTGCCCCAGCGCGACTGCGCGCCGCCCACCGCATCGCCGACCCGCACCCCCTCGATCGCCCCCGCCTCCCGCTCCCCCAACATGATCCCCGTCACGCCCCGCTGCCGGTCGTAGATCACCACGACCGCCGGGGTCTCGTAGTGAAACACGGCTCCATTTGGCGTCTGCCGCACACCCACCGGCCGCCCCAGCGCCGCCACGATTGCGTTGTAGTTGCCGCGAAGGTTGAGCCCGACGACCGTCGGCGACGGAGTGCTGTGCGCTGGCGTCATGCCGGACCGACCCAACAGCACGAAGGCCTCTCGACTCCAATCGGACCGCTGGTCTAACGCCAGGTACTGCTGCAGCACCTCGTCCGCGCGCGGATCCCGCGTCGCCGCGAGGGCGCGCCCGTAATTGAAGACGTACTTGGCAAGGACGTCCTCGCCGCCGGCGGCCACGAGCCGCCCGAACGTGGCCTGCGCCGCGGCGTAATCCCCGCTGAGGAACTGGACGACGCCGAGGTTGTTCAACACGCCGCTGCCGCCCTGACTGTCCTGCGCCGCACGCTGGGCGTGGTCCAGGGCCGCCGGGAACCGGCCTTCGTACGCCTCGAGGACCGCCAGATTCGACATCGTGAACGGCAGGACCTCGATCGCCAGCACCGCTTCGTACTCGTGCTCGGCCTGCCGCAGCAGCGCCGTGTCGCCCGGGGCGCCGCGGATGCCGGGCAGAAAACGGGCGATGTAGGTCAGGAGCGACCCTTGGACCTGCTGACGTTGAATCGGCACCGTGTTCAGCCACTTCTGGTGGTAGGCCTCGGCGTGCGCGTGTCGCGCCTCGATCAAGTCGGGGAAGTCCGTGAGCACCGTGTCGAGCAGGGCGATCGCCGCATCCAGGTCGGTGTTGCTGAAGATCAGCGTGAGCGCGTCGTCGAACCGGCTCTGGTCCAGCTTGAGCCCGCCGCGGAAGCGCTCCAGGTAGGCTTCGCGCGTCGCCGCCCGCGGATGGGTGCTCAGGTAGGAGCTCATGAGCAGGTGATAGGTCGATCCGCCGTCGCGGCCCGTCGAATCGGACGCCCGCCAGAAGTCCATCGCCGCTTGGATCTCCCAGCCCGCGCGCAGCAGGTACAACGCCCCCACGCGGTCGGCGTCCAGCTCCCGCTGCTGGGAGTACCGGGCTTCCTCGATCACGCTGCGGCTGATCCGCAGCTCGCGATCGAATCCCGGACGCGGCGCGGCGCCGGTATCCCGCGCCGCCGCGCCCCGGGGAGACCGCGACATCGGTTGGCAGTCCCGTCCCATCCCCTCGATCACGTGGCCGAGTGTCACGTGCGCCAGCTCGTGCCCGAGCACCGCGGCCACGTAGGCGCCCGTGCGCCGGGACTGCACTGCCGAGTCGTTCGGCGCATCGACCTTGGCGAGGTCGGCGGCGTACCGGAGCAGCCCCACGTTCACCAGCACGAAGCCGCCGGGAAGCGACGACGCGTTGACGGTCGTGTCGTCGATGATCGTGGCGTCGATCTCCAGGCCGGGAAACGCCGTCGCGCGCCGCAGCCGCTCGACGACCAGGCCGATGAATCGGTTCCAATCAGGATCATCGATGCGGCCGTACGCCGCCACCATGGTATCACGGAACGCCTGGCCGCAGGCGCGGGCGTCGGCGGCCGTCAGTTGGGATCGGCCGCCTTGCGCGAAGACCGGCCGCAGGGCCAGGACCACGAACAGCGCGACGAGAGGAGCGAGCTTGGTGTGCATCGGTGACCTCAGCGGTTCAGGGGTGGGCCATCTCCGCAGGAGGGAGAATCAAAGATACCGCTGGAGCGGCCGACGGCAACGGAGAGCGCGGCCGGGCGTTATCTTAGCCTTCAGGCGATGGAGTTCGCCTCGAACCGCCCCGCTCGCGAGGGCTGATGACTCCTACCCGAACCACCCCGGGAGGAGTCTTTTTATGTCGATGCTCGCTTACGTCCTGCTCGGTGGCATCGCCGGTACCCTGGGTCGCTACGCCCTCCAAGGTTGGATCCAGGAGCGCGCCGGTACCGGGTTCCCCATCGGCACGCTGGCGATCAACCTCGCGGGCTCTTTGGTGCTCGGCTTCGTCGTCCGCTTCGCGACCGGCTCGGCGGTCATATCGCCCGAGGTGCGCGCGGGGCTCACGATCGGCTTCTGCGGCGGGCCTCGCCGGGGCAACGGTGCTGCGCGGCGTGGCGGGGTTCGGCGCCAGCAGCAAGGTGCACACCGAAAAAGTGCTGCGGCTGTCGCTCGACCTGCCGCTCATCATCGAAGTCGTGGAGACGGAGGAGGCGATTCAGTCCATCCTGCCGGACCTCGATCAGATGATCGGCGGCGGGCTGATCACCCTGGAGCGGGCCCGGGTCGTCATGTACCGTCCCGCGAACGTGCGGCCCAGCCCGCAAGAGCGGCACCGCATTGAGGGGCTCGAGGAAACCTGACGCAGGCAACCAGACTCGCCTGGGTAGGCTAACCCCGGGGCCATGCCCCGGGGGCCCTAGGGCCGCAGCCTCGCCAGCCGCCGCCGCGCGTCCGCGGACAGCCCTGGGTCCGTCCCCATCTGCACGACCGCCTGCAGGTCGTGCCGCGCCGCCGCGGTTCTGCCCATCTGCTGATTCACGATGCCGCGGTTGCTGAGGGCCAGCACCAGGTCGGGGTCGCGGGCCAAGGACGAGTCGAAATACGCGAGCGCGGAGTCGTATTGCCGCAGATGAAAGAAGGCCATCCCCAGGTTGTTGAACCCGATGGCGGAAGGCCTCCCCAGGCGCTGGGCCCAGCGCCCGTGCGCCAGGGCGCTGTCGTATTCCCCGCGCTGGTCGTAGACGAGCACGAGGTTCACGTGCGCCTCGCGCAGCGTCGGGTCGCCGCGCATCGCGGCGAGAAAGTCCGCGAGCGCCTCGTCCGGCTGCCCCTGCCGCAGGTGCACGAGCCCGCGGTTGTTACGGGCGAGGACGAAGCCGGGACGCACCTGCAGGGCGCGGTTGAAATCCGCGAGCGCGCTCTCGTCGTCGTGCAGGTGGTACTTGGCGAGCCCGCGGTTGTTGAGGGCCAGCGGATCTTCGGCTTGCAGCAGTAACGCCTGATCGTAGTCGGCGACCGCGTTCCGGTAATCGCCCAGCGCGTCGCGGACCAACCCGCGGTTGTTGTAGGACGCCTCGAGCTGATGATTGATGTGGAGCGCCGAATCCAGGTCCGCGAGCGCGTTCTGGTACTGTCCCAGATGGTAGTGGGCCAGCCCGCGGTCGTTGAAGGCGACGGCGAGCACCGGGTTGAGCGAGAGCGCCCGGGTGAACGACCGCACCGCAGCCTCGTACTCGCCGGCCTCGAGCTGCGCGCGTCCCTGCGCATAAAAGAACGCCGCCGTCGTGCGGCCCGGATTGCACCCGGCCAGCACCAGCAGCAGAGCCACTCCAAGTTGTCGCCGCATCATGCCTCCTCCGTCCGCCTCCGTCCGCCTCCGTCCGCCCCGGTCCGTCCCAGTCCGTAGGCCACCGCCACCACCCCCAGCGCCACTCCCGCCGGCCTCCAGTCGGCGACCGCCATCCCCACGAACAACGCGGCGTACACCAGCAGGAACACCGCCGGCACCAGGGGATACAGCGGCACCCGGAACGGGGCGAGCGGCGTCCGCGCCCGCAGCCGCAGCAGCGCCAGCACGGTCCAGCCATCGATGACGAGGACCAGCGCGATGGCGAGGCCGAGCAGCCGCTCGAACGTCCCCGTCACGGCGAGGGCCGTGCTGACGGCGCCGATGAGCAGCATCGCCGCCCACGGCGTGCCGCCGGTGTTGACCCGCGCCAGCGCCGCGGGCCCCAGCCCTTCGCGCGCCAGCCCGAAGATCACGCGCGGCGTCACGAATACGTTGCCGTTGAGCGACGCCAGCACCACGAGCAGCGCCAGCCCCGCGACCAGCGTCCCACCGCCCGCGCCGAACAGGGCCGAGACGACGTCGCCGGGGACCAGGTTCGACGCCGCGATGCGCTCGATCGGCAGCGTCTGGAAGAACGCCGCGTTGAGCAGCAGGTACAGGGCCGCCGCCACGCCGATCCCGCCCAGAAACACTCTCGGCAGCGTGCGGCCGGGGTCGACCACCTCTTCCGCGATCTTCCCCGCGTCGAGGTAGCCGTAGTAGGTCCAGATGACGGACTGAAACGCGACGGCGAGCGCTCCCCACACGGCGCTTCCGGCGGGCGCGGTGGAGAGCGCGCTGTGCCAGCCGCTGCCGTCGCCCTTAGCCAGCGCGACGATCACCACGCCGGCGAGCGCCGCCACCTTCGCAGCGGTCGACAGGTTCTGCACCCAACGGCCGGAGGCGACGCCGAGGAGATTGATCGCGGTGAACAGGAGTACGATCGCGGCGGCGAGCCAGCGCGTGTCGCCCACGCCGACGAGCCTGCCCGCGTATTCCCCCGCCACGACGCCGATCGCCGCGGTCGCCACCGCGTAGACGAGCCCCTCGATCCACCCCACCACGAACCCGGCTCTTTTCCCGAACGCCTCGCGCGCATACACGTACTTGCCGCCGGCGTTGGGGTGACGGGTGGCGAGCTCAGCGAAGATCAGCGCGCCGAGGAAGGCGATGGCGCCGCCGGCAGCCCAGGCGACGAAGGTGAGGGCCGGTCGGCCGAGCCGCTGGGCGACGAGCCCCGGGGTGCGGAAGATCCCCGTCCCCACCATGATGCCGACCACCATGGCGAGCCCGTCCCAAAAGCCGAGCGACCGTTTGAGCTCCGGCATGAGCCCAAACGGTCGCGTGGAAATCCGGGTTACGCCAGACTCAGGTCTTCGTCTGGTTCCCACTCTGAAGAGTGGGCTCGGCCATCGCTACGCTGAAGCAAAGCAAGCCCAGGCTTCAGCCTGGGAATCAACGATGTCGGCCACCTCCGCCGCCACCACTGCGACTGCCCCCTCCTCCACTCCGCGTCATCGAGCGCATGGAGCCGCCCCAGCCCCCGCTCCTGCTCCCGCCCCCAAAGCTCGGCCTGGAGAACGACGACGGTGCACCGAACGAGTGCTGCGGGAAGAAGTCCATGTGGCTCCGACCGTCGCTGCGCGGCCGCGCCTGGCCACCGTTCGACCGCCCCTCACTCCGCGGCGCGGCTCGATCCGGGGGCGCCCGGCGCTCCGGCGGCCGGTCGGCGGGTCTCGCGTCCGCGCCCCGGGGCGCGCGCCGCTCCGGCGGCCGGTCCGCGGGCCTCACGTCCCGCGGTGCCTCGACGACCGGCGGGCGCGTCACCACTGCCGGGGGTGAGGGATCCCGTCGCGTCACCGGGTTGCTCGGCAGCACGAACGGCGGGGAGCTAGGCCGCGTCTGCCGGAACCGCGCCAGGAAGCCCGGGTGAGAAGACGACCCGTAGAATCTGGGCGAGTAGACGAACACGCGCGGCACGCACCACCAACAATACCCGTAGCCGAGCCCGCCGTAATAGAACGGGTCGTACCCCGAGCGGTAGAAGAACGGGTCGCAGAAAGAATCGAAGAACGGGTCGCAATAGTAGAAGGAAGGCCCGAACCCGAGACTGAACCCATAACCGCCATATCCGTACCCGCCGTACCCGAACCCGTAGGGCCGGTAGCCGTAGGGGCGCATTGCCACGTCCATCACGGTGTACGTCGCGACATCGTAGTCGAAGTGCTGGTCACCGGCCATGCGGCGCACGATGTCGAGCAGCGCCGCTTCAGGATCGTCGCGCGCCTGGTCGGAGGCGAGCACGCGGTAGTCCCAATGATCCCCGCGCACGAACTCGTCGAACTTGAACGGCGACTTCGCGGCCGCCGCCAGCACCGTCCCGCCACCCTCGCGCTCATCGATGAAGAACGCCTGGCGGTCGCTGCGGCCCACCACCTCCCGCCGCTGGCCGCCGCGCATGAAGTCATCGTCCCCGGGATCCAGCGGGAACAGCGCCCGCACCCGCCCCTCGGCGTCCACGCGCAGCACCACCACGTATGCATCCTCGGCGGTGCGCACGTGCACCCGCACGCGGTCGCCGCGCACGAGCGCGTGGTCGGGATCGATCCACACCTGGACCGGAGGGTCATCCGCGCGAATTGTCGAGGGCGCGGCCAGGGAGAGAGCAACAACGAGTGGGATCAGCATAGGGCGCTCCAATCTACTCAACGATTCTGCCTTACGTCTTTACTCTTACGCCTTCTACCTTACGCCTTCTATTATTGTAACCCCGTACAACTCCGGAAAGATCACCAGCGGTCCGGCTTGCCGGCGTCGGGCACGAACAGACTCTGCCCGAACCGCGATCGGCCGAACGCACCGATCAGAGCCTGGGCTTCCGGGGACACGAAGAAGTCGGCCAAAGCCCGGCCACCCGCGGTATTGACCCGTGGGGCGTTCCTTGGGTTGACCGCCATGACGTGGTAAACGTTAAAAAGCAGGGAATCGCCCTCGACCATCGGGACCAGCTGCAGCTTGTCCCGCCACGCCAGATAGGTCGCCCGGTCGGTGAGCGTGTAGGCCCGCTTCTGGTCAGCCATCTGCAGCGTCGCCGCCATTCCCTGCCCCGACTCCATGTACCAAGAAGGGGGGCTCGACCCCGGCGGGGTGAGGCCGGCCCCTCGCCAGAGGGCCTGCTCCCGCGCGTGAGTCCCCGACTGGTCGCCGCGCGAGATGAAGGGCCCGTGCCGCTCAGCGAGCCGCCGCATCGCCGCCACAGCGTCGGACAGGCCACGCAGCCCCGCCGGGTCCTCCGCCGGGCCCACGAACAGAAAATCGTTGTGCATCACGAGGCGCCGGTCGAGCACGTAGCCGCTGTCGGCGAGCGGCCGCTCAGCCTCCGGCGCGTGCGCCAGCACGACGTCCGCGTCCCCGCGCCGTCCCATCGCCAGCGCCTGCCCGCTGCCGACGGCGATCACCTTCACTCGGTAGCCGGTCTTGCGCTCGAACACGGGCAGCAGGGAGTCGAGGAGTCCCGCGTCGCGGGTGGACGTGGTGGTCGCTAAGAGAACGACGTCGGACTGTCGGACAGTCGGACGGTCTGACGGAAAAACGCCAAGCAGAGCGACTAACAGTCCGACCGTCCGACAGTCCGACCGTCCGCCCATTAGAATCTCACTTGCATCTGCACCACGCCGCGGTTGTTCTTCACCGGCATCGCCTGCTCCCGGAAGATCTCGTAGTCGGCGATCACCTTGAAATTGTCGCCGCGTAAGAAGTACTGGAGTCCGACGAGGTAGCCCGTCGAGCGATCCGTCGCCACCTGGTCGCTCGGGTCGTACTGCTCGACGCGACCGACGGCCTGGACTTGCTGCGGAACGACGTTGTACGCCGCCAGCACGTACCAACCTCTGGTATGTAGGCCCGCCGTCTTGTGGTGCGCGCGGATGTATTCGGCCCGCGCCGTCCACCGCCCCGCGCGATACATCGCCTGCGCGTTGCTGATCGTGCTGTCGCTGTAGCCGGCGAAGGCGCCCCCCACGTCCAGACCATGGACGGGTGTGGCCACGGCGCGGGCGAGATAGGCCATGCGGTTGTCCGGGTTGGTCGCGCGGTTCGGCCCTTCGCCGTTGACCACGGCGGCCTGCAGGGTCAGCTCGGGGATGTGCCAGTCCGCCTGGACGCCGATGTCGCGCCGGGCCGCGTTGACGATGCGCGAGCGCTCGGTCGTCTCCAGCGTCGTCGAGCTGAGCAGCGATTCCAGCGAGAACGGCACGCGGAACTGGCCTACCGTGCCGCCCCACCGCTCGTGACTCAGCCGGATCCACAGGTCGGTCGCCGAGAGCGTGAGCGGAGAAGTGGGGGGCGTCGCCGGCGCGCCGATGGTCCGCATCTCGACCTGGGCGCGGAACGTCGCCCACGGTGTGACCTGCCCTTCGACCGCGAAGCGGGCGCGCCGGAGGAAGAAGGAAGCGGAGTCGCCGAGGGCCTGGAAGCGCGGCTGCAGGTAGCCGGAGACTCCCACCCTGCCCTGCACCTGCCCCTGGCCGGACAGTCGGACCGTCGGACAGACCGACAACAAGACAGCCAACGCATAACCGACCGACCGTCCGACTGTCCGACCGTCCGACAAGAGACCGTTGCTCATTCTCTCCCCGCTGGCCATGATTTGAGGCCCCAAACCTAACCGGGACTCGGTCGCATGAGCCAACTGCTCGACGCCATTCAGGGCGTGGTCAACGCCGCCGAGCCGCTGCCGGGGCTCGTGACCGGGGGCCAGCCCTCGCTCGCGCAGCTCCAGGCGTTCAAGCGCGCCGGCGGGCAGGCCGTGCTCGACATCCGCGATCCCATGGAGCCGCAGCCGTTCCGCACGCCCGACGACGTCACCGCCGCGGGGCTCGAATACGCCCGCATCCCCGTGAGCGCGGCGACACGCACCGACGCGACGCTGGCCGCCGTGCGCGCCGCGGTGCAGGGCGCGGTGGGCAAGAAGGCGCTGCTGTTCTACTGCAACAGCGGCAACCGCGTGGGCGCGACGCTCGTTCCCTACCTGATGCTCGACCGCGGCATGAACGAAACCGCGGCGGTGGAGCTGGCGATGCAGTGTGGACTGCGGAGCTCGGAGCAGTTGGAGTGGGCGCTGGACTACGTGAGACGGAACTCCTAGGGTTTCGGTTCTTCTCTCCCTCCTGCGTATCGATGCCAGTACATGCGCATTTCCGAGATCTTGCCGTCGCGCGTCTCGCAGAACACCGCGCCGCGTGCGTCCACCCACTCCCCGGTGCGGCGGCGGCGGAAGGTGCAGCGGAACTCGGTGGCGAACCACGGCCCCGCCTCGAACACTTCGCCGGAGCGGAACGACACCTCGGCCTGGGTCAGCGGCAGGTCTTTCCAGTAGTCGCGGATCGCCCCGATGCCGGTTTCTTTGCGGCTAAACGGCGTTTCCACGAACACGGCGTCGGGGGCGAACACGGAGCAAATCTGGTCCACGTCCGAACGCTCCCAGCCTTTGCCGAACGTGTCGATCAGCTGGCGGTAGGTTTCGTCCATCGCGCCCAATATAGTCCAATCCGGAACCCGCGCTCCCGGCGTAAGTAGGACGACACCCACACCACAGGAGCAGATATGATGAAGCGCATTCTCGCCTCGACCGCCGCGCTGGCGCTCTTCGCCCTGCCGCTGTCCGCGCAGGCGATGCAGCGTCCGGCCGGCGACACGGTCACCATCACGGGTCAGGTGATCGACACGTATTGCAACACCGTCATGGGCGCGGCCGGCCCGTCGCACAGGGCGTGCGCCGAGGCGTGCGGCAAGGCGGGCGAAGCGCTCGCGATCCTCTCGAGCGACGGGACGATTTACTTGCCCGTCAGCGGCACGCCCGGGCAGGCGCAGAATCCGCGGCTGCTGCCCTTCGCCGAAGGGAGAGTGAAGGTCACGGGGACGCATCGGGAGAACCACGGGCTGCACACGATCGAGATCAAGACGATCACCGCCGCGACCTGAGATGCGTCGCGCGCCGGGCGCCGTCCTGCTGCTCCTGTTGATCGCGGGGTGCAGGGCGGCGCCCGGTGGTTTTACGCTGCTGTTCCTGGGCCGCTTCCCGGCCGCGCGCGTCGGCCGCCTGTCCTGGGCGCCCGATCCCGACAGGAGCCGGCTCATCGCCTTCGATGGCGCGCTCGCGCCCGTGCGCACGATCGCCGGACCCGACCTCACCAGCCCCATGGCCGTCGCCCCCCTGAGAGAGGGCGACCGGCTGCTCGTCACCGAGCGCACCGGCGCGGGGCTGGTCCTCGACACCGCGGGCCGGCTGGTGCGCGAATGGCAGAGCCCGTTCGCGGCCGCGATCTACGCCGCCAGCCCGGCGGGAACGATCGTCGCCGCCCGATCGCCCTACTACATCCCGCAGTTCCGCGCCGAGTCCGACACCGCCCCGCTGCTCGACCTCCTCGACACGCTGGGCCGGCCGGTCGCCGGGCTCGCCACCATTCACGTGCCGGCGACACCGTTTCTCGCGCAGCTCGCCAACGCCGGAGCGGTGGCCGTCGCCGCCGACGGCGCGATCTACTTCGCCCCTCTCGTCAGGGACGAGATCCGCAAGTACGGCCCCGGCGGCGACCTGCGCTGGACGGCGAGGCGGGGGCTGTTCCGCGCCGAGCCGGATCCCGAGTTCCTGCCGCCGCGCGGCCGCGAGATCCGCGTCAAGAGCGCCCTCGTGAACATCGCCCTGGCGGTCGGCCCCGACGGCCGCCTGTACGCGCTGGGCTCCGCCGATTCCGCCGCCACCGCGCTACGCCTCGACGTCCTCGATACCGCCAGCGGCTCGATCCTCGCGACGCGGCAGCTGGGTTCGGTTCCCACCGCGGTCGCGGTGGACCGGAGCGGCGCACTCCGCATCGCCGCGGTGGACACGCTGCTCGCGCGTCTCGCCGCGCCGGCGCGCGAGCCGTTCGGCCCGCCGTTCGCGCTGCCCGACCTCGCGGGTGACACCGTCACGCTGGCGCGGTTCGCCGGCACCGTGACGCTCGTCAACTTCTGGGCCTCGTGGTGCGACCCGTGCCGGGAGGAGTTCCCGCACATGGCCGCGCTGTATCGCGAGTTCGATCGCAAGGATTTCGCGATCGCCGCGATCTCCGACGACGTGGACCAGGCGCGCATGCGGGGCTTCGTGCGGGAGTTCCGGCCGCCGTTCCCGATCCTCGTGGGCGGCGGGCGCATGCGGGCGGCGTACCGCTACCGCGGCCTCCCCTATTCGGTGCTGCTCGACCGCCGCGGCCGCGTCGTCGAGCGCATCTTCGGCTTCGGCGGCCCGCGCGAGTTCGCCGAGCTGCGCGCCACCATTGCAAAGGAGATAGCCGCCCCGTAGCGTTTTAGCCGTGACCGCGTCCCCCCATCCCTCATCCCCCATCCCCCATCCCGTCATCATCGATACCGACCCCGGCATCGACGACTGTCTCGCCCTGCTTCTGGCGCTCAAGTCGCCGGAGCTGGACGTGCGGGGGATTTCGATCTCTTACGGCAACACGGTCATCGAGCACGCGTGGCGCAACGCCGTGGAGATCCTCCGGCGCGCGGGACAGCGCCGGCCGCTCGCCGTCGGCGCCCGGCGGCCGCTCAAGCGCCCGCTCGTCACCGCGCGCGACACCCACGGCGACTCGGGGCTCGGCTACGCCGCGGTGCCGCGCGCGGGGAGCGTGCTCGACTTCGCCAAGACGCTGGAGCAGCTGCTCGCCGCCCAGACCGAGCCCGTGACGCTGGTGACGCTGGGGCCGGCCACGAGCCTCGCCCTGGTGCTGCGCCGCGAGCGCGAGCTGGTGCGCGCGAAGGTGGCGCGTCACGTCGCGATGGCGGGCTGCTTCCGCGTCAAGGGCAACACCACGCCCCACTCCGAATTCAACGCGTGGTGCGATCCCGAAGCGCTCGACATCGTGGTGCGAGCCGGCCTGGGGACCGAGCTGGTGCCGCTCGACGTGACGCGTCAGATCGTGGTGACGTCGGAGGAAGTGGCGCGCCTCGGCCAGTCGTCCGACGACACCGGGCGCTGGCTCCACGACGCGCTGCGGTTCTACGTCGAGTTCCACCGCCGTCGCGAGCGCCTCGACGGCTGCGTCGTGAACGACATCCTGCCGATCGCGGCGCTGGTGCGCCCCGAGGTGATGGCGCTGCGGCCGTCCCGCGTCGCCGTGATCCTCGACGACGGTGACGACCGCGGACGGACCCGCGGGGACAAGGCGGGCCCCGAGATCGCGGTCGCTGAGCAGGTGCGGCCCGATCTCGTGCGCCAGCTCCTGTTCGAGCGGGTGCTACCGTCGCTCGCCGGCGCCGAGGCGCACTCGTGACGTCGGCGCTGCCGCGCAAGGTCGCCGTCGTCGGCGCGGGGGAGATCGGCTGCGGCTTCGCGGCGCTGTGCGCCTCCGCCGGCTGGCCGGTCACCGTGTTCGACACCAACGCCCGGGCGGCCGAGCGCGCCTTCCAGGAGGTGCCCCGCCGCGCCCGCGCGCTCGTCGCGCTGGAGCGCGCGACGCCCGGCATCGTCGAGCGCGGGCTGCTCGAGTTCCAGCCGGGGCGCAGCCTGCTGCACGCGGTCCGCGACGCCGATTGGGTGATCGAGGCGGTCACCGAAGACTTGATCGCCAAGCAGAAGGTGACCGAGGCGATCGACGAAGTGCTGGCGCCCGAGGCCCTGCTCTCCAGCACCTCCAGCGGTATCCCGCCCACCGACGTGTTCGCGCGCTGCCGCCACCAGGGCCGCTGTCTCGTGACCCACCCGCTCAACCCGCCCGAGCTGATCCCACTCGTGGAGATCGTGCCGGGCGAGCGCACGTCGCCACAGGCGATCACTCGCGCGCACGACTACCTGCGCGCGCTGGGCCGCATGCCGATCCAGCTCAAGAAGCCGGTGCCCGGCTACGTCGTCGGTCGCATCGCCGCCGCCGTCTGGCGCGAGTGCATCGACCTGGTCCTGACCGGCGCCATCGATGTGAGCGACCTCGATCGCGCCGTCTCGCTCGGCCCGGCGCTGGGATGGGCCGCCGCCGGACCCCACCTCACCTACCACCTCGCCGCGGGCGAGGGCGGCGTCGTGCAGTTCCTGCAGCGGCTGCTGCGGACGTTCGAGTCGTGGTGGACCAACCTCGCGGGCTGGGACAAGCTCGAGCCCGAGCAGCTGCGGGCCTTGATGCAGGCGATCGAGAAGGCGTACGGGGGGAAGGTGCCGATGCTGCGGGAGGCGCGGGACCGGCGACTGTCAGCCATCCTGCGGACGCTGGAGCAGGCGCGGACTACGTAACGACGTCCAGCTGGACGACGTCCAACTTGACGAGGTCAGAGTTTTTCCGCCCGGACCATCAGCACCGGGATCTTGGTCAGGTGTCGCAACGCTGTCGCGGTGCTGCCTCTAACGACATCGCCCAGCAAACGGTGGCCGTGCGTGGCCAACGCGATCAAATCGCAGCCCTCGCGCTCGGCGGCCGCCCCGATCTCCTTCGCTGGGTCTCCCGCCGCGAGCACGGCCTCTGCCTTCACGCCGCCGCCACGCAGCCCGGCCACCACGCGCTCCAGGTAGGCCCGGTCCTCTTTCATCTCCTCCGACTCGCGCAGGTTGAGCTGCTCGATGTTGCGGGCCACCCAGCCGTCGGCCACGTGGATCACGACCACCTCCGCCCCGCACAGTTTGGCGAGGCGGGCCACGTGCGTGAGGATCGTCTCGTCGGCGGGGCCGTTCTCGACCGGGACGAGGATGCGGCGGTACATCGGCTAGAGCCACCCTCCTACGATCCGCACCAATAGCCAGACGTTGAACGCCGCGATGAGCAGCGCGACGACGTAGGCGAGGGCGACGAGCCACCGCGGATTGACGAACTCGCCCATTTTCACCCGGTCGGAGGTGAAGCGCACCAGCGGGAACACGGCGAAGGACAGTTGCAGGCTGAGGATCACCTGGCTCAAGATCAGGAGCTGGGCGGTGCCGCTCTCGCCGAAAAAGATAGCCGTCAGGACCGCGGGCACAATCGCGATGAGCCGGGTGATCAGCCGCCGCAGCCAGGGGCGGATGCGGATGTTGAGGAATCCCTCCATCACGATCTGGCCCGCGAGCGTCCCGGTCAGCGTCGAGTTCTGTCCGGAGGCGAGCAGCGCGAACGCGAACACCGCGCTCGCTCCCGTGACGCCGAGCAATGGGGTCAGCAGGCGGTAGGCGTCCTGGATTTCGGCGACGCCGCTGTGGCCGGTGGTGTGGAACGTTGCCGCCGCCACGACGAGGATCGCCGCGTTGATGAACAGCGCGAACGTCAGCGCGATCGTGGAGTCGATGAACGCGTACTTGACCGCTTCGCGCTTGCCGGCCGCCGACTCTTCGTAGCGGCGCGTCTGCACGATCGAGGAGTGCAAGTACAGGTTGTGCGGCATCACCGTCGCGCCGAGGATGCCGATCGCCAGGTACAGCTTCTCACCGTCGGTGAGGATCGTCGGGTCCGGCAGGAAGCCCGCGGCGATCGCCCCGGCCTCGGGGCGCGAGATCAGGATCTCGAACAGGAAGCACCCGGCGATCGTCGCGATCAGCGCCGTCACCAGCGCCTCCAGCAGCCGGAACCCCTTGTGTTGGAGATACAGCACCAGCAGCACGTCGAGCGCGGTGATCACGATCCCATAGGGGAGGGGGATGCCGAACAGCAGGTTGAGCGCGATCGCCGACCCGATCACCTCCGCCAGATCGCACGCCGCGATCGCGATCTCGCACAACACCCACAGGAACAGCGACACCGGCCGCGAATAGTGGTCACGGCACGCCTGGGCGAGGTCCCGTCCCGTCGCGATGCCCAACTTCGCCGCCAGTCCCTGGAGCAGAATCGCCATCAGGTTGGACAGCAGGATCACGCTCAGCAGGCTGTACCCGAAGCGCGACCCACCGCCCAAGTCCGTCGCCCAGTTGCCGGGGTCCATGTACCCCACGGCCACCAGGTACCCGGGGCCCGCGAACGCGAGGGCTTTGCGCCACCAGCTCCCTTCCGCGACGGGAACGGTGCGGTAGACCTCGGCGAGGCTCGGCGCCAGGCGCGGCCGGCGCCACCCCGGCTCGGGGACTCCGGGCAACTCAGGCGCGCGCGTCGCCATCACCACCACCCGGCCGGCACAGCAGCAGCCGCGCCAGCTCTTGTCCCACGACGCGCGCCGCGCTGGACCCACGCAGCTGCACCGTCGTCGGCCCGTTGAACGGTTGCCGATCCGTCACGACCAGCTGCGCTCCAGGCGTGAGACCCTGCTCGGCCAGGTAGCGCAATCGCGCCGGGTCCTGCGTCGCCACTTCCCGTAGCTCCAACGCCTGCCCCACCGCCGCTTCCGACAACCGCACCAGCTCGGCCTCT
Source organism: Gemmatimonadota bacterium (assembly GCA_003222205.1). Classification (GTDB taxonomy): domain Bacteria; phylum Gemmatimonadota; class Gemmatimonadetes; order Gemmatimonadales; family GWC2-71-9; genus QHVC01. The sequence goes on along the minus strand of QHVC01000109.1, from coordinate 5,120 downwards.
TCGATCTCAAGAGCCGCGGTCGGAATCGGCTCGCCGTGCGGATCGTAACGCGGGTCGCCCAAGGCGCCCGCCATGCGCTCGATCAGGTCGTCGGACACGGCGTGCTCCATGCGCTCCGCCTCGGCGTGCACGCCGTCCCAGTCGTAGCCGAGCTGCTGCGTCAGATAGGTCTCGAGGACGCGATGCCGGCGGATCATCCGCAGCGCCGCGCGGCGCCCCTGCGCAGTGAGCTGCACGCCGCGATACGGCACGTGCTCGATCAGGCCGGCCTCCGAGAGCCGCTTCACCATGCCGCTCACCGACGGCGGCGCGAGGTCGAGCATCGCCGCGATATCGCTGGTGGCGGCGAACCCTCCCTGGCTGGAGAGGTGGTAGATGACCTTGAGGTAGTCTTCGACCGATCTGGTGAGGGGGGCCTCGTGCGCGAGCGCGTGCATGCATAGTCTCCGGGCGAAATGGCGTACGGAGCAGTCACGGCCCAACGATTTGTGGATAAATGGGTTGACCTAGCCGTGACCTGCTGGCTTAGGGTATCCTAATATCCGACTGTTGTCAAGAAAACTTGTGGATTTCGAATTGCTAAGATAAGCGCCACTATGCCTCTCCAATCATCTCCACAAACGGCGTCAAAATCCGCTCCGTCATCCCCCAAATCACGTCATCCCCCAGGTTATAGGCGGGAAACGTACGCTGCTCGCCGCGCAGGGTGAGGGTGACTTCGCGATGCACCTCCGGATTGGCAAGCCGGCGCAACGGGACCCAGAACGCGCGCTGCACCTCTTCGTTCGTCGCCAACTCGGGGCGCGCCGGCACGGCAAACACGAACGGGCGCACGACGACGGGGGGCAAGGTGGGAGTGCGGGGCTGGAGATCGTCGAGGGCACCGAGCAGCGTGGCGTCGCGAAGCTCCACGCCCACTTCCTCACGGGTCTCGCGGATGGCGGTGGCGAGCAAATCGGCGTCGGCCGCGTCGCGGCGGCCACCGGGAAACGCCACCTGGCCCGACCATGGGTCGCCGGGGCGCACGGCGCGCTTGATGAACAGCGCCTCGAGACCGTCCTTCCCCTCGTGGAGGATCAGGGCGACGGCAGCCGGCTGGGCGCCCGGCTCCGGCGGCGCTTCCACCGGCCGCCGCGTCGCGAGCCGGCGCCGCACGTCCTCGATGGCACTCACGAAGGGGCTACAGCGCGGTGACGGTGCGGCCGACGAGTAATACGCCGACGGCGACACTGGCCAGCGCCGAGCCCAGGTGCAGTACCGTCGCCCAGCGCTCGCCCCGCCGCGACGCGTAGCGCACGACGCCTACGAGCGTGAGCGATACGGCGAGCATGCCGATGACGGTGCCGATCCCGAACGCCGCCACATAGGCGAGCTTCAGCCCGGCCGTCGGCACCGTGGCGACGAGCAACACCACGATCGCGCCGCTCCCCGCCAGGCCGTGCAGCAACCCGAATCCCAGCGAACGCCGCGCGTCCCAGCGCGCGTGGGCGTGCGCGTGGGAGCCGCCGTGCACGTGACTGTGGAGATGGAAGTGCGGAGCACCCTCGTGCGCGTGGCGGTGGATGTGCCAGCGGCCGCGCGCGTAGCGCCATAGCACTGAGGCTCCCAGCGCGACCAGTAACACGCCGACGGCGACGTCCGCCGCGGGCCGCAGCCGTGCCGGCAACGTCAGCCCGCCGGCGATCAGCAGCAGGGCCACGACCGCGACACTGGCGGTGTGCCCCAACCCCCAGGCGAGCCCCAGCCACGCGGCTTGCAGGGCCCGTCCCGACCGGGTTGCGAGGGTCGACACGGCGGCCAGGTGGTCCGGCTCGAAGGCGTGCCGGACCCCGAGGGCCAAACTGACGGCGACGACGGCGGGCAGCGAAGGGCTCATAGCGCCTTGCAATCTAGACCGCAGATTGTGATGGCGCGACGACGCGCAGGGCCTACAACCTTCTTAGCCTCGTCCCTATCCAAATGGGTGCATGACCCCCGGGGTGGCGACACTGCGCAAGGATCCAGCATCGGCGGCGGCCGAGTCGGAAGCAGCGGACGTCGCCCTGGCGGCGAGCGGCGACGCGCGTGCGTTCGAGCGGCTGTACCGAACCCACCTGGCCCGGGTCCACAGCCTGTGCCGGCGCATGATGGACGCGGATCAGGCGGACGACCTGACGCAGGACGTCTTCGTGCGCGCCTGGCAGAAGCTGGGGACGTTTCGCGGCGAGGCGGCCTTCGGGACGTGGCTGCACCGGCTGGCGGTGAACGTGATCCTCGGCCGCCGCAAGGCGCTGGCGCTGGAGCGGGGGCGACAGAGCAGCGACCCGGAGGCGCTCGACGACCTGACGGGACCCGTGGAGACGCCGGGGATGACGATGGACTTCGAGCAGGCGATCGGCCGCCTGCCGGACGGCGCCAAGCAGGTGTTCCTGCTGCACGACGTCGCGGGATACCGGCACGAAGAGATCGCCACGATGCTCGGCATCGTCGTGGGCACGTCGAAGTCGCAATTGCACCACGCGCGCATGGCGTTGCGGAGGCACCTGGACTGAGTAAAGAAGGAGGGAGCAGCACGATGAGCGACAACTGGACAGCCCGTCTGTCGGAGTATCTGGATGAGACCCTCGCGCCGGCCGAGCGCCACGCGCTCGCCGCGCACCTCAGCGGCTGCGCCGAGTGCACGGCGACGCTGGCGGAGCTGCGGCGCGTGGTCGCCCGGGCGGAGGCCCTCGAAGACCGGCCGCCCCGGGCCGACCTCTGGCCCGCGATCGCGAAGCGCATCGGCGCGGGACAGGTGGTCTCGTTGGAGCCGCGTCGCCGCCGCTTGTCGTTCACCGTGCCGCAGCTCCTTGCCGCGGGCATCGCGCTGGCCGTCTTCTCCGCGGGCGGCGCGTGGCTCGCGCTGCACGGCCGCCGCCCCGCCGGCCCGGTCTTCGTCGCCGGGACCGCGGCGCCGCCGGTGTGGCTGAGCGCGATGAAGCCGAACTACGACCGCACCGTGACCGAGCTGGAGGGGGCTCTGGACGAGGGCCGGCGCAGCGGCCGCCTCGACAGCACGACCGTCCGGGTGCTCGAGCGCAGTCTCGCGACGATCGATACGGCAATCGCGCAGGCGAGCCGGGCGCTGGCGCAGGATCCCGGCAACTTGTACCTCAATCATCACCTCGCCGAAACGATGCGGCGCAAGCTCGATCTACTGCGCCAGGCGAGCGGCATCACGCAGCGGACTTAGGAGGAGCAGAGATGTTCGTCCCGACCCTGGCCCTCGCGGCCCTGGCCGCCCTGCAGCAGACCGACACGACCGTCGCCGTCCGGCCGGGCAGCCGGCTGGAAATCGACAACTTCGGCGGGGAGATCGCGGTGCGGGCCTGGGACCGGAGCGAGGTGCGGGTGCACGCCGAGCACTCGAGCCGGGATCGCATCACGGTGTCCGCCGACGGGCAGGTGGTTACGGTGAAGGCCTCCAACCGCCGCGGCATGACGCAGTCGGTGGACTACGATATCACCGTGCCCAAGAGCATGGCGCTCGCGCTGTCGGGCACCTACACCGACATCAAGGTGACGGGAGTGGAGGCGGAGATCACCGCCGAGACGGTGCAGGGCGAGATCACCGTGACGGGCGGGAGCGGCTACGTCTCCCTCAAGTCGGTCCAAGGCGCGGTGACACTCGAGGGTTGCCGCGGCCGTATCGAGCTCAGCTCGGTCAACGAGGGCGTGACGGTGCACGGGTGCAACGGCGACATCAACGCCGAAACGGTGAACGGCGATATCGAGCTGACAGGAATCGAGTCCTCGGCCGTGGACGTGAGCACCGTCAACGGCGACGTCACGTTCGAGGGGACCTTCCGGGACGCCGGCCGCTACCGGCTGTCCACCCACGACGGCGACGTCGCCGTCACGATCCCCGCCCGCACCAACGCCAGCGTCACGGTCTCGACCCTGAACGGGGACTTCGAATCGTGCTTCCCGGTGCAGCTCACCGGCATGACTCCCAAGCACCGCTTCACCATCACCCTCGGCACGGGGAGCGCCAAAGTGGAGCTGGAATCGTTCAACGGGGACATCAAGCTGCGACAGCCCGGCAACGCGGAGTGCCGCGGCGTCACCAAACACAAGGACCACGACCGTGACGACAACGACGATCAGTACTAGCCTCGCGCTAGTCGCCCTGGCCCTCGGGGCTGCAGCGCCCGCCGCGGCTCAGGAGTTTCGCTGGACCGGACGGCTGGCCGCCGGCAAGCGGGTCGAGATCAAGGGCGTGAACGGCGACATCCACGCCGTCGCCGCGACCGGGGCCGACGTCGAGGTCACGGCAGTGAAACAGGCGCGCCGCAGCGACCCCGACGAGGTGGAGATCAAGGTGGTGCCTTCCGATGACGGCGTGACGATCTGCGCGGTGTACCCGAGCGGCCGGCGCGCCCGGCGCGAGAACAGCTGCGAGCCCGGCCCGCACTGGAGCTCGAACACGGAAAACAACGATGTCTCCGTGGACTTCACGGTGCACCTCCCGGCGGGCCTGGAGCTCTACGCCAACACGGTCAACGGGGACGTCGAGGCCGAGGGACTGGGCGGCAACGTGAAGGCTTATACGGTGAACGGCGGCATCCGCCTGAGCACGAAGGGGTTTGCCGAGGCCGTGACGGTGAATGGCTCGATCTACGCGTCGTTGGGCCGGGCCGATTGGACCGACGGGGTCGACTTCCACACGGTGAACGGCGGCATCACGCTCGAGCTGCCGGCGACGTTCAGCGCGGAAGTCCGCGCCGAGACCGTCAACGGCGACATCGAGACGGAATTCCCGCTCACGGTGACCGGCCGCTTCGGCCCGCGGCACCTGCGCGGCACGGTCGGCAACGGCGGCCGCGAGCTGGATCTGGGGACAGTGAACGGCAGCATTAGGCTCAGGAAGAGCACCTAGCAAGGGGATGCGGGATGGGGGATGCGGGATGCGTACAGCACCGACCCATCCCGCATCACGCATCCCCCATCCCGCGTAGTTCCGGTCCTGCCCGCAACAGTCCGGTACCAGTGAATTGAGCCTCACGCAGCATCATGGGCCCCTCGACAGCCGAGGGGCCCGTGGTGCTGCGGTCGCTTCTCGCCCGCACCGAGCAGATTGACGATCTCCGCGAGGTGATCCG
>QHVC01000190.1 GCA_003222205.1 Gemmatimonadota bacterium | reverse complement strand
CCCTTGTAATCGTTTTGTAATCTTGCCTCTACTGGCGGGCAACCGCTCCTGAGTAGTATCTCCGTAGCACTGTGTTCGGGAGGTGGATCGCGTGTTTGACGTCCTGATCGAGTCCAAGCAGAAGAGCCAGAAGAAGAAGATCTTCGGCGTCGGGGTCATCTCGCTCTTGCTCCACACGGTCATCGTGACCGGGGCGGTGATCGCCACGCTCACCGCGGGGCCCAGCGACACGTCCACGAAGGTGGACACGCAGATGGTGTTCCTGAACCAGCAGGAGCAGAAGCCGGATCAACCGCCGCCGCCACAGCTCGACATGCAGCTCAAAGGCTTCCAGACGGTCGTGGCCCCGACCGACATTCCCACCAATATCCCGCCGGTGAACCTGCAGGAGCATTTCGACCCGCGCGACTATTCGGGCGTCGGCGTCGAGGGCGGGGTCGCCACGGGGATCGTGCCCGGCTCCGACCAGGTGCTCTCCGTAGACGTGGTGCAGGAGAAGCCGGAGCTGCTGTCGCACCCGCCCCCAGCGTACCCGCCGCTGTTGCAGCAGGCGGGGATCGAGGGGCGCGTGATGGTGCAGGCGATCATCGACACGACCGGCCGGGTCGAGCCGAATTCGGCGCGCGTGGTCGAGAGCGCCAACCCCGGCTTCGATCAGCCGGCCAAGAACGTGGTCCTGCGGTCGCTGTTCCGGCCCGGCCGGGTGTACGGCCGCGCCGTGCGCGTGCTGGTCGCGATTCCGATCGACTTCAAGATCCAGCGCACCCGTTAACCTCCACGCCGCGAGGAGCGAGTCCCGATGAGTTTGATGGATCTGTGGAATTCGATGCACTTTTTCGCCCGGATGATCGTCATCGTCATGGTGCTGATGTCGCTCATCTCCTGGACGATCGCAGTGCAGAAGTGGACCTACCTGCGCAAGGCCCAGAAGGAGACCCGCAAGTTCGCGCCGGAGTTCTCCCGCTCGCTGCAGGAAGAGCAGCTCGACGCCGCGATCAAGCTGGCCGAGAAGAGCAAGAAGAGTCACGTGGCGCGGGTGCTCGGCGAGGCGCTGAACGAGGTGAAGCCGCTGCTGCGCGACCGGGCGACCATCACCGCCGGCGACATCAACTCCGCCGAGCGCGCGGTCGAGCGGCAGATGTTGATCCTGACCTCCGAGCTCAAGCGCGGCCTCTCGATCCTCGCGACGACCGGCGCGACCGCGCCGTTCGTCGGCCTGCTCGGCACCGTGTTCGGCGTGGTGAACGCGTTCCAGGGCATGGCGGCGTCGGGCGGCGGCCAGTCGCTGCAGGCGATCACCGGCGGCGTGGCGGAAGCGCTGGTCACGACCGGCATCGGCCTGCTCGTGGCGATCCCGGCGGTGTGGCTCTACAACTACTTCACCACGAAGATCGACTTCATCACCGTGGAAATGACCTACACGTCGAAGGAGCTGATCGACTACCTCATCAAGAGCGTCGGCAGCGAATTCGGCCGGTCGATCTTCACCAAGGAATTCCAGACGCAGAAGGCGTCGCAGACCAGTGGCCCTGTCAGTCACTAGCGGGCGGGTCCCCGTCAAGGCGGACATCAACGTCACGCCGATGATCGACGTGATGCTGGTGCTGCTCATCATCTTCATGATCGTGACGCCGATCATCACCTCCGGCTTCCAGGCCCAGATCCCGCGTGCGGAAAACGCCCAGAAGGCGGAGGAAGATCAGGGGGAGATCCGGCTGGGGATCGACAACAAGGGGCAGTATTACATCGACCAGATGGACCCGGCGACGGGCAAGTACACCGGCCCGCGCCTCGTGCCGACGGACCAGCTGCAGTCGACCCTCCTCGCGATTTACGCCGCGCGCACCAAAGACAAGATCATGTTCCTCAAGGCCGACCAGGGCATCGAGTTCGCCCGCGTGCAGGCCGTGATCGAGATCGCGCGCAAGGCGGGCGTCCGGGTCATCGGGGCGATCGCCGAGCAGCGGCAGCAGCTGCCGGGGAGGCACTAACCCATGGCCATGGCCGCGGGCGGCGGTGAGGGTGGGCTCTCCTCCGAGATCAACGTCACCCCGATGATCGACGTGCTCTTGGTGCTGCTGATCATCTTCATGATCACGCTGCCCCTGGGACGGCGGGACTTCGAGGTCCAGGTGCCGCCCGAGCAGCAGACCAAGTCCAAGTCGCAGAGCAGCGCGCAGATCGTGCTCGAGCTCACCGCCGACGGCGGCTACGCGCTCAACAAGCAGCCGCTCTCGTTCCCTCAGCTCGACGCGAAGCTGCACGAGATCTACGACCCGCGGCCGGTGAAGCTGCTGTTTATCAAGGCCGCGCCCACCCGCAAGTACGGGGACGTCGTGCAGGCGATGGACATCGCGCACGGAGCGGGCGTGCAGGTCATCGGCTTCACACCGGCGGAAGCGCAGGCCGGCGGCCACTAGCGGGTGCGGAGCGTCGGGAGGCATCAAGGGGGCACGTAACCGCGTGCCCCCTTGGTGTGACTGGGGGTATTAAACTGCACCCATGGCCGTACCCGTTCTCGCCCCGCCACGCCATCGCCCACCGCCCGGCGCCAGGCTGCCGCTGGGTCGCGAGCGTCTGCGCACCGGCACGGCGGTGGCGATCGCGCTGCACGCGCTGGTGCTGCTCGTGGTGCTGTGGCAGACGACCGACATCTTCGGCGGCGGCGGCCACGGGAGCGGCCCGCGCGGCGGCGGCGGCGGGGGTGGACGTCCGGCCGTGACGTGGTTCACGCTGCCACCGCCGTCGGGGCCGACCGTGGCCGTCGATGTGCCCGCCTTGCCCGCCGTCGCTGTGAGCGACCTCCCGGTCCCCGATCCCGTGCACCTCGATCTCCAGGCGGTGACGCCGCCGCTTGTGGTGAGCCCCACGACGCCGGTGGGAAAGGGGCCTGGCCAGAGCGGCGGCACCGGCAACGGACCGGGCACTGGTGGTGGCACGGGCACCGGTACGGGGCCGGGGACCGGCAGCGACGTGGGCCCTGGAACGGGAGGCGGAGGCGATTACATTCAGCGCGCCGACATGCGGGGAGTCATCGTACCACCCGACTGTCTGCACGGTCAGTACCGTGTTCGATTCTGGGTGTCCGTGGAAGGTCGCGTGACGCGAGTGGAGATGACTCCTCCCGTCGGCAACCTCGATTGCCGGCGGCAGACGGTCGAGCGGATGATGGGATACCGGTTCCGGCCGGCCAAGAATCGGGATGGGCAGCTGATACCGGACATCGCGGAACTGTTCGTAGCA
>QHVC01000035.1 GCA_003222205.1 Gemmatimonadota bacterium | reverse complement strand
GCGTTCGGCATCATCCTGCTCGGCATTCCCGTGTACTACGCGTTCCTGCGCGCTCCTCGAGTTCCTTGACGCCTTTCCGGGCGCGGGGCACATTTACCGCGCCCTAGTCTTCCCTTCTGTTTTGCTTCCGGAGAACGATCTATGAAGAGGTATGCGTTGTGGGTCGGGGTTTCGGCGTTCCTCGCCGCCCTGCAGCCCGCGGCAACTGCCGCGGCGCAAGGCGTCACGTCGGCGGCGGTGAGCGGTCGTGTGACCGACGAGAGCAAGGCTCCCGTCGATCAGGCGCTCGTCAACCTCATCAACACCTCCAACGGCCAGCGCTACTCCACGCGCTCGGGCGCGGACGGACGTTTTTATTTCGAGAACGCGCAGGTCGGCGGCCCCTACACGCTGGAGGTGCGGGCGCTGGGGTTCGCGCCCGAGCAGGGGACCGGGATCACGCTCACCTTGGGCCAGCGCTTCGTGCGCGACTTCTCGCTCAAGCGCACGGCGGTCGAAGTAGCGGGAATCACGGTGTCGGCCAATGAGAACCCGCTGCTGTCGCCGTCGCGCACCGGGGCCTCGGGAACTGTCACCGGCGACGTGATCAGTCGTCTCCCTACCTTGGGCCGCAACTTTTCCGATTTCGTGAGCACGATTCCCCAGGTGGTCTCCGCCGGCGTGCCGGGCACCTCCCTTGGGGGACAGAACAACCGGTTCAACAACATTCAGATCGACGGGGGAGTGAACAACGACCTGTTCGGGCTCGCCGCGGGCGGCACGCCGGGCGGCCAGGCGAACGCGCATCCGATCTCGGTCGAGGCGATCAAGGAATACCAGGTGCTGATCGCACCGTTCGACGTGCGGCAGGGCGGCTTCACGGGCGGCCTCGTCAACGCCGTGACCAAGTCCGGCTCCAACACGTTCCACGGCTCGCTCTTCGGCTTCCTCCAGAACCAGGGGTTCGTGCGGGACTCGGTGCCACAACGGAGTACCGTCGCGACCGGGGTTCCGTTGCAAACGGACTTTACGCAGACCCAGTACGGCGGCTCGATCAGTGGGCCCATTCTCCGAGACCGGCTGCAGTTCTTCGGATCGGTCGACGTTCAGCACCGGGTGGCGCCGTTCACCGGTGCCGTGATCGGGTCTGATACGACGGGGGGCAAAGATTCGGTCGGCATCGGCATCCGCTACACGACCGCGACCCGCGTGCAACAGATTCTCAAGACCCAGTATGGCCTCGATGCGGGCGGCCTCACGGCCCCCAACATCCGCAACCCGGACAAGAACATCTTCGCGAAGGTGAACGGCGAGATCTCCCCGAACCACCATGCCGAGGTGTCCTACAATTACGTTGACGCCTCGCAGGACGTCCTGACCCACAACACGTCGAACGCCACGAGCTTCCGCGACGGGTACCAGCTGTCCAACAGCGGGTATTTGTTTGCCACGACGACGAACACGCTGCGCGGCAAGCTCGCGAGCACCTTGGCGCGAGGCGCGTCCAACGAGCTGCTGATCGGCTACCAGCGGATCCGCGACCACCGCGATCTCGCCAGTCGCACGCCCCTGATCTTCGTTGGCGGGGACCGCGGGCAGCCGGTCGCGGCCACCGCTGTCCCGACCGTCAACATCGCCGCGGGGGCGGACCGATTCTCCCAGGGCAACCTCCTCAATCAGGACATTTACGAGCTCACGGACAACTTCACGTTCCCGTCCGGCAGTCATCTGATTACCGTCGGGACCCACAACGAGTTCTTCCACTTCTTCAACGTCTTCTTCCCGGCCTCCTACGGCGTCTGGAGCTTCCGGGACACCACGGCCCTCAAAGCCGGGACGCCATTCCGCTACGAGATCGCGCTGCCGTTGCGCAGCGGCGGCCCCAACGCGGACTTCCACGTCCAACAGCTGGGGGGCTACTTCCAGGACGTGTGGTCTCCGCGCCCCGGCTTGAGCGTCACGCTGGGCCTCAGGCTCGACGTCCCCTTCATGAACAAGCCGCCGGCCAACAACGCTTTGGAGATCTCGGTCCTGAAGGTGAACACCCGCAATAGCCCGACGGGGAACGCGCTGTGGTCGCCGCGTGTCGGATTCAACTACGACGTGAAGGGTGACCAGTCCACCATTGTGCGCGGCGGCGTGGGCATCTTCAGCGGCCGCCCGCCCTACGTCTGGGTGTCCAACGCCTACAGCAACACCGGACTCGAGCAGGCGACGCTGGTGTGCGACGGTGCGTTCTCCGGCGGAAGCACCGACACCGTGCCCCGCTTCCGGGTGAGTCCCGACAGCCAGCCCCGAAAGTGCGGCGCTGAAGGCCCCGGCTCGGTCGGCCTCGGGGCGGCGCGACCGTCCATCGTCTACTTCGATCAGGGCTTCAAACTGCCGCAGAACCTGAAGACCGCGTTCGGCATGGACCGGCAGCTGCCGGGCGGGGTGGTGGGCACGTTCGACTTCCTGTTCACGAAGGGTCTGAACCAGTTCTATATGTACGACGTGAACCTTCAGGGGATCGTCGGGACCTCCGCGGGCGAGGGAGGGCGACCGCTGTATGGGACGATCAGTACCACCAGCACCAGCACCACACCCAGCCGCTTGAACGCGAACTTCGGGAGCGTGCTGCGGCACACCAACCGCAGCGGCGACTACTCCTACTCGTTCACCGGCCAGCTCCAGAAGCGGTTCAGCAACGGCGTGCAGTTCAACGTCGGTTATACCTACGCGCGGTCCTACGATCTGATTTCGCTCACCTCGAGCATCGCGAACTCGAACTATCAGTTCACCCCGCTCGATGGACCGATCACCGCCCGGAACCTGCGGCCGTCCACGTTCGACATTCCGCACAAAATCACGGCGAGCGCCACGTTCGACGTCAAGTTCGGCGTCGCGCTGTCCGTCGTGTACACCGGCCAAAACGGCTATCGCTACGGGTACGTGGTGTCGAACGACGCCAACGGCGAAGGGCTCGGCAGCAACGACCTGGTGTATGTGCCGCGCGACGCCGCGGACATCGCGCTCCAGACCCCCGCGGACTGGACGAAGCTTGACGCCTACATCAAGAACGAGCCGTGCCTCGAGCGCAACCGCGGCCGCATCCTGCCGCGGAACTCGTGCCAGAACCCCTGGATGAATTTCCTCAACCTGCGGCTCGCCAAGGCGTTCACCACGGTGCAAGGTCAGAACGTCGAGCTGACGGCCGACCTGTTCAATACCTTCAGCCTCCTCGACGACATCGGGATTCGTAACGGTTGGGGCGACGTGAAGACGGTGCACGTCGCGGCTGGCGGCAATTTCGAGAACGAAAACCTGCTGTCGCGGACCGGCTATGACACCGTGAACCAGCGCGGCATCTACGCCCTCAACAGCAACAGCATGCCGATCAAGTATCACAACAATGACGCGGCGCGCTGGCGGCTGCAGGTGGGGATGAAGTACAGCTTCTGAACGGAGGCTAGGTCGGCGTCTTTCTCATCAGCCACACCGCGAGCGCCCCGAACAGCAAGTTCGGGAACCACGCGGCGAACGTCGGCGGCAGCACCCCGCCCGCGCCGATCGCCTTCGAGAGCTGGACCAGTAGCAAGAAGATGAACGTCGTCGCGAGGCTCACCGCGAGGCCCCACGCCGCTCCGCTGCGCGGATTGGTCATCGCCAGCGGCGCGCCGAACAGGGCGATGACGAGGCACGTGAACGGGATCGCGATCTTCAGCGCCCGCTCCACCACCAGCTTCTTGGTGTCCGAACCGCTGCGCGCCAGCGCGTCGATGTAGCGCCCCAGCTCGGCGTAGCGCATCTCGTCGGGCGCCTTGGGCTCCGCCAAGAGGTCCTCGGGGCGCTCGGTCAGGTGGCGCGGCACGAGCGAGTCGAACGCGAACGCCAGCTCTTCGCCCGCGCCGAGCAGGTAGCGCAGCTGGCCACGCAGCAGCGTCCAGCGCCGGGTCGAGTCGACATACCGGGCCTGCTGCGCCGCGATCACGATCGTCGGATAGTCGGCGCCCGCGCCCTCGCGCTCCAGGACGACCTCGCGCATCGCCCGCGGCCGCACCTCCAGCCCGCCGACCACGTACACCCACCCGCCGTCCGCGCGGTATACGAAGTTGGGCCGATAGTCGCGCGCGCGGACCTGCTTCTGCCCCAGCAGCTCGGCCTTCTTGCTCGAGGCCCCGGGCGCGGCCTCGCCGAGGAGCAGGCCGGCCACGACCGCCGCGCCGGACAGGATCAACAGCGGCCGGATCAGCCGCAGGAACGAGATGCCCCCCGCTTTGGCGGCGGTGATCTCCGAGTACCGGCCCATCGGCCCTACGGTGAACGTCGTGGCGAACAGCACCGCGGCGGGGAGCACGAGGAACATCGTCTCGGGCATCCCGTACACGTACGCGAGCGCGACTCTGGCCTTGGAGAGGCCGCCGCTCAGATAGCGGTTGAGGTTGTCCACCAGGTCGATGACGATGACCAGGATCGGGAATCCCAGCATCACGATGAAGAACACCCGGCTCCATTGCCGGCGGACGTAGCGGTCGAGGGTGCTCACGCGCGCCGCCGCCGGAGCCAGCCGAGCAGGGTGTCGCGCACGTCGGACCAGTCGCCGCTGCGCCCGCCGCCGCCCTCGCGGCGCATGACCCAGAGCCCGGCGAGTCCCAGCAGGACGAACAGCAGGTTCGGGATCCACATCGCGAGGAACGGCGAGACGATGAGCCGGTCTCCCAGGTCCTCGCCCGCGATGAGCCCGATGTAGTAGATCGCGAACACGGTGACGCTGGTGCCGATGACGAGGCCCGCGCCGCCGCGGGGGAAGCGCAGCGCCAGCGGGATGCCGAGCAGCGCGAACGCGAAGCACGCCCCCGCGATCGCGAGCTTCTTGTGCACTTCCACGGCGTACGTCGCGGCCCGCTGGCGGTCGCCACGCGCGCTGACGTCCTCGCCGAGGCCGGCGCCGGGCGTCACGATCGGCCGGGTCGGCGGCGGCGGAGGCCCCTGCGCCGCCTCCGCTTCCCGCGGCGCGAGCCATGCGATCAGACCTGCCCAGACGCGGCACACGAGCCCGGGCTGGGTATTGCGCTCCGAATCCCGCGGGACCGGGGGGACCGGGAGGCCGGCGAGGCGCCGCAGATCGGCGGCCACGGCCGCGCGCATCTCGACGTGCACGCGCGCCTCGTCCCGTTTGGCGACGCGGACCTGCTGAGCGAGCTCGCAGATGGACAGTTCGCGGTCTCCCCGGTAGGGGTCGGCCTGCGTGCGCGTGAGCGTGTCGCTGATGTTGGCCACCTTGATGCGGTTCGTCCGGAAGAACGTGCGATTGAACTGCCCCGGCTCCGTTCGCTTCACTTCCTGGATTTCGCCGTCGAGCAGCGTGAGGTACAAATCGGTGCCGCGGGGGGTATAAGCCATCTGGCCGCTGTCCGCCACGATGATGCGCCGGCGCTCGGGGGCGTCTCCCAGATCGTAGATCGTCACGTCCCGGAGCCGGTTCGTGGCTGGATCGATGCGCGCCGCGCGCAGGAAGAACTGGCCCGAAACGACCTCGTTGATCACCTGCTCCTTGAGCGAGAAGGATGGCTTCTTGCGCGTGATGTCGCGCTGCAGCATCGCCAGGCGGTGATTGGTCCGCGGCAGGACCTGGTCGTTCCAGACGAGCGAGACCAGCGTCACCAGCGCGGCGCCGCCCAGGACCGGGGCGACCATGCGGGCGAGACTCACGCCGCCCGCTTTCATCGCGGTGATCTCGTTGTCGGCGCCGAGGTGCGTGAACGTGTGCAGCACCGCGACCAGCACCGCCATCGGCAGCGTCATCGCCACGATGAACGGGATCGACAGCACGAACACCTCGAAGATCACGCTCCACGGCAGGCCCTTGCCGACGAGGCTCCCGAACTGCTTGGCGATCTGCTGAATCATCAGGAACGCGGTGAGACCGCCCAGCGCGAAGGCGAGCGGCGCCACGTGTTGACGCAGGAGATACTTGCTGAGGATGCGCATCGACGGACGCGCCATTATATTCGGCACTCCCAGTTGCTACAAGGGATGCAGCGCCCCGCCCTCATCGTCGTCCTCTTCGCCACTTCCCTCGTTGTACCCCCGGCCCGCGCGCAAGGGGCCGCGGCCGACACCAGCCGCGGCCCCGCGTTCGTCATGCCGGTTGCCGCCGTGGTGCTCGCGGTCCGTCCGGTGGCGGCGTTGCTCCCGGGGGGACGCCTGGGGCCGAGGGTCCCCCCCGCCGTCGTCGCGGCGCGCTGGGAGCGAGCCGCGCGGGCGCTGTGGCGGCCCGGCTTCGGCACCGGGCCATCCGGTCCCGCGCCGTCCGCGGCCGCCGCCCCCCCGTCCGGTCCCCCGGTCCTGCCGCGCGTGTTCGAGGCCGCCGGGCGCGGCAATCCGTTCGGGCAGTACGCCGACATCGGGATGCAGCTGAACCTGCGGTTCGAGCTCAAGGCCGACCAGTTCCGCAACCTGCGCTGCAGCGTGTTCGAGCGGCAGCAGGCGATTTCGGGGTGCACCGCGGGCTTCCCCACGATCACGCCGAACCCGCAGTACGCCATTCGCACGCTCGGCGTGGTCGGGCAACGCTTGCACGTGAACGTCGACTTCGACAGCCAGCGCGAATTCGACGCCAACAACAACCTCCAGGTCTGGTACGAGGGGCTCGAGGACGAGGTCCTGCGCCGCGTCGAGGCGGGGAACGTGTCCTTCACCGTCCCCAGCTCGCGGTTCATCAGCGCCGCGATCCCGGCCAACAACTTCGGCGTGCAGGCCGTCGCGCAGCTCGGGGCGATGGAGGTGCGCGGCATCTACGCGCAGCAGAAGGGTAATCTCGTCAAGGATCGCGTGTACACGGTCGGCGAGACGACGAGCCAGCCGTTGGATCGCATCCAGCGGGACCTCGACTACGAGCCGGGACGGTTCTTCTTCGCCGTCGACCCCGCGGCGATCCCCGGGAAGCCCGCCGTCGACATCCTGAACCTCGACGCCGCGACGCTCCCCGATTCGCTGCGCGTCGGCAGCCTGCGGGTCTACCGGGTGCGCGCGGTGTCGCCGACGAGCACGGGCAACCAGAACATCGGAGGGGTGCGCGCGGTGGCCTGTGGCGTCGGGGCCGCTGCGGTCGATTGCGCGCACCAGCGGGCGGGGCCGTTCCAGTGGGAGGTGCTGCAGGAGGGGCGGGATTACTACGTCGATCCCAGCGGCGCCTGGTTCGCCCTGGCCGCGCGCCTCGACCAGAGCGACTACCTGGCCGCCTCCTACGTGCCCGCCGGGCAGCTGAACTGCACGGGCCCCCGGCGCTGCATCGGGACGTTCCCGGTCGCCGCCGTGTCCGACACGGCGCGCGTCGACACCCTGCGATTGCTCTACGATCCGCGGCCGGGGGTGACGGCGGACTCGGCGACCTTCCGCTTCGAGATCCGCAGCGCCTACCGCGTGGGCGGTCCGGAGGTGGACCGCACGTCGCTGCAGCTCAGCGTCACCGTGAACCAGCACGAGCGGACCCTCAACTCCGGCGAGACCTACCTCGCCCGCCTCGGGCTCGCGCTCGCGAACGATCCGAACACCTTCGACCAGTACAACCGGCTCTTCCCGCGCGACCGCGATCCGCAGCAGGGGGCGCCGCTGCGCGAATCGTACATCGTCTTTCCGCACTTGCAGCCGTTCGGCGATTCCACCAAGCTCGCGCCCGAGGAGCGTAACGACTCGCTGTACCGTACGCCGCGCGCCCGGCTCGCCACGCAGGGGCCGCCCTCGATCTTCACCCTGCACCTGCACGCCAGCGTCTCGGCCTCGCAGGACCGCTCCACGCTGTCGCTCAACAGCTTCCAGGTCCGCGACGGCAGTGAGCGCATCTTCGTCGGCACGACGCTGCTCACCCGCGGCGTGGACTACGATATCGACTACGCGACCGGGCAGGTGACTTTCCGCCACGCGGACTCGCTGTTCGGGGCGAGCGTCTCCCAGGTGCGCGCGCAGTTCGAGGAGCGGGCGGCCTTCGCCGTCGCGCCGACGTCCATTTACGGCCTGGCGGCCCGCTACGACCTCGGCCAGACGGGCGAAGTCGATCTGACGGGGCTGTTCCAGAGCGAGCAGAGCGCCTTCACCCGGCCCCCGCTCGGCCTCGAGCCCTCCGCCAGCTTCATCGGCGGCATCTCGACCCGCTTGAGCTTCCAGCCGGCCTGGGTGACGCAGGCCGTCAACGCCCTCCCCGGCGTGCACACCGACGCGCCGTCGTTTCTGAGCATCGCCGGGGAGATCGCGATGTCCAAACCGTCGCCCAATCCGCTGGGGCAAGCGTACCTCGAGGAGTTCGAGTCCGAGGGCGGGCGGTTCATCTCCTTGAATGAGACCGCTTGGCACTGGGGCAGCATTCCGACCACCGACCGCGGCGCCACCGCGTTCGGGGTCGCGGGCGGGTTCGACCCGCGCGACGCTGGGTTCCTCACCTGGCAGAGCCTCCCGGTGCACCTCGACGGCCGCCCCGTGCAGTTCCTCGCTCAGGACATCGATCCGAACATCCGCCTGACCGGGCAGGCGCAGTCGGCCGAGCCGGTGCTGTGGCTGATGCTCAAGCCCGACACGGTGCTGGGGCTGGCCAACGCGGCCACGGGAGCCCCGACGTGGGTGAAGCCCCACCGCGTGGCGCCGCGGTGGCGGTCCATCACCCAGTCGCTCTCGGCGACCGGCGTGGACCTCTCGCGCACCGAGTACCTGGAATTTTGGGTCTGGGAGGACGGGCGACGCACCGCCAAGGGGGACCACGCCGGGATCCTGCTCGACTTCGGCTCGGTGTTCGAGGATGCGCTCGCCTTCGTCCCGGACTCCTTCACGGTCTCGGGCGGCGACACCACCTACTACGGCCAGCGCCCCACGGGGCTGGGGCGGCTCGACACCGAGCGCGACCGGGTCACGCATTCGTGGAACGCCGCGATCGATGACGAAGGCATCTTGAGCGACCGGGCCGTGGACCGCATCCGCAACGCGACGACCGGACAGGTGCTCGACACCATGCCCCTGTGCAGCGCGTCCCAGCACGGTCAGCTCCAGAGCTACCTCTTCGGAGACATCCGGTCGCGCTGCGGCCGCCACAACGGCGCGGTGGACGCCGAAGACCTCGACGGGGATTTCCTGCTCGACTCGGCGGCGGGCGTCCGGACGGCGGAGAGCTTCGTCCGATTCGTCTTCCCCATCGGGGACGATCGCTACTTCGTGCGCGATGGCGGGATGACGCCCGATCCCGCCGGCGGCCTCTCCGGATGGCGGCTCTACCGGATCCCCTTCCGGACCGACACGCTGCTCGAGGGCCAGCCGAGCCTCCAGCAGGTCCAGGCGCTGCGGATCACCGTGGTCGCGCCGGCGACGTCGGGCGGCGGCCCGGACCCGCAAGTGTTCTTCGCCTTGTCGCGGGTGCGGCTCGTCGGCGCCACCTGGCTCAAGCGCGCGGAGACTCCGATCCGCGGCGTCGCGGGCGACCGCGGGACGGGGGTGGGCGAAGTCATCGCGTCGGTGGCGAGCACCGAGAACCGCGACCTGGGCTACGCGCCGCCCCCGGGCGTGTCCGACCAGGCGGGGCGTCGCGAGGCGAGCCTTCAACTGGGCGCGACCCAGATCAACGAGCGCTCGCTGCGGCTGCTCGCGCGCGGCCTCGCCGTGGGTGAACACGCCGAGGCGTTCGAGCGGTTCACGACCGAAGGCGACAAGAATTTCCTGCGCTACCGCAAGCTCCGGGTCTGGGCGCGGGGCCGCGGGCCGGGGTGGGAGGACGGGGACCTCGAGTTTTACATCAAAGTCGGCAAGGACGAAAACAACTTCTACCTCTACCACGTCCCCGCCCGCACCACGTCGTGGGAGCCGGAGGTCGTCGTGGACCTGTCGCGGTGGCTCGCGCTCCGCGCCCGCATCGAGCAGGCGTGGCTGCGCGGCGACACCGCCCGCGTCTTCTCCGGGTGCCCCGACACCACGATCGTCCCCTTCGACTCGGCCTACGTCGCCTGCGACGGGCCCTACGTGGTGCACGTGCGCGATCCCGGCACGGCGCCGCCGAATCTCGCCGCGGTGCAGGAGATGGCGGCGGGCATTCTGCGCGTCGCGGCGCGGGTCTTCGTCGACCAGGCGGAGCTCTGGGTCGACGACATCCGTCTCTCCGACGTGGTCCAGGACGTCGGGGCGGCCGGCGCCTTGGATGTGACGCTGACCGCCGCCAACCTCGCCGACCTCGCGGTGAGCGTCTCCCGCCGCGATGCCAACTTCCGGCAGTTGGGCGAAGACCCGACCTACGTCGCGAGCGACGCGGCGAGCGTCGCCGGAACGGTCCGCCTGGAGCGCTTTCTCCCCGACCGCTGGGGCCTCGCCGCGCCGCTCGTCGTGCGCTACGCCGCCACGGGAACCACGCCCCTGTACCTGGGTGGCACGGACATCCGGGCGGACGCCCTCACCGGCCTGCGCAGCCCCCGCTCGACTGCGACGGCGTACACCCTCGGCATCCGCCGCGTCCGGCGTGCCACCTCGTCGCTGGGCCGCTGGCTCCTCGACCCGTTGGCGATGGGCGGGTCCTACGCGTCCGGGAACGACCGCACCAGCCTGTCCCAGGCCGGCGCGTCGAGCTGGAGCGTCGCGGTGGACTACGCGCTCACGCCGCAGCCGCTCCAGATCGCCCTGCCGGGCATCCTGCGGCGCCTGGGCGGACTGCGCCTCAATCCCTCGGCGATCCGCTTCCGGTCCGGCTACGCGGCCTCCGATGCCTCGCGACTCACCTATAACGTCCCCGTGGCCACGGACTCCGACGGCGCGATCCTCCCGGCACGCTCCATCAGCCGGCTGTGGCGCAACAGCGGCTCGCTGGGTCTCCAGCCCCTCCCCGGCGTGCAGCTGCAGGTGGACGCCCAGTCGCAGCGTGATCTGCGCGACTACGGCGACAGTTCCACCGTCAGCCGCCTCGCCCGGCTCGAGCGCCGCAGCCTGCTGGGCGTGGACGTGGGCCTCGAGACCCAGCGGGGAGTGAGCTCGGCCTTGAGCATCACGCCGCCGGCCACCGGCTGGCTGCGGCCGAGGGTGGCGCTCTCCACCGCCTTCTCGCTCTCCCGCGACCCCAACGCGCGGAGCCCCGCCCGCACGATCGGCGACACCGCCGGTGAGTTTCGTCTGCCCACCGCTTTCAGCAAGCTGCAGCGCCTGGAGGCCGGGTCGCGGATCGACCCGCGCAGGCTGGGACAGGTGCTCTTCGGGGACAGCGCCCGCGCCGGGCATTGGCTGGCCCGGATTACCGGCGTGGACCTGGCCTTCTCTCGCACGCGGCAGTCGCGCTTCGGCCGCGTGGGGAGCGCGCCAGGGCTGGGCGACCAGGTGCCCTGGGGCGGCTTGGACGGCTTCCGCCGCGCGGCCGGCGTGCTCGCCTCCTCGGCGTCGGAGCTGTCGAGCGCGAGCGCCGCCACGGGCGCCGTCCTCCCGCTCGGCATCCGCGCCAACGTGACCTACCAGCAGACGCGCGGGGTGACGTGGGTGCTCCGGGGCACGGAGCAGGTGCCGCTGCGCACGCGGAGCACGGAATGGCCGTCGGGCAACGTGAGTTGGGCCTTCGCCCCGCCGCGCCGCTGGGTCGGGGGCCTGCTCCAGAACCTCTCCGCCCAACTCAGCCTCCGCCGGCGGCAAAGCGCCGCCGACCAGGCCTCGTTCGGTGCCACGGCCGGCGCGGGTGAGGGGGTCCTGACCAGTGGTACCGACCGCACGCTCGCGCCCTCGGTGTCCCTCGTTTGGGCGCACGGCGTCCTCACGTCCTTCGACGCCTCGACGAACAAGAGCGACCAGCTGACGGCCGGCAACCTGTTTCACAGTACCCGCAGCGAGCAGAACGCCTCCGTGGCATTCGCATTCCGCCCGCCCGCGAGCCTCGTGCGCCTCAAGACGGACATCCGGACCACCGCCCGCTGGTCGGTGGCGAGCGGCAAGACCTGCCTGCAGTCGCCGAGCAGCCCGACCTGCG
>QHVC01000034.1 GCA_003222205.1 Gemmatimonadota bacterium | reverse complement strand
GGGACAATACCGACCAGTGGCTCGAACAGACTCGCCTGTTGGTGCAGGAGGCGACGGCGCGGCTTCCCACCACCGACCTCGCGCAGCTCGCCACCACCCTCCGCCCCATGGCCCGGGCAGGGGGCGAGGGCGCCGACCTGCGCCCCGGAGGGGACAGCGCCGCGGTGCGCGTGCGCCGCGTGCGGTTTGCCGGCGAGCCTGAAGCCGTGGTGGCGATCCGCGTCGGGTGGGGGCGGTGGCTCGCGCTCCGCACACTCCCTGGAGAGACGACCACGGGCGGCTGGCTATGGCTGTGCCTCGCGCTCGCGGGGCTCTCGCCGGCGGTCGCGGCGCTGCTGGGCTGGGTAGAGCGCTCGCGGGCCCGCCCGCTGCGGCTGCGCGAGACGCTGACGGCATGGGGATTCCTGGCCCCGGCGGCGGCGCACCTCGCCGTGTTCTCGTTCGCCCCGATCCTGTTCGCGCTGTATCTGTCGGTGCACCGCTGGAGCTTGGGCGAGTCGGCGAAGCCGTTCGTCGGGCTCGAGAATTTCGGGCGTGTGCTGCGCGACCCGCTGGTGTGGATCTCGCTGCGCAACACGGTGCTGTTCACCGTGCAGGTCCCCATCACCATGGCGATCGCCCTGGGGTTGGCCCTGCTGCTGCGCCGCCATTCGCTCATCTCGCGGATCGCGCGGACCGCGTTCTTCCTTCCCTACGTGTCCTCGGTCGTGGCAATCGCGCTGGTGTGGCAGTGGTTGTACCACGCCGACTTCGGCGCCCTCAACTGGGCGCTGTCGGCCTTGGGGTTGGGCCCGGTCGACTGGCTCGGCAATCCCCGCACCGCACTGGCGGCGGTGATGGTGGTATCGATCTGGACGCAGGTCGGCTACCAGATGGTGGTGTTCCTGGCGGGCCTGCAGGGGATCCCCGACGCCTACCTCGACGCCGCGCGCGTCGACGGCGCCAACGCATGGCGGCGATTCTGGCGCGTGACGTTTCCCCTGCTGAAGCCGGTGACGCTGTTCGTCCTCGTCACCGGGATCATCGGATCGTTCCAGGTCTTCACGACCGTGTACGTGCTCACCGACGGCGGGCCGCTGCACGCGACCGACGTGCTCGCATACCGCATCTATCAGTCCGCCTGGGGGCTCTCGCAGTTCGGCTCCGCCAGCGCACTGTCACTGTTGCTGTTCGCGATTCTGTTCTGGGTGACGTGGACGCAATTCAAGCTGCTCGGGAAGCGGGTGGAGTATGCATAGGGGGCGGTGGCGGGTGGGGGCGTGGGTGAGCGGCGGGGTGGTGCTGCTCCTCGCCTTGATCGTGGTCGCCCCGTTCCTTTATATGGTGGCGACCTCGCTGATGGGAGGGCTCGAGGCGCTGCGCTCCCCCCCGGCGGTGCTCCCCAGCTCTCCACACTGGGCCAACTACGCCGAGGCCCTCACGGCGATGCCGTTCGGCCGCTTCTTCGTGAATAGTGCGATCTTCGCGGGGTGCGTGGTGGTGGGACAGGTCCTCACCAGCGCCGCCGCCGCGTACGCGTTCGCCCGCCTGCGCTTCCCGGGTCGCGACCGCGTGTTCCTCGCGTTTCTGTCGGTGCTGATGGTGCCGGCGGTCGTGCTGCTGATTCCACGGTTCCTCATCATCCACGCGCTGGGCTGGGTGGACAGCTATCAAGGGTTGATCGTGACCGAGATGGTATCGGTGTGGGGGATCTTCCTGCTGCGACAGTTCTTCCAGACGATCCCGCGCGACCTGGAGGACGCGGCACGGCTGGACGGCGCGGGGGAGTGGGCGATTTTCTGGCGCGTGATGCTGCCTCTGAGCAAGCCGGCGCTGGCGACGCTTGCGGTCGTCGCCTTCGTGGACCAATGGAGGAGCTTCCTGTGGCCGCTCGTCGCCACGCGCTCGCTCGAGATGAGCGTCGTCGAGGTGGGCGTCGCGCGGTTTCACGGGTTCTACGGAACGAACTGGCCGTACCAGATGGCGGCCGCAGTGACGGCGGTCGTTCCGTTGGCGATCGTTTTCTTTGTGGCGCAGAAATACTTCATTAAGGGGATACAGGTAATAGGACTGAGGTAAGACGCCGAGGGGCATAGGCGCCTTAGCGCCTCGGCGTCTGACTGGGCGTCTGTCCGGCTGACCTGAATCTGAGTTCCCACGCCACATCCCTTCCATCGCTCTTCTCCCACTGCAGCACCGCCTGCCCGGTTGGTAACCGTTTTAGCGTGCACGGCAGGTCGCTCTTGCAGGTCGAGGCCCGCATTCCCTTCGGCACGGCGATCGTGACCGTGTACGGCTGGCCGTCGAGGTTCACCGACTTCCCGTACAGTGTGCGCGTCGTCTGATCCCAGCGCTCGTCGGTGAGATCGACGGCGCCCTGCACGACGTGGCGGCTCGTGCCGATCACCTGCGGCCGCGCCAGCGCGGCGCGCAGCGCCACGGTGAGCGAGCTCTGCGGCTCGAGCTTGGCGGAGAGTGTCTCGCCGACGTCGGGCAGGGGCCGGTCGGCCCACACGTCGTAGGCCGCGAACTTGGCGCCCGGGATGCCGAGGCTCGCGAGCGGCAGGGTGAGCGACTGCGCGGCGTCGTCCCAATTGACGGCGACGACCGTCCACCAGCGGGTCGCCCCCTCGACGACCCACAGCCGCGGCGGCCGGTCGCGGCGCACGCTCCACAGCCCGCCGTCGCCGCCGCCGTCGTAGGCCCGCACCGCCAGTACGTTCTCACCGCCCCAGTTGAGCGCATCCGCGGGTACGGGGTAACGGCGGTACGCCAGCCACTCGGCCCGGTAGTTGGGCGGGAACTCCCCGGTCTGGCCGAGCTTCACACCGTTGAGGAACGTCTCGTCGACATCGTCGACCTTCCCGAGCTCCAGGAACACCGGCGTCGCCTGATCTCTGGCCCCGGGCAGCTGGAACCTGGTGCGATACCAGGCGAAGCCGTCGTAACCGGGGTGTCCGGCGCGCTCCCACGTTTGCGGCACGGGGATGGTCTCCCACGCCTCCTCGTCGTAGGCGCGCGCGGCGTACCCAGCATCGTCGCCGGTGCGGAACTTCCACGGTCCCGGGATGCGGACCACGAGGTCGCCGGCGACGATCGCGGGCGCGGCCTCCCGCTCCGTCTCGGCGGTGCCCACGGGGCGCCCGGCGACGGGGGCGACGGGCAGCGTGCGCCGCAGCAGCGGCACCCGCGCCGCCGGGAGCTTGGGGAGGTTGTCGGAGAACATGTTGACCCCGCCCGAGACCGCGACGACGGCCGCCCAGGTGCGCGCCTGGGCGTCGGTGAGCGGAGGCCGCACCACGAGACAGTCGGGGTCGTTGAGCCACGCACCGCGGTGGTAGAAGCTGCGCAGTGCCGCGGCGCGCGCCGGTGATTGGAGGCCGCCCCAGCTGGCGTCCACGTCGGTGCCGATGCGCATGCCGTTGACGTAGCCCACCGCATGTTGGAGCGGCGCGCCGCAGCCGAGGAGGAACGCCTCGGGGCCCAGCCCGTCGCGGATCGCGGCGAGGCCGGCGCGGTACGCTTCGGCGTGCGTGAGACCGCCGAAGTGCTCGACGCCCGCTGTGGCCCACAACAGGAAATCGATCTTCAGGTAGTCGTAGCCCCAGTCGCGCACGATGCGCCGCGCCAAGTCGTGCAGCCAGGACTGCACCTCCGGGTGGGCGCCGTCGAGCGAGTAGACCTTGCCCCCCCAGTCGTCGCGCGTGTCCCAGACGATCGGACCGTCGGCATTCTTGAGCAGCCACTCGGGGTGCGCGGCGGGGATGCCGGAGCGGTCGGTCACGGCGAAGGGAGCGATCCACAGCCCCGCCTGCAGCGAGCGGGCGTGGATGCGGTCGGTGAGCCAGCGGTGGCCGTGCGGGAACTTCGCGTTCGTGTCCCAGTCACCGGTGGCCTTCTGGTAGCCGTCGTCGAGCTGGATCAGGCGGAAGTGGCGGCGATCGAACGTCGTGGCGCAGAACTCGAGATTCGCGACGACATCGTCCTCGGTCACGTTGCCGAACAGTTCGTACCACGAGCACCACCCGGCCGGGACCGTGATGGCGGCGAGCCGCTCCCGGTCGACCGGGGAGGTGGGCCGATACAGCGCCGTGAGGGCTGCGAGCCCGTCCCCATCGGGGGCGTAGCAGAGCCGCAGGACCGAGGCGTCGCCCGCGGGGCGGAGGGCGCGAGCCGGCAGCCAGTCGCTCACCGCCTCGAGGCCGTCTTTCCCGATCTTCACCTTCGCCTCGCCGGGCTCGCCGGGATCGAACGCCAGCCCCAGGCCGCGCGCCCCGCGCGTCAGGCCCAGCGCGGCGAAGCTCACGAGGTCCGGCATGTCAGCCGCGGCTCGCACGCGCTCGACGTGGTTCGCGCTCCAGGAGTGGTAGCCGTTCACCAGTGCGGTGAGGTCGCCGTCGCCCGGAAGTGCGTCGGCGGTCTGGAAGAAGCGCACCCCCCGCACCGTGGGCAGCACGCGGTCGGGGTAGATCGTGAGCGACACCGAGGCCAGCGGCATCGCGGCCGTGTCGCCGGCAAAGAACTCGGCTTCGAGGACGACGCCGGCGGCGCGCCCGCGCACCAGGATCGACTCGCCGCCGGGGGGTTGGCGGCCGCCGACGGTGGTATCTTCGAGATCGGCGAGCGTGACCAACCGGTCGCCGATCCAGGCGCCGAGGGCCGTCGCCGCGAAGAGCGGAACGCGGCCGCCGTCGCCGCGGTACCACAACGACCAGTTGCGGCGGTCGTCGAGCTCGAAGACCAGCCGCCCGACTACGGGCGGTCGGGCGGTCAGGCGGTCAGGCGGTCGGACTAGCCCACTCGAAGCAGCACCGGTGAGGAGGACAAACGTGCGTCGGTCCATGGTGGGAATGTTGGGCGTGCTGGCGGCTTTGTCCACGCCGCTCGCTGCGCAGACGGCGCTAGGGCTGGGCTTCGTGGCGACGCTGGGAGGCGGCTGGCAGATCGAGGGAGCGGACGTGGGACTGTCGCGTCCCGTGCGCGCCGGCCCGCTGCGCTTCCTCGGCGTGGGCGCGCGCCTCGCCGGGTTCGTCGACGAGGGGGCGATCTTCGGCGGCACGCGCGGGTTCATCAGCGGTCTGACCCTGAGCGCGCGCACCGCCCGCGCGACGCTCGCCGAGCTCGGCGACCCGACTAACGTGACGACCTTCGGCGTCGACCTGACGATCGAGGCGACGGGGTACCTCGCGGCCAACTCGCCGCTCCTCGTGGGCTCGCGCTGGGCCGCCGTCACGACGCTGCTGGGGCTGCGCTTCGGCAATCCCGGCGGATCGCAATTCACGGTGATGGTGGGGCCGACCGTGTTCTTCGGGCATCGCACGGACACCCGCGCCCTCTTCACGCTGCACGTCGACACGCCGCTGGCGCGGCGGGGGACGCATCCCTAGGTTAGCGGCGACATGGCCGCGCCGACGCTGGACTCCGATCATCCGGGCCTGAAGGTCGTCGCCGATGTGGCGGCCGTCCTCGCCGACGGCCTGGCGTCGGAGGAGGCGTTGGGGCGGGCGATCGCGGCGATGCGCCGCGGGCTGGCGTTGACGCGCTGCCGCTTGTGGCTGCGCACCCCCGACGGCGCGTCGTTCTCCCCGCTCACGACTCCGGGCGACGAAGCCCACCTCCCCGGCCTCGCCCCGCCCACCGCGGAGTGGTTTCGGGCCGGGCCGCGCCAGGAGCGGACGCCGCAGGGCATGCTGCTGCGGCTGCCGCTGGTGCACGAAGACGAGGCCCTCGGCGTCCTGGAAGTGATCATCCCGGCGGGCCGCCTCGCCGGCGTCGCGCACGACGTCGCCGTGGTGGTGGCGCAGATCCTCGCGCCGGTGATCGCCGCGACCGAGCTGTCGCAGGATCTGGCCTCCGAAGTGGCGTTGCGCACCCGCGAAGTCGAGGCCCAGCGCAACTTCGCCGCGCGGATCATCGATTCGCTCCCCGTCGGCCTGTACGTCATCGACCGCTCCTACGTCATCCGCGCGTGGAACCGCAAGCGCGAGAGCGGCACGCAAGGCGTGGCGCGCGAGGACGCCGTGGGCCGGGAGATCTTCGAGGTGCTCGACCGCCAGCCCCGCGAGCTCCTGAAGCGCGAGTTCGACCGCGTCTTCGATACCGGCGCGCTCCAGCAGGTCGAGATGGAGTCCCAGGCGACGGGCGAGCCGCGCTTCTACCGGATCACGAAAATCCCGATGCGGCTTGACGAGGCGACCATCTCGCACGTCATCACCATCGGGGAAGACATCACTGACTGGCGCCTCGCCCAGCAGCGCTTGGGGCAGACCGAGAAGCTCGCGGCGGTGGGCCAGCTCGCCGCCGGCGTCATGCACGAAATCAACAACCCCCTTGCCACGATCCTTGCCTGCGCCGAGGCGCTGGCGCTGCGCACCGCGGCGCTCACCGCCGCCGACAAACAAGCGGCGGCCGAGTACCTCAAGATCATCGACACCGAAGTGCAGCGCTGTCGCGGCATCGTGGACGCGCTCCTGGACTTCTCGCGCCCCAAGCAGGGCGCCAAGCGGCCGGTCGCGATCAACGACGTCCTGGAGCAGACGCTGTTCCTGCTCAAGCATCACGAGCGCTTCAAGCGGCTCACTGTGGCCCGCGAGTTCACCGAAGGCCTGCCGGCGATGGCGGCGGACGCCGAGCGCCTGATCCAGGCGTTCATGGCGCTGATGCTCAACGCGATGGACGCCATGGACGCGCGCGGCGTGCTCACGGTGCGCTCGCACATCAACCCCGCCCGCCGCGACGAGATCCTGATCGAGTTCATCGACACCGGCGGCGGCATCCAGCAGGAGAACCTGTCCAAGATTTTCGAGCCGTTCTTCACCACGAAGCCGCAGGGGCGGGGGACCGGGCTGGGGCTGTCGGTCGTCTACGGCATCGTCACCGACCATCGCGGCCGCATCGAGGTGGAGTCGCAGGTGGGGGTCGGCTCCAACTTCAAGGTGTTCCTGCCCGTCGGATGAAGATTCTGGTGGTCGAGGACGACAAGACGGTCGCCCAGTACGTCAAACGCGGCCTCGAGGAGGCGGGCAACCACGTCGACGCCGCCGGCGACGGCGAGCAGGGGCTGAACCTCGCCTCCGACGGCCACTACGACCTGCTCGTGCTCGACCTGCGGCTTCCCAAACTCGAGGGGCGCGAACTGTTGCGGACGCTGCGCGATCGCGGGGTCGCGATGCCGGTGCTCGTCCTGACGGCGCAGGACAGCGTGGATTACAAAGTGCAGGCGCTGCGCATGGGCGCCGACGACTACGTCACCAAGCCGTTCGCCCTGGAGGAGCTGTTGGCGCGGGTGGAAGCGCTGGGACGCCGCCCCAAGGCCATCGCTCCGCCGGTGCTGAACATCGCCGACCTGACGCTCGACACCGGGAGCCGCGAGGTGCAGCGCGGCGGCAAGCCCATCGATCTGACGCCGAAGGAGTACGCAGTCCTCGAATACCTGATGCGCCACCAGGGGCGCGTCATGTCGCGGACGCTGATCACCGAGTACGCCTGGGACTACCACTTCGACCCCGGAACCAACATCGTGGACGTGGTGATCACGCGGCTCCGTAAGAAGATCGATTCGGGGCGCGAGCCGAAGCTCATCCACACGGTGCGCGGCGTGGGGTACGTCGTGCGGGCCTGACATGGCCACCATCCGCGCCCGCCTCACGGCCTGGTACGCCACGGCGCTCGCGGCCACGCTCGCGGCGTTCGCGATCGTTCTGTACGTCTCGCGCCGCCAGGGCTCCTTCCAGGACCTCGACCGCCGGGTCCGCTCCGAGGCCGATCTCTCCGCCGCCATTCTGGCCAGCGTGTACCGCGCCGGCGGGCTCGTCGTCGCCCTCGACACGCTGCGGCGGCCGGTGCTCGCCCAGGACGTGGCGGCGACGCTCGAGGCCGTTCCCGACTACCTGCTCGTCACGCACGCGCAAGGTCGCGTGCTGTTCGCATCGGCGGACGCGCGGGCACTCACGTTCGCCGAGTTCGAGCGGCTGCGGCAGATCACCACCAGCGCCGGCGCCGACCGGCTGACGCAGGGGACGATCCACATCGAGCCCAACGGGCCCACGCTGCACTACAGCGTGCGCCCGCTCCCCGAGGCCGGCCCGCAGTTCGGCGCGCTGTTCATGGGCGCCGACATCGGTCCCGCCCTGCTCGGCCCCGAGCAGCTCGTCGCGACGCTGCTCCTCGCCCTCGTCCCCGGGCTGATCCTCGCAGTGCTCGTCGGCTCCCTGATCTCGGGCCGGGCGCTCGAGCCCGTGGACCGGATCATCGGAGAGGTCGGGGACATCAGCGACGGCCGCAGCCTGCACCGTCGCCTCGCGGTGCCGCTGGAGCGGGACGAGTTGGGTCGGCTCACGGTGACCCTGAATCAGATGATGGAGCGGCTGGAGCGCAGCTTCGCTGCCCTGCGACGCTTCACGGCGGAGGCGAGCCACGAGCTCAAGACCCCGCTCACCGTGCTGCGCTCGGGCGTGGAGCGGGCCATCACCACGCCCGGCCTGCCGCGCGACACGCTCGAGGTCCTGGAGGAGGTGTTGCAGGAGGTCAACCGCATGACCGAGCTCGTGGACGCGCTGCTCACGCTGGCGCGGGCCGACGAAGGGCGCGCCGAGCTGCACAAGGAGCCGGTGGACCTGCGGGAGATCGTGGCCGAGGCGGGGGAGACCGGCGAGCTGCTCGCCGAGCAGGCGGGCGTGACGATGGACGTCGGGACGTCCGGGGCAGCGGTGGTCGTCTCGGTGGATCGCAGCCGCATCCGCCAGCTGATCCTCAACCTCGTGGAGAACGCCGTCAAGTACACTCCGCGCGGCGGCAGCGTGCAGGTGCGCCTGGGACAGGAGGACGGCCGGGTAACGCTCACCGTCGCCGACAGCGGCATCGGCATCGCGCCCGGCGATCTGCCGCACGTCTTCGACCGCTTCTGGCGCGCCGATACGGCGCGCACCCGCACCGGCGAGCGGCCGGGCACGGGACTCGGCCTCGCCATCTGCAAGTGGATCGCCGAAGCGCACGGCGGCACCATCGCCGTCACCAGCCGGCCGGGGCGGGGCACGACGTTCGTCGTGAGCCTGCCGGGACCAACGGACGGTCGGACGGTCGGACCGTCGGACTGAAAGACCTCATGTCAGCGTCATTGGCCTGTAATCCGAGCTGAACAGTCGCGACAGGCGGGCGTTGCATCCTCAGGGGAGCTCTTACGGGAGGTCCCCATGTTCCACGTGCTGCCTGGGTCCGACGCGCCGCTACGGTCTCCCGTCTCGGGGTTGGTCGCGGCGCTCGTGTCGCACGCCGCGATCGTGGCCGTCGTGCTGGCTTCGCACTCAGCTCGCGGCCCCCAATCGCCTCCCATCATCATCGTCGGTCCGGAGGCATGGTCTTCGCCAAGTCCGATCCGGACCCCGCCGCTGCCGCGACCTCCCGTCGTGGCCGGAACCGTGTCTTTGCCCCACCTCCCTGTCAGCGACTTGCCCACGATGCCGCCGCTGGACGCTGGCGGCGTGCCCGTCGGGGTGCCGCCTCAAGTCCCGTCCCCGGGGGGGATCCCGGGCGTCGGTGAGGTATGGGAGTCAGGAGTCGTCGACGAGCGGCCTGAGGTGCTTTCGGGACCCGTCCTCGCCTACCCCGAACCGATGCGGCAGGGGGGGATCGAGGGTCGCGTCGTCGTGGAGGTGGTGATCGACACGTTGGGGCGCGCCGAGCCCGCGTCGTTGCGGATCGTCGAGAGCCCGCAGCGAGCGTTCGAGACCTCCGCGCTCTCCTATGTGCGGCGAGCGCTGTTCCGGCCGGCGCGGGTGCTGGGGCGGCCGGTGCGGGTGCTGATCCGGCTTCCCATCGAGTTCCGCATCATGCGATGACGGATTCCCACCCTTCAGGGTGGGAACTTGTGGGTGCCGTTGCGGTCCGTAACTTCGTGGTGTGAGACCGATCCGCGCGCTCTTGCCGCTCCTGGGCTTTCCGGCCACACTGGCGTCTCAGCAGGCGGCGACGTCGCGCGCGGCGGACCTGGTCACCTTGGCCCGCACGCAGATCCGCGCCAACCGTGCCGACAGCGCGCTCACGCTCCTCAAAGTCGCCGCCGACTCGGCGACGGGTGGTACGGTGGGCGATCGCGTGCAGGCGTACGTGCTGCTGGGAGTCCTCGAGTACATCGCCCACCGCGACTCGAGCGCGACCGCGCTGGCGTTCCGGCACGCGTTGCAGCTCGACCCCGGCTTCCAGGCGGGGGGCCTCGCTGATGTGGACTCGGCGCTGATTCGTATCCTGACGGCCGAGCGCAACACCCTCCCGCCCGACACGGCGTCGGCGCGCGTCGCCGCGTCCGCGCCGTCGGGCGCGACCGCCGGCTCCCCGTCCGACGTGGCGCACGACTGCGTGCGGCGGTGTCGCGGGGGCGAGATCAAGCCGCAGCTGATCGAGCGGCCGCAGTTCACGATGCTGGACCAGGCGGTGCTGGGCCCGTCGCAAACGCACGGCCTCATCGTCGTGCGATTCGTGGTCGGAGTGGAGGGCGTTCCGGAGCCCGAGTCCATCCGCGTCACGACCAACACAGTGCAGGGGTTGACGAACCAGGTGCTCGACGCGGTGCGCGCCCTGCATTTCCGGCCGGCGACGCTCGCTGGGGCGCCGGTGCGCGCCGAGGTGGAGATGCGGTTCGAGTTCCGCGCCTCCGGCACGAACTACGTCGACTACACGATCACGGGTCCGTGAGAGCTGATGTGAGATCCCTGGCGATCGGGCTCGTCCTGGGCTGCGCGGTTCGCGCGGCGGCCCAGACCACGGCCGCCGATCTGATCGCTGCGGCGCAAGTTCAAGTGCGCGACCACAATCTCGACAGCGCCGCGGTGCTGTTGCACCAGGTCGTTCGCCCCGACGCTCCCGGAACCCTGCAGGAGCGCATTGAGGGCTGGCTGCTGCTCGGGATGGTGCATTACTACGCCGGCCGCGACTCAGCGACGGCCGACGCATTTCGAGAGGTCGTGATGTTGGCCCCGGACTTCCAGGCGCCTGGCCTCGCCGCGCGGGACTCGACGCTGGCGCGGATGCTGGAGCAGCAACGCGCGCAGGTACAGAGCGGCGTCGTTCCGCTCGACGCGGAGGCCGACGTGGTGCAGGAGCGCCCGGAGCTGATCTCGCATCCGGACGTGCAGTATCCGGAAGCGCTCCTGCGGCGAGGCGTCACTGGGCGCGTCCTCCTTGCCGCCGTCATCGACACGGCGGGTCGGGTCGAGCCGGCGTCCGTAGCCGTGCTCGAGGCCACCGACAGCGCGTTCATTTCCCCGGTGCGCGAAATGCTGCTCGCGGCTCGGTATCGGCCGGGTCGTGCCTACGGTCGCGCCGTGCGCATGCGGGTCCGGGTCCCGGCGGACTTCGATGTCGCCGCGCAGGGCCCCGCGGCGGATACCTCCAGGAGCGGCTCGCGCGCTCCGGGGCTCGAGCTGGTGAGCTGTGTCCCGCGGTGTCCGCCGGGCGTGATCAAGCCGCGGTTGACAAGCAGCCCGCGGGTTGGGGAGTTGACCGGCGACCTGCCCATGCGCGGGTATCGCGGAACTGTGATCGTGGATTTTGTGGTCGGGACCGACGGCTACCCTGAGGCCCAGTCGATCACCCCGCTCTCGGGGACCCAACCCCTCCTCGCCCGCCGCCTCGTGGACTTCGTGCGGACGTTCAGCTTCCAACCGGCCCTCGCCAATGGCGGGGCGACGCGGGCGCGCGTGCAGATGCGCTTCGAGTTCCGCGTCTCGGGTTCGACCGCCGTCGAAGTCAGGATCTCGGGACCGTGACGGCTGACTTCGCGCCGGTGGTGTTGGGGCTGGCCGATTCTGTGGCGCATGCGCTGCGGCTTACCCCGCGCGCCCCGCGCGCCCGATCCCTCACTCCCTTGTAATCGTTTTGTAATCTTGCCTCTACTGGCGGGCAACCGCTCCTGAGTAGTATCTCCGTAGCACTGTGTTCGGGAGGTGGATCGCGTGTTTGACGTCCTGATCGAGTCCAAGCAGAAGAGCCAGAAGAAGAAGA
>QHVC01000186.1 GCA_003222205.1 Gemmatimonadota bacterium | reverse complement strand
ATGCGCGAACGCCAGTTCACGCTGGCGCGGAAGCCCGTGGGGTACCTGGGGTCCGCCGTCGTCGGCGTGGCGTTCGGCGCCGCCTGGACGCCGTGCATCGGGCCGATCCTTGGCGGGATCCTCACCCTCGCGGCCGCGCAGGCGGGTTTGGGGCAGGGGATCGCCCTCCTCGCGGCGTACGCGCTGGGGCTGGCGGTGCCGTTCCTGCTCGCAGCCCTAGTGCTGGAGCGCTTTCTGGAATGGTTCCAGAAGTTCCGGCGCTACCTCGGGTGGGTGGACCGCATCGCGGGCGCGCTGCTCGTGGTGCTGGGGATCCTGCTGGTCACCGACCGCTTCACGTTATTGGCGAGCTACCTCCAGGGACTCACGCCGCAGTTCCTCAAGAACCGGTTGTAAGGAATAACGAAAAGGGGAACACGGGAACTTTTCGCGGCCACCTGTGTCCCCATCCTGAAGGATGGGCTCGGCGAGCACGACGCTAAAGCGAGCCCACGCTTCGAGCGTGGAATCACACAGGGAGCTAGCGCATATGCGGAAGGTCCTCATCGGAGGTCTGTCCTTGGCCCTCGCTCTCGCCTGCGCCAAAGGCGAGCAGTCCAAGGCGGCGGCGGTGACCGATTCCACGGCGCGCAATCTGACGCTCGCGCCCAGCGAGACGAGCGCCGCGCGGCACGACGCGCCCGTCCCGCAGCCGACGCCCGCCGTGCGGCCGCCGGTCGCCCGGCCCAAGCCCGTGACGCCGCCCGCGCCGACCACGTACACGGCCCCGGCCGGAACGCACCTCGACATGGCGGTCAGCGACACCATCACTTCGCGCACCAACCACGCGGGGGACGCCTTCACGGCGAAAGTCGTGGACGACGTCAAGGACGCGCGGGGCCACGTGGTGATTCCGGCGGGCGCCGTGGTCGCCGGCACGGTCACGGCGGTCAAGCCGGCGCCGAATCCCAATGAGCCGGGGACGCTGACGCTGGCCGTGTCGAGCGTCACGATCCGCGGCACCAAGTACGCCCTCGATGCCCGCATCGACTCGCTCGAGACCCGGCGTCACGGCCGCGGTGTGACGACGGGCGACGCGGCGAAAGTGGGGGCGGGCGCGGCGGCGGGCGCGATCCTCGGCCGCGTCATCGGCGGGAACAAGCGGGGCACGATCATCGGCGGCATCGTCGGCGCGGCGGCCGGCGCGGGCATCGCCGCGACCTCGAAAGATGCCGACATCGTACTCCCAGCGGGGGCGCACGTGCTGGTGACGCTGAACAAGGCGCTGGGAGTGAAGGCCTCCTAGGCCGTCAGAACACCCAGCCGACGAGGATTCGACCGGCCAGGCCAGTGTGGGGTGAGTACAGGTTACTGCCGCCGCCGCCGAGCGTACCGTAGACGCCGAATCCCACGTCAAACAGCATCCCGCGGCTCGGGGCGGGCAGGACACGGCTGCCGGCCAGGAGGTTCCACTGACCCCAGCCGAAGCCGGTTCCGTGACCGCCGAAGCGGTAGCCCGCCCCGAGGCTCACGTACTCATAGTCGGCGACGCCCATCGGCGTGCGGTCATTCCGCCACTGCAGCTCGACCATGGCGCCCGCGCCCTTGTTGCCGACCTGGGTGCCGATGGCGTACGGCCCGGTCTCCGAGAACGTGAGCCCTGCGACCGACCAGCCGCCGGCGGTGAGATCGGTCGTGCCGCCCAGGAGCCCCACACGGAGCCCCTGGGAGAGCGCGGCGGTCGAGACGACAAGCGAGACGACTGTAAGCGTGGAGAGAGTCAGGCCCGCGTAACGCATGTGGCCTCCCGAAGAGCAGCTGCGCTGGGCAGCCTTGGATTCATATACACCGGAGGTCACGCGGCAACGCCGGCGTGGTGACGACGCAACAGTTCTACGGGTGCGGCCACATCCAGCCGAGGATGGCGGCCGTCACCAGGGCATAGATCACGCTGTCTATCGTGGCTTTGATCGTTGCGAGCCAGGCGCGGCCATACCAGATCGACATCTGCCACAGCGCCAGGGCGTAGCCGACGAAGGCGGTGACGCCGGCAAACCGCAGCACCTGCCGGAAGGACGCCCCTGCGGGTAAAGCATGCCCTGCGATGTAAGCGGCAAAAAGTCCGACGACCACGGAGTAGAGAAACCAGCTCACGAGCCGCTTGCCCAAGGGCTGCGGGCCGCTGGGGAACACTGTCATTACCACGACCGGCCCCCTCTTCATCTTCTCGGCGAACTGCGGCGAGCGCATCTCCTCCCGGCCTGAAGGCCGCGGGACGAAGTAGTCGCCCGGCGGGATGGCGAGGGCGCGCAGCGCGTCCATGGCCTTGTCTTCGTTGGCGAGCTTCGGGTAATCGCTCTTGTGCCACGGCGACATCATGTGGATGACGGAACTGACGACGAAGACGGCGACCGACGACAGCAGGATCGGCAGCCACAGCGCGCCCAACCCGGTCATGATGTCCCCCTCTCAGTTGGTTTTGAGCACGTCTTCGATGAAGGCCAGCGTCTTGGTCTCGACCCACTGCGGTGAAACGGCATCCACGCCGATCGTCCCGATGCGATCTCCGGTGGCCGTCACCACCCGACCCTTGGCGGGCGACGGCTTGACGCTGCGTTGCACCAGGATGCCGCGCCGCGGCTCGTACCTGAAGATCAGCGCCGAGGCGAGGGCGGTCTCCGGGCTGGTGGCGGCACGGGTCCGAGGCGTGAACGACAGGGCCACGCTCGGGTAGGCGTCTTCCTTGTCGGTGTGGTCCCGGGTCGCCGCGTCGTGCCCGGCGTTCTTGAGCTCGGTCATGAACGCGTCGAGCACGGGCCGGACGACGTTGCGGAGCGTGTCGGCGCACGCCTTGCGCTTCCGCTCTGCCGCGCCGTGCCCGGCCGGCGGTTCCGGCTGCTCGCGCGCCTTGAGCTCGGCGTAGGCGGTCAGGAGCGCGCGCAGCTTCCGCATGATTTCGTCGGTCACCAGCCCGCCGCCCCACCTCCCCGCCGCGGATCCGGCACTCCCACCCACCGGCCTCCCACCCGTTGGATCGCGGCGATGTCGCCGGAATAGCCGCCGCGCATCCGCACCTCGTGGCCCATCGCCTTCAGCGAATCCACCACCGCCGGGAGCAGCCCGTTGCGCTCGTAGCCGATGATGTCCGGGAGCGCCTGATGATGGATGCGCGGCGCCGCCACCGCGTCCGCCAGGGACATCTTGAAGTCCACGACGTTCACGATCAC
>QHVC01000108.1 GCA_003222205.1 Gemmatimonadota bacterium | reverse complement strand
ATAGTCAGCTGCCGCAGCGCAGCGTCCCCGGTCAGCCCCGCCGCCGCGGCCTCCGCCCACAGATCGAGCGTCCCGACGCTCACCACCGAATCGGTCCCGAGGCCGACCGGGATGCCCGCCGCGCGAAACGCGGCGAGCGGCGCCGCGCCGTGGCGGTGGGCCCGGTTCGAAAGCGGACAATGGGCGATGGCGACGCGCGCGTCCCGGAGCGCCTCGATGTCGGCGTCGTCGACCTGGACACAATGGATGCAAAGTGTTCCCGGTTGCAGGACGGCCAGTTGCCGGAGGAATTGCACCGGCGAACAGCGTCGTACCTCGATCGTGATCCCGCGGGCGCGCAGCGCGTCCGCGAACGGACCGGCGCCGTCGCGGACCAGCTGCGTCTCCTCCGGCGATTCCGCAAGATGCACGGCGAGGAGCAGCCCCTCGTGGCGCGCCAGCTCGGTGACGGCGCGGTACAGCGGCGCGCTCACGGAGTACAGGGCATGCGGGGAAACCCCGACGCGTAGGCGCGTAGAGGCATAGAGGCGTAGTGGCTGTAGGGCCAGCTTCAGCTCCTCGAGGCTTTCCGAGACCGTCGCCGGGTCCGGGCCGAACACCTCCTGGTAGACGATGCCGCGCCCGCCGAGCCCGGCGATCACCGCGGCGGCCGCCCCCGTGCTGCCGGTGTCGGCCACGCAGGTGACGCCCCGCGCCCAGCAATCCCGCAGCCCCTGCTCGGCGGCGGCGCGGAATTGGTCCGGGGTCGTGGCGTCCTTGAGCTCGCGGACGCGCCGGATCCACGCCGGGAACGCGGTCTCGCCGTTGCTTCCGGCGAGGTGCGTGAGCTCGAGATGCGTGTGGACGTTGACCAACCCCGGCACCAATACGCCGTCCATGAACTCCAACGACTCAACACCGGAAGGCGTGGGGACGTGGGGATGTGGGCCGATCGCCGCAATGCGTCCATCGTCCCCAACCAAAACGGCGCCATCCGCAATGGGTGGCGCCGTCACGGGGAAGAGCTGTCCGGCGCGGAGACGCAGCACGGGGGGGGGTGCTAGGGCGAGATCGGGCCCAGCCCGCTGTGAATCGGGCAGAGCTTGGTCGGCTCCGTGCCCGGGTAGAACCAGTCCACGTGGTAGTCGGACTGCGGGCAGAACGGCGTGAACAGGTACCCGGTGCTCCAGTCGACCTCGCGGGAGATCAGCGAGTCGGGTCGCAGCCAGTCCGCCGGCGCGGGCCGGCGCTCGTAGACGTCGCGCATGAACGACGTCCAGGCCGGCGCGACCAGCCGCCCGCCGCCCGCGTTGTTCATAATGCGCTGCGGGGCGTCGTAGCCGACCCAGGCGCCCGCCACGATCTCCGGCGTGAAGCCGATGTACCAGGCGTCAGTGTAGTCGTCGGTGGTGCCGGTCTTGCCGGCCGCGGGAATCGTGAACCCCGCGCCCCAAACGGCGCTGTACGCGGTGCCGCGCCGCACCACGTCTTTCATCATATCCACCATCAGCCAGGTGTGCTCGGCGTCCATCACCTGTTCTTTGCGCGGCGCGCTCTGGTAGAGGATCGTGCCCTGGCGGTCTTCCACGCGCTGGATGGCGTAGGGCACGACGCGGGTGCCGAGGCCCGCAAACGCGGAGTAGGCGGCGATGATCTCAAGCGGGTACACGGCCCGCGCCCCGATGTGGATCGACGGGTACGGCGGTAGCGGCGTGGTAATCCCGTAGCGACGCACTTCGCCGATCACCGTCTGCTCGCCGAGCGCCATGCCAAGCTTGATGGTCGAGAGGTTGCGCGACAGGTACAACGACTTGCGCATCGGGATCA
Source organism: Gemmatimonadota bacterium (assembly GCA_003222205.1). GTDB lineage: Bacteria > Gemmatimonadota > Gemmatimonadetes > Gemmatimonadales > GWC2-71-9 > QHVC01. The sequence goes on along the minus strand of QHVC01000108.1, from coordinate 35,576 downwards.
TTCCGAGTGTGGAGTCGTCGTAGTCCTTGGGCTGCCACAGCGTGCTGTCGAGCTGCAGCACCGGCGGGTTCAAGGGTGTGTCGTCGAGCAGCTCGGTAACGGAGTGGCCGGCGCGCACCGCCGCGGAGTAGACGAACGGCTTGAAGGTCGAGCCCGGCTGGCGCGTGGCCTGGGTGATGCGGTTGAACTTGGAATCGGCGAAGTCGCGGCCGCCGATCATGGCGAGGATCGCCCCGGTTTTCGCGTCGATCGCGAGCAGCGCGCCCTGCAGGTACGGGGTGAACGGCCCGTGATCTTCTTCCCCCGCCCGGTTTGACTCGATGTACTCGCGGTAGGTGGTGTGTCCCTGGAGCTTCCCGTACACCCCCGCTTCGATCGCGTCGAGCTGGTTCGAGAGCGCCCGCTCCGCCGCTTCCTGCATGTCGAGGTCCAGCGTCGTGTAGATCTGCAGGCCCTTGCTGTAGAGGTCGCGGCCGAAGCGCTGGTTCAGGTCCTGGCGGATCATCTCGACGAAGTACGGCGCGACGTCCCCGTAGTTGGTGCGGTTGGTCGTCAGCACCAGCGGATAGGCCTTCCAGAGCTCGCACTCTTCCGGCGTGATGTAGCCCTGGTCGCGCATCAGGTTGAGCACGACGTTGCGCCGCCGCACGGTGTTCTGCGGGTGCAGCCGTGGATTGTACGCGGTCGGGGCCTTGGGAATCGCGGCGAGGGTCGCCGCTTCGGCGAGGTTCAGGTCGCGCGCCGATTTCCCGAAGTAGATCATCGCCGCGGACTCGACGCCGTGCGCCCCCGCCCCGAGGTCGATCTGGTTCAAGTACATCTGGAGGATCGTGTCCTTGGGGAAGTTGCGTTCGATCTCCAGGGCGACGCGCGCTTCCTTGAGCTTGCGCGTCAAGGTCTTCTCGCGCCGGATCTCGTCGGGGAAGATGTTGCGGGCGAGCTGCATCGTGATCGTCGAAAAGCCCTGGCTATAGCCCAGCGTCACGATGTTCGCCTTCAGCGCGCCCAGGATGCGCCAGTAGTCGATGCCGTGGTGCGCGTAGAAGCGCTTGTCCTCGGTCGCGATGAACGCCTGGCGCACGTGCAGGGGGATCTGCGACAGCGTGAGCACCGTGCGGCGCTCCGCGCCGAGCTCGGCGATGAGCCGGCCGTCGGCGGCATACACCTTCGACGTCTGCGCGGGGCCTTCCTGCCCCGGGGCGAGACGCGAGATGCTGGGGCAGCGCTCGGCGGCGCAGACGCGCGTCCACGAGCCGTAGGCGAGCCCGAACCCGTACGCGCCGCCGAGCAGCGCGGCGACGGCGATGCGGCGGCGCGTGAACCAGCGGCGCCACCGGGTATCGAGCCGACCGGGGAGCGGCGTGGAGATGGTGGCCATCAGTCGTTTACAACCTAGTCACGGGTCCCCGCGCTTGCCAGCGTTCGGGGCCCTTCGTACGATTCGCTGCCATGACCGACCTCTTCGCCGAATTGGAGTGGCGGGGCTTCGTGCATCACGCCACGCCCGGCCTCAAAGCGCACCTCGCCAAGGGGCCGGTGAGCGCGTACTGCGGGTTCGACCCGACCGCGCCCAGCCTGCAGCTCGGCAACTTGATGCCCATCATGCTGCTGCTGCAGCTGCAGCGCGCCGGTCACCGGCCCATCGCGGTCATGGGCGGCGGCACCGGCCTGATCGGCGACCCGTCGGGGAAGCGCGCCGAGCGCCCGCTGCTCACGCCGCAGCAGATCACCGAGCACGTGCAACGCATGCGCGATCAGATGGCGCAGTTCCTCGACTTCGACCCTGGGCCCGCGGCGGCCCTGCTCGTCGACAACGCGAAGTGGCTGGTGCCGCAGAAGCTGGTGGATTTCCTGCGCGACATCGGCAAGCACTTCACCGTCAACGTGATGCTGCAGAAAGAGTCGGTGCAGGCGCGCCTCGAAGGCGGCCTGTCATACACCGAGTTCAGCTACATGTTGCTCCAGGCGTACGACTACCTGCACCTGTATCGCAAGGAGCGGTGCACCCTCCAGGTGGGCGGCAGCGACCAGTGGGGGAACATCACGGCAGGGGTCGACCTGATCCGCCGCCTCGAGAACGGCGAGGCGCACGGCCTCGTCGCGCCGCTGGTGACGACGGCGGCCGGCGCCAAGTTCGGCAAGTCGGACGCCGGCGCCGCGATCTACCTCGATCCCGCGCTCACGTCGCCGTACAGGTTCTATCAGTTCTGGGTGAACGTGGATGACCGAGACGTCGAGAGCTACCTGAAGCTATTCACGCTCAAGCCGCGGGAGGAGATCAAGCAGCTCCTGTCCGAGCAGAAGAAGAATCCGGGAGCCCGGACCGCCCAGCGCGAGCTCGCCCGGGACGTGACCGAGCGGGTGCACGGAGAAGCCGCGCGCAACGCGATGGTCGCATCGGAGATTCTGTTCGGCGATTTCGATCCGCGGAATGCCAGTGGCAGCGTCTTTGCCACACTCGCGCAGGAGATCCCTACTGCCAGCGTCTCCAACAACGACGCGCTCACGCTCATCGACGCAGTGGTGCACGCCGGGCTGGCGACGTCGAAGGGCGAGGCCCGCCGGGCGATCGATCAGGGCGGCGTCTACGTGAATCAGCAGCGAATCACAGCAGTCGACAAACGCATCGACCCGAGCGACTGGCTCGCCGACGGTCACCTGCTGCTTCGCAAGGGGAAGAAGGAGTACGCGCTGCTGCGTCGCTCGTGACCCACCCGGATCGGGTCCATCCCGCTAAGACAAACCGTCTAACACGTCCGCCACCTTCTCCATCTCTTCCACCGTGTTGTACCAGTGGGGCGACAGGCGGATCGCGCCCTCGCGCAGGCTGCACACGACGTGCGCGCGTTTGACGGCGTGGTACGCCTCCACCGGCTTGGGCGGCGCGATGCAGAGAATCGCCGAGCGATGGCGCTCCTCGCGCGGCGACACGACGCGCACCCCCCGGTCGTCCGCCCAGCGCAGCAGCGGCTCGTGCAAGGAGCGCGTCACATCGGCGATGCTCTTGGTGCCGATGTCGAGCAGCAGGTTCAGCGAATGCAGCATGCCGTGGAAATCCTGGTAGGGGAGCGTGATCATTTCGAAGCGGCGCGCGTCCCCGCGGAACGACGGGTTGTACTCGGTGAGCCGGGTGAAGTCGTCGGTGCCTTCGAACGCCATCCAGCCGGTGACGGCGGGCTCGAGCGTCCCGATCAGCTCCTTGCGGACGTAGACGAACCCCGACCCCCACGGCGACAGCAGCCACTTCTGGCCGCCGCACGCCAGGATGTCCACCGGCGTCTCCCGCACGTCCAGGACCGAGTTGCCGATCCCCTGAATGCCGTCCACCACGAGATACGCGCCGTGCACGCGGCAGGCCGCGCCGAGGCGCTTCAGGTCGGCGCGGTAGCCGTTCGCGAACTGGACGAACGACACGGCGAGCACGCGCACGCGCGGGTCGCGGAGCCGCTCGCACAGGCGGTCCTCGTCGGGCCAGCCCTGCGGGCCGACGGGCGCGCGCTCCACGGTGATGCCCCGGCGCTCGAGCAGCAGCCAGGGGTACACGTTCGCCGGGAATTCCTTGTCGGAGAGCAGGACGATGTCCCCGGGCTGGAGCGGCAACGCGCGCGCCGCCATGGAGAGCCCGAAGCTCGTGTTGGTGGCAAGCGCGATCTCCGACGGCTCGGCGCCGATGAACCGCGCCAGCACTTCGCGCGTCGCCGCGAGCCCCGCGAAGATCTCGCGGTCGGGGAGCAGGTGGGGCGCGGTGCGCTTGGCGTTGAACTCGTCGAGCGCGCGGCGCGTGCGCTCGGGGATCGGGCCGATGGAGGCGTTGTTGAGGTAGATGGTCTCGGCGGTCCAGGGGAACTCCGTGGCGCGCAGGCTCTTCAGCTCCTCGCGCAGGGCGCGGACCTTGGCGGGGTGGGTCAGGACGTCGGTCATCGCGCGCGCACGTCGAGGGCGTCGCGAAGGCCGTCCCCGAGGAGGTTGACGCCGAGCACCGTGAGCCCGATCGCCACGCCGGGGAACAGCGAGACCCACGGCGCCACGCGCAGCAGATCGCGGCCGTCAGCGACCATCGCGCCCCACGAGGGCGTCGGGGGCTGCGCCCCGAGCCCCACGAACGACAGCGCCGCTTCCGCCATGATCGCGCCGCCGATGCCCAGCGTCGCGGCCACGACGACGGGCGCCAGGACATTCGGCAGGAGGTGGCGGGCGATGATGCGCGCGTCGGAGGCGCCGAGCGCGCGGGCCGCCTGCACGTACTCGAGAGCGCGCACCACGAGCACCTGGCCGCGGACCAGCCGCGCCATCCCCGCCCAGCCGACGACGCCGATCACCACGAAGACGAGCGGCAGCGAGGGACGAACGGCGGCGGCGATGGCGATCAGGAGCAGCAGCGACGGGAAGGCGAGGGTGACGTCCGCGAGGCGCATTACGCCAGCGTCCACCCAGCGGCCGGCGTAGCCGGCGACAAGCCCCAGCGCCAGGCCCAGAGCGCAGGCGATCGTCTGACTGACGAGGCCGACCGAGAGGGAGAGCCGCGCGCCGAACAGTACCCGCGCAAACACGTCCCGCCCTTGCACGTCGGTCCCGAACAGGAACGCGCGCGACGGCGGGTGCACGCTGTCAGCGAGCGCGCCGCGCAGCGGATCGCCGCGCGCCAGCCACGGCGCGGCGGCGGCGAGGGCGACCAGGGCGATCACGAGGATCAGGCCGACCATCGCCCAGCGGTCGCGCGCGAGGCGTCGCCAGAACAGTGGCGCATGCATAGGGGATGCGACTACGTTACCCGGGGACTCACCTTCCGGGCAAGCGCTCTCGTGTGATGAAACCGGGCACCCGATACACGCTCGTCCTGGGCGGCGGCGGGATGAAGGGCCTCGCGCACATCGGCGTGCTGCAGGCGCTGCTGGAGCGCGGCCTGCGACCGGCCCAGATCGTGGCGTCGAGCGTGGGCGCGCTGGTGGGCGCGGCGTGGGCGGCCGGCCGCAGCATCCCCGAGCTGCGCGACCGCGCCGTGAGTCTGCGGCGCAAGGACGTCTTCGTGGTCGCCCACGCCGACATGGCGTTCAAGCGGATGCGCTCCCCCGCCCTGTTCCGGCGCGAGCCGCTGGCGGCGCTGATCCAGAGCCTGGTGGGCGACGGCACCTTCCAGGACCTGATGCTGCCTACCGTGGTGAACACCGTGGACATCAACTCGGGGATGCAGGTGTTCTGGGGCCTGCCCGGCGTGGACGAGGTGCAGGTCGCCGACGCCGTGATGGCATCGTGCGCGCTACCGGGCTACCTCCCACCCCACGAGATCCGCGGCCGCTTTTACATCGACGGCGCGACGGTGGACAACCTCCCCTTCGGCGCGGCCCGGGCCCTGGACACCGAGTTGATCCTCGCCGTGGACGTTTCGGCGTCCAGCGCGCTGCGCGCCGACACGCAGGACGACGGGTTCGCGGCGGTGTTCGCGCGCGCCACCGAGCTGGCGATGCAGACGCAGCTCGAGGTGCGGCTGCGCACGTGGACCCTGCCGCCGGTCTACTACCTGCACCCGCGCGTCGAGCACATCTCCATGTTCTCGTTCGACCACCTGCGGGAAATGGTGGAGGAGGGTTATCGCTCGACGAAGGCGGCCCTGGAGCGTGAGGCCGAGTGGCCCGCAGCCGGGGACGAGGGCGTGTTCCCGCGGCGGCGCGTCGTGGTGCGCGTCGAGCGCGATCGTTGCATCGGGTGCGGCGCGTGTTTGGTGTTCGGCCCGCCGGGGATGTTCGTGCTGGACGCGCAGGGGAAGGCCGTGGTGACGACGCCGGACCAGGAATGGGGTCCGACCGGCGGCGTGTTCATCCGCAACTGCCCGACGTACGCGATCAGCGCGCGGCCAGCGGCGCCGGCCGTCGAACCGCTGCGTCGATCCGGATGAAGTCGCGCGCCACGCGGTCCCAGTTGTAGTAGGTTTCGACCGCGCGCCGCCCCGCCGCGCCGAGGCGCGCGCGCAGCTGGTCGTCGCCGAGCAGCCGCACGATCCCCGCCGCGACCGCGGCCGCGTCCTCCGGATCCACCAGCATCCCCGTCTCCCCGTCGCGCACCGCGTCCGCGACGCCGGCCGAGTCGCCGCCGACGACCGCGAGCCCCGATGCCGACGCCTCGACGAGCGCGATCCCGAACCCTTCGGCGAGCAGGTCGTAGCGCCGCGATGCCCCGACATACAGGCTCGCCGCGTTGTAGAGCCCCGGCAGCTGGTCCTCGGGCACCGGCCCCAGGAACCGCACCGCGGCGGCGACGCCCACGTCTCGGGCCAGCTGCTCCAGCTCGGGCCGCCGCGGACCCACCCCCGCCACCGCGTAGCGGACGTCCGGGTGCCGCGCCCGGACGGCGGGCAGCGCCCGGATGACGGTGTCGATCCCCTTGTGCCACTCGAGCCGCGCGACGGTGAGCAGCCACGGGCCGCCATCGAGTCCGTACGCCGCGCGCGCAGGACCGGGATCGAGGCCCGGCCGGAAGCGCTCGGGGCTGGTCCCCAGCGGGACGACCTCGACGCGTCGCGCGAGGTCGGGCCGGCCGAGGCGGTCGTAGACGGAGCGCGCCAACTCGCCCGTCCAGCGGCTGTTGGCGACGACGACCGCGGCGCCCCCGAGCAGCGCGCCGCCCGTCCAGCGTTTGAAGCGGCTACGGCGGATCTTGGCGTCGAGCAGCAGCAGCTCCGTGCCGTGGACTACTACGCCGTAGGGGATGCCACGGCGCCACGCCAGCCAGCGCGCCGGATAGCCGGCGGGCTTGAGCTCGGCGCACCACGTGAAGCGCGGCGAGAACTCGCGCGCGAGCTGACCCGCGCGCCACGTCCACAACGCCAGCCCGTTCAGGGTGCGCAGGCGCGTCGCGCGGATGCCGGCGCGATCCACCGGCTGGGGGTAGCGGGCGTCGCTCGCGGCGCTGTCCGGGGCGCGCCCCGTGGAGACGACCAGCGACTGCGGCGGGTAGCGCCGCGCGAGCTCGCCCATCATACGGGCGATGCCGCCGCCCAGGGGGGGGAAGTTGAAAGCCAGAAGGAGGGTTCGGTTCAAACGGGATGGGGGATGCGGGATGCGTGATCAGGCGATTTGAGATTCTATTTCCCGCAGGTCGCGAATCACCCGATCCCAGTTGTAGTAGCTCTCGACCGACTTGCGGGCCGCCTGGCCGACGCGGCGGGCGAGCAGCTGATCGGCGAGGAGGCGCTGCAGGGCGACGGTCACGGCCTCGACGTCGGTCGGCTCCACGACGAAGCCGGTGTCGCCGTCCTTGACCGCCTCGGCGAGCCCGCCGCTCTGGCCGGCGATCACCGGGAGGCCGCAGGCGCTCGCCTCGGCGAGCGCTACGCCGAAGCCTTCGACGCGCGTGGCGTCGGCGCGGCGCGAGACGCCGAGGTACACCTGCGCGGTGTTGTAGAGCGCGGGCAGGTCCCGGTCCGGCACGTTGCCGGTGAAGCGGACCGCATCGCCGATGCCGAGCTCCCGGGCGAGTTTCTTGTACTCCTTTCCTTTCTTCCCTTCTCCGATCACGAGGTAGTGCAGGTCGCGACCACCGTTGCGCGCGGCGGCGACGGCGCGGAGCGCCGTGTCCACGCCTTTGTAGGGCTCGAGCCGCGCCACCGTCACCGCCCACAGGTCGCCGTTCAGGCGGTAGCGGGCGCGCACGTCGCGGGTGTCGAGGCCGGGCTTGAACTGCTCGGGGTCGGTCCCCAGCGGCACCACCTTCACGTGCTCCGCCAGCGGATCGAGGCCGAGCTCGCGCAGCACCTTCTGCGCCTGCTCGCGCGTCCACTGGCTGTTCGCGACGACGGAGACCGCGGAGCCGAGCAGCGCCAGCGCCGTGCGCCGCGCGCGCCGCGAGTGATGGACGCCGTGCAGCTCCTTGAGGAGGTCACCGCCATGCACGAGGACGCCGTACTTCGTGCCGACGCGCTCGTGCGTCCACTTGGCGGGGTAGCCCGCGGGCCGGATCGAGTCGCACCAGGCGAACCGCGGCTTGTGCTGGCGGGCGAGACTCGCGACCCGCCGCGACCACAGCATCAGGCCGATGATGTTGCGCAACGCGCGCGTCGAGAGCGGCAGCCGGTCGAGCGTGGCGGTGGCGTATGCGCCGTCCGTTTCCGAGGCGTCGCGGTGCTGTCCCGTGGAGACCAGCAGCTCGCCTTTCGGGTAGCGCCGCGCGATCTCCCCCATCAGGCGGGCGATCCCGGTTTGCACCGGCGGGAATTCGTCGGTCAGCAAGAACGTCTTAGGCATCGCGGCGGGTCCTGAGCTCCCAGAGGCGGGCGTACTTGAGGAACACGCTGATGGCGGCGAAGCCCGACAGCACCGCGCCGCGCCAGCCCTCCAGGAATCCCCGCTGCAGCACGTAGGACCGGAAGAACGTGAAGGGTGGCCGCAGCAGCAGGTCGCCGAGGCCCGCCCGGCGGCCGTTCTCGGCGAGATCCTGGGCGCCCCAGCCGGCATACACCGTGAGTTTCTGCCAGTGGTGGGCGAGGTCGCGGTAGGGCGTGTGGTCCATCGCCGCCCCGAGGCGGCCCACGTCGCTCACCGCCTCGAGGCCTTCGTGCACGCGCCGCTCGATGAAGCGGCGGTCGCGGTGGAACAGCCGCACCGTCCAGTTGTTGCCCCATCCGGCGTGACGCATCACTCGCCCCAGGTAAACGTTGCGGCGGTGGACCGCGTAGGCCTCGTGCCGCGGCGCGGCGACCACCGCCGCCAGCTCTGCGGCTAACGCCGGGCCGATGCGCTCGTCCGCATCCAGCGCGAACACCCATTCGTGGGCCGCTTGCGCGATCGCGGCGTTGCGCTGACCGGCAATGGTCGGGGCGTCGGTGACGACCACCTTGGCGCCCGCGGCGCGCGCCGCGTCCCCCGTGCCGTCGCGGGACCGGCCGTCCGCCACGATCACCTCGCCCGCCCACGCGAGGTGCCGCACGCATTCACCGATCTGCGCCGCTTCATTGAGCGTCGGGATGACCACCGTGACCGGGGAACGGGTCGGCATGACTGGAGGAATGCTAACGGCGCGCCACGGCGTCCCGGTAGACCGCCTCCGTCCGCTCGGCGGTCCGCTCCAGCGTGAAGGCGCGCCGCACCAGCTCCCGCCCCGCGCGGGCCAGGCGCGCGGCGAAGTCACGGTCGGCCGCGAGGCGGTCCACCGCGCGGGCCCAGGCGGCCGGGGTGCGCGGCGGGACGAGAAGGCCCGTCTCCCCGTCCGTGATCAGATCCGGGTTGCCGCCCGCGGCCGACGCCACCACGGGGAGCCCGAGCGCCATCGCCTCGAGGAGTCCCTGGGAGAACCCCTCGATCCGCGACGGCAGCGCCGCGAACGCCGCGAGGTGATAGAAGGGCAGCGGTTGCTCGACGAACGGCACCAACGCGACGCGGTGGCGCTCGGGGACGGCGCGCGCGAGCGCGACCAGGTCGGCATCGGGCTCGAGGCCGACACAGGCGATGGCGACGGGGCGCTCGACCAACGGCAGCGCGCGCAGCAGCACGTCCTGGTCCTTGCGGCGCGACACGACGACGCCAACCGGCCGGTCGCCGAGGTCGCCGAGGCGGGCGCGCGCCGCCGCGAGCGCGCCGGCCGTGACCCGCGCGTCCACCCGCCTGAGATCGATGCCGTTGGGGACGACGACCAGCCGCCGGCCCGGGTGGAGGCGGCGACGCAAGGCGCGCGCGACCGCCGCACTCACGGCGATGGTGCGGTCCGCCGTGGCGCCGACCACGACGAGCTCGACCGGCGAGGTGAGCGGCATCGTGCGCCGGGTGACGACGAAGCCTATAGGCAGCCGCCCGCGCCAGCGCAGCCACGTGAGCGCCCGCCGATCGCGCGTCGCGTGACTGTTCACCACGTCGACCCGCCGGCGCGCGACGACGTCCGCGAGACTCGTCGCGAGCGCGCCGAGCCGCCGGAAGTCGAGCGGCACGACCTCGAGGCCCCCGCCCACAGCGAGCCGGGCCAGCAGCGACTCCGCGCGGCAGCCTACAAGCACACGGTGGCCGCGCGCCGCGAGGTGCTGGCTCAAGTTGAAGATGGATTGCGTCGATCCCGCACCGTCGCCCTGGTAGGTCACCTGCAGGATGGTGAGCGGGGCGTGAGTCATGAGCGCACCAGGACGCGTGCCTTGTTGCCGATCCACCATCTGCGATACAAGGCGTATTTCAGGGGGTTCACCGCATACGTTTCCCAAACCAGGAGCTCGAGGCCGGCGCGGGCGCACGCGAAGGCGAACGAAGCGCGGCAGAACTCCTGCACGTGCCCAGGTTTGTACGTCGGCGCGTAGCGATGGCGATGCATCCCCGTCCGATCGAGAAAGCGTCGCACGCGGGCGTCGAGCGCGTCAATGTTGGGAAACTCCAACACGCCCACGCCCCCCGGTTTGAGCAGTCCACGGATCTTGACCAGCGCGCCGACGGGGTCGGGCAAGTGCTCGAGGACGTGGGTCAGGACCACGACGTCCCACCCGCCCGGGGTGCCGTAGTAAGCGGCGATGTCGGACGCCGTGACGGGAAATCCGTGGGTGCGTTGCACCATGGCCGCGTGCTCTGGAAACAGCTCCACCCCCTCGACCTCCCACCCGTCCGCGCGCGCCAACCACAGCACCGTGCCGTCGCCGCAGCCCAAGTCGAGCATCCTGCCGGGGGGGCGCGCGTGGCGCCGGATGAACGCGTAGGTCTGGCGGTGACCCCGGTTCTGCCGCGTGTCGGCCTCGGGATCTACCGCGTGCAGCACGTATTTTTCCTGGCTTACCCCGGCGCTGGCGTCGTAGACCACGAGGCGACAGCGAGGACACCGAAAGAAGTGATACTGCCGTCGGTCTCCCTGCGTGTAGAAGAGCGGCAGGTTACGAGTTCCGCAGAGCTTGCAATCCATGATCCGGAAGCTGTCGCCTCTCTAGCGGGGATACCGCTCGTCGTACTAGTTATGTTCTAGCGCCCATGCACATCGCCGTCGTCTCAGTCCACCGCCTTCCGGTCCAGGGCTACGGCGGCACCGAGCGGATCGTCGTGGCGCTGGTGCGGGGGCTCGCAGCACTGGGGCACCGCGTCACGCTGATCGCGCCCCAGGGCACGAAGCTCCGCGAAGCGACGGTCGTCGAGCTCCTCCCCAAGCGGCTGCGCGATCCCGCGCTCGATGTCGCCGCGCTACTGCCCGCCGGCGCCGACATCCTGCACGCGCACTTCCCCGTCCGCCAGCTCCCCATCGGCGTGCCGTTTCTCCAAACGCTCTACGGCAATCTCAAGGCCCCCGAGGCCGTCCCGCCCCACACGGTCTTTCTCTCCAAAAATCACGCCGCGCGCTTCGGCCAGCGGGCGTTCGTGTACGCAGGGCTGGATCCGCGGGAGTTCGTGTTCCGCGAGCGGAAAGACGAGTACGACTTCTTCATCGGCCGGCTGCACAGCGCCAAGGGGTACCACTGGGCCATCGAAGCGGCGAAACGCACCGGCCGGCGCCTGGTGCTCGCGGGCGGCTGGCGCCCCACGTTTTCGCGCCGGATCAAATTTGTCGGGGAAGTCGACGGCAACGAAAAAGCCGAGCTGCTGGCCGGCGCCCGCTGTCTGTGGATGCCAGCGCTGTGGGATGAGCCGTTCGGTCTGACGACCATCGAAGCTCTGTTCTCGGGAACGCCGGTGGTCGCGACAAGGCGCGGAGCGCTCCCCGAAGTGCTGACCGAGGAGGTCGGCGCGCTCGGCGACACGCTCGACGAGCTGATCGAGGCCTCGCGCACCATCGACACGCGCGCGCCGCACGCGTGCCGCGCGCACGCCGAGCGCTGGTTCACCCACGTGACGCAGGCGGAGGGGTACGTCAGCGTGTACGAGCACCTGCTCAAGACGGGTGAGCTCCCGGCGGGCCGGGCGACGCCGTGGGCCCAGCGCTGAGGAGGCGCTCCCCCAGGCTCACCGCGTGCAAGAGGCACAGCGGATAGAAGTGGACGAGGTGACGGCCGAAGCCGGTGCGGATGATGAACAGGGTGCTCATCTGCGGGTGGCCGGTGAAGGTGAGGATCGCGTACAACGCCAGGGTCGCGAGCCAGGCGGCCAACCCGGCGAGGCCCATCAGAGTCGCCAGTGGCACGTTGCCCGTTGCCCGGCGCGCGGCCCACACCGCTACCACGATCCAGCCCCAGGCGAACACGCCGTAGCCGTAGTGGCTGAACACCTGCCCCTGCGCGCCGTACAAGAGCCGGCCCATCGCGTGCGCCGCCGCGGCGAGCGTCCAGGGGGCCTGCGGGTCGAGCGTCGGCGCGAACAGCGGCGGCGCGTGCAGCACGGCGGGCCGCAGCGTCCAGCTCAGGTACCCGACCGCCGCGCCGGCGGCCGCCGCCCAGAGCCGCGGCTCCCGCCACGCGCGCGTGCGCATCATGACGACGGCGCCCGCCACCGCGAACTCCGGCAGCCCGTCGCGTCGGATCAACGCCACGGCCGCGCCGGCGATCACCGCGCCGATGATCGCGAGACGCCGCGGCGCGAGCGCCCCGTCGTCCACGGCCAGGGCAATCGCCACCGTCGCCGCGATCATCACCGGGACGCCCGCGTAGAACGAGACCGCCCCCTTCATCACGTGGTCGGTGACGAACAGCCACAGCACCCCCCAGGGCGCGAGGCGCGGCGCGACGCGGCGCAACAGATGATAGAAGAGGAACCCGAACGCTCCTACCATGAGGGTCGGCAGCAGCCGCCCCTGGAACGTGGGATCGCCCGCGCCGAGCCACAGCATGACCGAGTACAGGGGCGGCCGGGCGGGATCGAGGCAGTCGAATACGCCGGTCAGCGCCCCGTGCTCGGCGAACTTGAAGGCCCGGCACGCCCAGATGTCCTGCGCGTCGGTGAAGTGATAGGGGAACACGAGGTGCGTGAGCTGGAAGACCCAGAACGCCGCGGCGAGCAATAAAGCCGGGTGTCCGGTGTCGGGTGCCGGGCATGCGGCAGCCGGTGGCGTGGGCTGTGACCAGCGCCGTACCCAAGCGCCCAACGCTGCGAGCAGAGCGATCGCGATGGGCGTCACGATCGGCCGGAGGCTCCCCGTCGTCAGCGCGAACGCATAATGAGCCAGCGCCAGCGTCCACGCCAGCAGCACGAATCGCACTGCCCACGCGACCAGCGACCGGCCTCGGCCGCTGACGGGCAGCCACCACCAGGCGAGCGCGGCGATCGCCACGCTCAGTGCCAGCTCCCCGGCCACACCCGCCAGGACGAACGGCTGCTCGCCCGCCGCCAGGCCCTCGCGCAGCATCACACCCGCGCGCCACGTGCCGATGCCGACCTGGGCGGCGGTGAGCGTGCCCAGCGCGATCCACACGGCGCGCGGCCGGGGCAGCGTCATGTCACACGAGCACGTAGTTGCGGAACTCGAACACGCGAGCGCCGGTGAGCCGCTCGATGCCCTCCGACAGATAGAAACGGAGGTGCTCGAGCTTGAAGTGCCGGGGTCCGAGACGCCGCTCCGGATCGTGGCGCCGCTCGGCGATCCACGCCGCGGCGACGCGCGGATGCGTGCCCGTGAACGGCTTGAGCAGCGGGATCCAGTCCAGGTAGCCCTTGGCCTGCTCGCGCGCCGAGCGCTCGCGACTCCAGGGGTAGATGGTCTTGGAGAGCTCGTATTTCTCGCGGATCGCGCGCGCGGGCCGGGCCCATCCGTAGTGGAACATCTCGGCGCCGGTGGGTCGCGCGCGGATCTTCCGGTACCCAGGGCCGACGCGGAACCCCTGCGCGCCCTGGTAGGGACGGATGTCGCGCCGCAGGCGGATGGCCCGCACCTCGCGCCGATACCAGCGGCGGCTGGTCGCGACGAGCTCGAACCCGGCGTAGAAGTGCCGGTAGTCGACGAGCAGCCCCTCGACGCGCTCGTCGCGATCCCACTCGCCGACTCTTTCCTTCAGGAGCCTGGCGCCCGTCTCATGCAGCACTTCGTCGGCCTGGATGTAGATGCCCCAGTCCCCCTGGCAGGCGTGCATGGCCTTGAGCGTCTCGATCGAGAGCATTTCGTTTTTCTTCGTGAAGTCCCACTCGCTGTCGAGGATCCTGACGCGCGGGTCGGCGATCGCGGCGACGACGTCGCGCGTCCCGTCGTCCGAGCGACCCACGTTGACGACGACCTCGTCGCACACCTCGAGCACCGAGCGAATCGCCGGGACGATCGGGAAGTCCAGCGTAATCGCGTTGCGGACGATGGTGAAGCCGGAGAGCATCGCCCTTCAGGTCCGGAACTGCAGGTTGTAGAGCCGGCGGTACAGGCCGTCGGCGGCGAGCAGCTCGGGGTGGGTGCCACGCTGCACGAGGCACCCGTCCTCGAGCACCACGATCAGATCGGCGTGCTGCACGGTCGCGAGCCGGTGCGCGATCACGAGCACCGTGCGGTGCTGCATGAGGCGGTCGATCGCGTCCTGAACGAGCCGTTCCGATTCGGTGTCGAGCTGGCTGGTGGCCTCGTCGAGGATGAGGATCGGCGGGTCGCGCAGCACGGCGCGCGCGATCGCGATGCGCTGGCGCTGGCCGCCGGAGAGCCGCGTGCCGCGCTCGCCGAGGACGGTGTCGTAGCCCTGGGGGAGCCGCGCGATGAAGTCGTCGGCGTTCGCGGCCCGCGCGGCGGCGCGCACCTGCGCGAGGGTGAAGTCGCTGCGCCCATAGGCGACGTTGGCGAAGACGGTGTCGTTGAGGAGCACCGTCTCCTGCGACACGATGCCCATCAGCGCGCGCAGCGAGCGCCGCGTGTACCGCGTGATCGGCACGTCGTCCAGGAGGATCTCGCCCGACGTCGGCTCGTAGAAGCGCGGCAGCAGGTCCACGAGGGTCGTCTTCCCCGCCCCGCTCGGGCCTACGATCGCGACCACCTGCCCGCGCCGCACCGCGAGACTCACGTCGCGCAGCACCTCGGCTTCCTCGCCGTAGGCGAACGACACGTGGCGGTACTCGAACCGCTCGCGGAACACCGCCGTGGTCTCGCCGGGCCGGTCGCCCTCGTCCGCGGGCAGGTCGAGCACCTCGAAGACCCGCTCCGCCGACGCCGCCGCGCCCGCCATCACGGCCGGGTAGTTCGACACCGACTTGACCGGTGACATCAGACGCAACGCGACGGCGAGGAAGGTGATCAGCATCTCGGGCCGCAGCGCCGCGGGATCGCCGAGCGCCAGGCGCGTGCCGACCCAGAGGATCATCACGATCATGACGCCGCCGAACACCTCGGTGACCGGGCTGGTGAGGCTCGAGAAGCGCTGCGCGCGCAGCACGCGCTTGCGGTAGCGCTCGGCGAGGCGCTTGAAGCGCTCCAGCTCGAACGCTTCGGCGACGTAGGCGCGGATCAGCTTCACCGAGGCCACCATCTCGCTCACGTGGCTCGTGAGCTCGCCGCGCTCGGCGACCAGCTCGCGCGAACGCCGCCGCAGGCGGCTGATCATTGGCCGCACGATGAACAACAGCACGGGCGCGAACGCCAGGGCCAGCAGCGTCAGCCGCGCCGACAGCCCGAACAGGATGACCACGTACACGACGATCACCACGGCGTTCTGGAGCAGCGACGCGAGGGCCGCGGTCACCGCCGTCTTCACCTGGTCGGTGTCGTTGATCAAGCGGGAGACCGTCTGGCCCGCCTTGGTGCGCTGGAAGTAGCCGAGCGGCAGCGTTTGCAGGTGGCGGAACAGGCGCACGCGCAGGTCGCGCACCACGCTTTCCTGGATCACCGTGCTCCAGTACGAGGAGGCGAAAGCGGTCACGTTCTTGAGGACCAGCGCGACGAGCAGCACGATGACGACGTTGCGCAGCGCGGTCTCCGCGGCGCCGGCGTGCAGGAACGGTCCCGCGATGCGGTCGAGCACCGCCTCGACGTGCGAGCCGCCCTGGGCCGGCAGGGCGGCCTCGCCGAACAGCGACCGCAGGAACGGGATGAGCAGCACGAAGGTGAAGCCGTCGAGCACCGACGACACCACCGTGGCGGCGACGGTGGCGGCGAACAGCGAGGTGTAAGGGCGGAGCAGCGCGACGAGCCGCGCGCCGCGCACCATTCAGCGGGCTCCCCCGCGCGGGGTGAGCAGCGCGACCGGGAGGATCACCTCTTCGGGCGTCACCCCGCCGTGCAGGAAGGAGCCGCGATAGCGCGCCTGGTACTCGCGCAGCTTGGTGGGATAGACGAAGAAGCGGTCGGTGGTCGCGAGCAGCATGCGCACGCCGAGGCCGAGGGCCGGGAGGCCCCACGCCTTCAAGTCCTCCACCGTGATCGCGGCTTCGGGGTCTTCGGCGCGGAGGTCCTCGCCGAACTTGTAGCGCAGGTTCTGCGTGGCGTCGCGCTTGGCGAACACGGTGGCCGGCGTTTCGCAGTGGATCGAGCCGTGGTCGGTGGTGAGCAGCACGGGGACGCCGCGCCGCTCCGCCTCGGCGAGCGCCGCCCGGACGGGCGAGCGCTCGAACCAGGTGCGCGTCAGGCCGCGCAGCGCGTCCGCGTCGCGCGCCACCTCGTAGAGGATCGCGCTCTCCGAGCGGCCGTGCGTGAGCTGGTCGATGAAGTTGAACACCAGCGCCGTCACGCCGTCCTGGGCGAGATGCGCGGGAAGCTTGCGCAGCAGCTCGGGGCCGTCGTTCGAGGTGAACAGCTTCTCGTAGCGCACGGGGACCGGCTTGCCCAGGAGGTCCGCCAACTGCTCGCTCAGCAGCTCCGGCTCGTGGGCGTTCAGGCTCTCTTCGTCCGAGGGCTGGCCCCACCATTCCGGGTGGCGGGCGGCGATCTCCATCGGGAACATGCCGCTGAAGATCGCGTTGCGCGCGAACGGCGTCGCGGTGGGCACGATGCCGTAGTAGTACGACTCTTCGATGTCGAACAGCGGCGTCACCAGTTCCTTCAACGCCTCCCACTGGTCGAGCCGCAGGCAGTCGATGATGAGGAACAGGACCTTGCCCTTCGCCTTGAGCACGGGGACGAGGAACTCGGCGCCCACGTCCACCGAGAGCGGCGGGCGATCGCCCTCGGGGTTGGCGAGCCAGCGCGGGTAGTGGCGGCGGAAGAAGTCGGCGAAATCCTTGCGCAGGCTGACCTGGAGGTCGCGCAGCGCCTCAAGCAGGCCGGGCTCCTGCGCTTCGGAGAGCCGCACTTCCCAGCGCGTGAGCTCCACCACCAGCTCGATCCATTCGCGCCAGGCCAGCGTCGTGCCGCGGCGCGCCTCGAGCTCGCGGAAGCGCGTGACGAAGTCGCGCGCCAACCGCTGCTGGCGGATGCGATCCCCCTCGAGCAGCCGCGTGATGACGGAGAGGATCTGGCGCGGGTGCACCGGCTTGACGAGGTAGTCGTCGACCTGAATGCCGATCGCTTCGCGCAGCAGCGACTCTTCCTCGCTCTGCGTCACCATGACGACCGGCATCGCCGGATCGATGGCGCGAATCTCCGGCAGGAGCTCCAGCCCGCGCTTGCCGGGCATCTGTTCGTCGAGGAGCACGAGGCTGTACGGCTGGCGGCGCAGCAAGGCGAGCGCATCGTCGCCGTGCGCGGCCTGCTCGACGGTGAACCCCTGCTGCTCGAGGAATTGGCGGTGCGCGGCGAGGCCCTCCACCTCGTCGTCGACCCAGAGGATGTTCTTCGGGCGAGAGGGGGCGGAGGGGGGCATCGCGGCGAAAGCTAGTCCGGCTGGCGAGGGCGGGCAACGCGCGGGTACATTGGCCGCGTGCTGTCCATTTTGCTCGTCCGGTTCAGCTCCATCGGGGACGTGCTGCTCACCACGCCGCTGCTGCGCGCGTTGCGCCGACGGCACCCCGGGGCGCGCCTCGTGTTCGTCACCAAACGGGCGATGGCCCCGCTCGTCGCCGACAACCCGCACCTCTCGGACGTCGTCACCTTGGAGCCGAGCGAGCCGGTGCGCCACTTCGCGGCGCGGCTCGCCGCGCTCGGCCCGACGCACGGCCTCGACCTGCACGGCAGCCTGCGCAGCCGGGCGCTGCGCCTGCTCGTGCGCTGCCGCTGGGCGGGCTACCGCAAGCGCAAGCTCGCGCGCGCCGCGCTGATCGCCACCAAGCTCGACATCTACGGCCGGCACGTTCCGGTTCCCGAGCGCTACTTCGCCGCGGCCCGCCACCTCGACGTGCAGCCCGACGGGGACCCGCCGGAGTTCGCGCTCGGCGCGCCCGCGCGGGCGCGCGTCGCGCAATGGCTCGCCGCCCGCGGCGCGGCCGACGCCCCACTCGTCGCGCTCGCGCCCGGCGCCGCCCACGCCACGAAGCGCTGGCCCCTGGCTCACTGGGAGCAGTTGGCCGCGCGACTGCGCGCGACGGGAATGACGGCGGTGGTGCTCGGCGGCCCGGACGACCGCGGCCTCGGCGGCGAGCTCGCCGGGCAGGCGGTGACCGCCGCGGGCGAGTTCTCGCTCCAGGAAACGGGGGCCTTGCTGGCGCGCGCGCGCGTGCTCGTGTCGAACGACACGGGGGTGATGCACATGGCCACGGGCGTGGGGACGCCGGTCGTCGCCCTGTTCGGCCCGACGGTCGAGCAGTTCGGGTTCTTCCCGTACAGCGCGCGCGCCACCGTGCTGCAGCGCGCGCTCGATTGCCGCCCCTGCTCCGCCATGGGCTCGGCGCGCTGCCCGATGGGACACCACCGCTGCCTCGTCGACATCTCACCAGCGGACGTGATGACGGCGGTCGCACCGGTCATCCCGTTCCAACCCTCCCCCGCGAGCCGACCTTGAGACGGCCACGCGTTGGAACGGGATCGGTCGCGTGATGCCGGTGACGACGGACTGCGAACAGCGGCTCGTCGCGCTGCTGGCGGAGGCCGGGCGCGGTCCGAAGCGCGACGGGCTGTACGCCCTGTGGCTCGTGGTCCGCGCGGCCGAAGCGCTGTTCGGGCCGAACCACGTGAGCCCCAAGAACCACCGCCGCCGGTTGCAGGCGATCGAGCTGCGTCTGGGAAGTCTCGCGCTGCCGGCACCGCTCAAGCGGGCGCTGGTCGCGGCGCGGCAACACCTCGAGGTAGCGACTCCGGAGGCGGCGGCCGGCGTGCTGCGCCAGCTCCTAGCGCCGGCGCGGGAAGTGCTCGGCGCCGACGCCGCGGAGGCCCTGAGCCTGGCGGTGCGAGCGGCCGCATTACATTAGTGGCGGTATGAGCCCCCGCCGCTTCGAAAAACGCCCCTCGCTCGAGGCCCTGGTGCACCGGGTGGACCGCCAGCGCCCGGGCGACCTGGGCGGCGACACGGTGCCGACGGGATTCCCGTCCGTCGACAAGCTGCTCGGCGGCGGCCTGCGGCGCCGCGATCTCATCATGCTGGGCGGCGACGTCGGCGCCGGGAAATCGGCGCTGGCGCTGGGGATCGCGCTCCGCGTGGCCCAGCAGGAGTTGCCGGTGGCGCTGCTGTCGGGGGAGATGGAGGAGGAGCGGTTGATGGAGCGCGCCCTGGCGATCGAAGGGCGCGTGGCGGTGGACGAGCTGCGCGCGGCGAAGATGAACGACCAGATGCGCGCCGGCATCGGCGCGGCGGCCGTGCGGCTGCGCGGACTCCCGCTCACCATCCTGCCGCTCGCCGCTCCCGACCTCGAGACGGCGTTCGAGCGGCTGGCCCCGCTGCGTGACCTGGCGCTCGTCCTCGTCGATTACCTGCAGCTCGTGCCCGCCCCCGCGAGCGGGGCCCGGGGCCCCCAGGACGAGGAGCTGGCGCAGGTGCTGCGGCGGTTGAAGGCGGTGGCGCTGGAGCGGCAGGTCGCGCTGCTCGTCGTCGCGCAGCTGCCCAAATTCCACGCCGAGCGCGAGAACCCGCGCCCCACCCTGGACGACTTCGGCCACCTCGGCGCCATCAAGCAGCACGCCGACGTGGTGCTGGCGATTTTCCGGGAAGAGATGTACCGCCCGGGCGGTGGCGTGGAAGGTGCGACGGAGTTGCTGGTCGCGAAGAACCGCAACGGCCCCACCGGCTTCGTGGATCTCTACTTCTACAGAAGGTGGATGCGCTTCGAGGACATGCTGGACCCGGACCGCTAGAGTCGGACCGTCGGACAGTCGGACGCTATTTCACCGTATCTCCCCCGACGATCCCCCCGATAACGGTGTACGTCGTTCCCGGCCCGCCCACGTTCGCTTTCAGCGTGATCCACAGCGGCCGCTTGGCCTGCTCGGCATACAGCGTGACCGTGCCGTCCCGTCCCGTCAGGTCGCTCTGCAGTGTCCAGCCGTTCAGCTTCAGCGCCTGGCGGAACCAGGCGGCCACGGTGGTCAGCGATTCGGGCGTGGTCAAGGTCGCCTGGCCAGCGTCGGTGCCTGCCGCGATGCTCACTTCGGTCGAGAGCGGATACACCAGCACGCCGCGGAGCGCCCGGGAGACAGTCGGTCGGGGATTGGCCTGGTCGCGCTTCTCGCAAGCAACGAGCGCCACGGCGCCGAGGAGCGCGAGGAAGAGCGTCGTCCGCATGGGCCGGGAACGTTAGCGGTGGCGTGGCTGAGGGGTCAAGCCTAACTTCCAAGGCGTGGCCGGCCATAGCAAGTGGAAACAGATCAAGCGCAAGAAGGCCGTCGCGGACCAGAAGCGCGGCGCCGCCTTCACCAAGGTGATCCGCGAGATCACCATCGCCGCCAAGCAGGGCGGTGGCGACCCCGCCGGCAATCCCCGCCTCCGCACCGCCATCGACGCCGCCAAAGCCGAGAACATGCCGCAGGACAATATCGAGCGCGCCATCAAGAAGGGC
This sequence comes from Gemmatimonadota bacterium, assembly GCA_003222205.1. Classification (GTDB taxonomy): domain Bacteria; phylum Gemmatimonadota; class Gemmatimonadetes; order Gemmatimonadales; family GWC2-71-9; genus QHVC01. Next base: position 14,937 of record QHVC01000108.1, on the reverse strand, counting down.
ACCGGGGAGCTCGAGGGGGTCGTCTACCAGGAAGTCACGTACGAGGGCTACGGTCCGGGGGGCGCGGCGATCCTCATCGAGGCGACGACCGACAACCCCAACCGCACCGTCGCCGACATCCGGCACGTGTTCACCCGCCACGGCGGCAACCTCGGCGCGGGGAACTCGGTGGCGTGGATGTTCGAGCGCAAGGGACAGATCGCCGTGGACGCGACGAAGACCACGGAAGACCAGGCCCTCGAGGCGGCGCTCGACGCCGGCGCCGACGACTTGACCCGCGACGGCGACGTGTTCCTGATCACGACGCCCGTCAACCGCCTGCACGCGGTGCACGATCAGCTGACCGCCAAGCGGATCCCAGTGCAGAGCGCCGAGGCGGCGATGATCCCCAAGAGCACGGTGAAGGTGCAGGGCGGGGACGCCAAGCGGCTGCTGCAGCTCATCGAAGCGCTCGAGGAAATGGACGACGTCGCGCGCGTATTCTCGAACTTCGACATCGACGCGGAAGCCCTGGCCGCGGTGACCGGGTGACGTGAAGGTCCTGGGCATCGACCCGGGCACGACCGTCACGGGGTTCGGTGTCGTCGAGACCGGCAACGGCGCGCCGGGATTCGGGCGCCTCGTCGAATGCGGCGTGATCCGCTTCGCCAAGGGCAGCCCCCTCCCCCACCGCCTCCACGAGCTGCACGACGGCATCGCCGATCTGATCCGCAAGCACCGCCCCACCCACCTGGCGCTCGAGGACGCGTTCTACCACAAGAACGTGCGCACGACGCTGGTGTTGGGGCACGCCCGCGGCGTCATCCTGCTGGCCGCAGCGGAATGGGGCCTCGCGATCGCGCAGTATCCGCCGGCGACGGTGAAGAAGACCGTGGTGGGCGCCGGGGGGGCAGCCAAGGCGCAGGTGGGCGCCATGGTGGCGCGGTTGCTGCGCCTCCGAGCGGCGCCGCGCCCCGCCGACGCGGCGGACGGCGTCGCCGTGGCCCTGACCTGCATCATCCGCGCGTGATCGCCAGCGTCGTGGGGCGGCTCGCCACCAAGAGCGGCGACCGCGTGGTGATCGAGACGGCCGGCGGCGTCGCCTACGAGGTCGTCGTGCCGCTGGGGGTGATGGAGCGGCTCCCCGCCGCGGGCGAGACGGTCACCCTCGTGACCGAGCTCGTCGTCCGGGAAGACGGCTGGTCGCTGTTCGGCTTTCTCGAGGGCGCCGAGCGGCGCTTCTTCCAGCGATTGCTCGGCGTCAGCGGCGTCGGCCCCAAGCTGGCGATCGCGGTGCTCTCGGCGCTGGGAGGGCCCCGAGCCGCCCGGGCCATCAAGGGGCGGGACATCGCGACGCTGAGCTCGGTGTCCGGCATCGGCCGCAAGACCGCCGAGCGGCTGGCGCTTGAACTGGCGGACAAGGTCGGCGAGTTTGTGGGCGAGTCCGAGCCGGGAGCGGCGGCGACCGGCGGACCCGCCGCGGGCGCGCTGCGCGCGCTCGAGCAGCTGGGCTACTCCACGGCCGAAGCCGACAAGGCGCTGCGCCGGGCGCTCGCCGGCGACGGCGCCAAGGTCCTCGATGCCGAGGCGCTGGTGCGGCGGGCGTTGCAACTCCTGACCGAGAGATGACGACCCCGATGACGACGGCGGAGTGGATCTGCACGCGCTGCGGGTCGACCAACCGGCGGCTCGTCCCCGTCGCGGCGACGCGCGCCGAGGACGAGTGTTACACCTGCCATACGCGCCACCAGATCGAAGCCGAGTCGCGGCCGGTGCGCTGGCGGGCGAGCCCCACGTAGCGGTCATGCGCTCCGAGATCACCACCCCCGAGGTGCTCCCCGAGGAGCGCGTCAGCGACGCGGCGCTGCGCCCGTCGCGGCTCGACGAGTTCGTCGGCCAGGCGAAGGTGAAGGAATCGCTGCAGATCGCGATCGACGCCGCGAAGCAGCGCCAGGAGCCCCTGGACCACGCGCTGTTCTTCGGCCCGCCCGGCCTCGGCAAGACGACGCTGGCGATGCTGATGGCGCGCGAGCTGGGGGTCGACATCCGCGTCACGTCGGGCCCCGTGCTGGAGCGTCCCGGCGACCTCGTCGGCATGCTCACCACCCTGAAGCCCGGCGACATCCTCTTCATCGACGAGATCCACCGCCTGCGCCCCGCGCTGGAGGAATTTCTCTACCCCGCGATGGAGGAGTTCCGGGTGGACGTGCGCATCGCCGACGGGCCGCACGCGCAGACGCTCCCGATGCGGCTGGAGCGTTTCACGCTGATCGGCGCGACCACGCGGTTCGGCCTGCTCACGCCGCCGATGCGCGCGCGCTTCGGCCTGGTCGAGCGGCTCTCCTACTATCCGCCCGACGATCTCGCCCAGATCATCACCCGGTCGGCGGGAATTCTCGGCGTCCAGGCGGACGCCGCGGGCGTCGCCGAGATCGCGCGGCGCAGCCGCGGCACGCCGAGGGTCGCGAACCGGCTCTTGAAGCGCGTGCGCGACTACGCCCAGGTGCGCGCCGGCGGCAAGATCACGGCCGCGGTCGCGCTCGAAGCCCTGAAGCGCCTCGACGTAGACGAGTTCGGGCTGGACGACATGGACGCGCGCATCCTGCGCACCATCATCGAGCAGTTCGAGGGCGGCCCCGTCGGCATCCAGACGATCGCCGCCGCCGTGGGCGAGGACCCGGGCACGCTCGAGGAGGTGTACGAGCCGTTCCTGATGCAGCAGGGCTTCCTCGCGCGCACGCCGCGGGGCCGCTGCGCGACGCCCGGCGCGTATCGCCACTTTGGGTATCCCCCGCCGACCTCGGTGAACACCGGGGATCAGCCCTCGATGCTCTAAACGCGGAACGCGGAAGTGGGAACGCGGACCAGACTCCCCGCCGCCGTTCCGCGTTCCGCGTTCCCACTTCCGCGTTCTCATGCACAAGGCCTCGGATTTCGATTACGATCTTCCCCCCTCCCTGATCGCCCAGGAGCCGCTCGCCGACCGCGGCGCCAGCCGCCTGCTGGTGCTCGAGGGCGCGTCAGGGGCGGTCACGCACCGGCGGTTCACGGACCTCACCGAGCTGATTCAGCCCGCTGATGTGTTAGTGCTCAATACGTCGCGAGTGATTCCGGCTCGCCTCCACGGGCAACGGGAGACGGGCAACGTGCAACGTGGAGGCAGGGCCGAGTTGCTCCTGGTGCGCGAGCTCGCGGACGGCACCTGGCTCGCCATGGGCCACCCGGGCGGCAAGCTCAAGCCGGGTCGGCGGGTCGTTTTCGGCGACGACAGCGCCGTGGAGATCGTGGAGATGTTGGGCGGGGGACTGCGGCGCATCCGCTTCGTCGGCACCCTGGACGCCCGTGGCACGCTCGCCCGCTACGGGGAAGTGCCGCTGCCGCCCTACATCCATCGGCTCCCGACCCCCGCCGACCGGGAGCGCTACCAGACCGTCTACGCCGCCCACGACGGCAGCGTCGCCGCTCCGACGGCGGGGCTGCACTTCACGGCGCAGCTGGTCGCGGACATAAAGAGGAAAGGGACGGCCGTCGCCACCTTGGATCTGCATATCGGGCCGGGGACGTTCAAGCCGGTGGAGGTGGAGGAGCTGGCCAGCCACCCCATGCACCCGGAGGCCTACCAGGTCACCGAGGCGGCCGCGGACCTCATCAACGCGCGCCGGGCGGCGGGGGGCGCGGTGTGGGCCGTGGGGACGACCGTCGTCCGGACCCTGGAGACGGTGGCGGACCAGACGGGCCGGCTGCGCCCGGGGTCTGGCGAGACGCGCCTCTTCATCTATCCTCCGTACCGCTGCCGCGCGGTGGACCGGCTGCTGACGAACTTCCACCTGCCGCGGTCCACGCTGCTGATGCTGGTGTGCGCGTTCGGCGGGTTCGAGGCGGTGATGCGGGCATACGAGGAGGCCGTCAGGGAGCGCTACCGGTTCTATAGTTATGGCGACGCGATGCTGGTCATCTGAACGCGGAACGTGGAACGCGGAACGCGGAACGAACGTTGGAGTGCCTGTTCCGCGTTCCCACTTCCGCGTTCCGCGTTGAGGGGTGGGGCGATGTTCGAGTTCCACGTCGATGCCGTGTCGGGGGCGGCGCGAGCTGGCACGCTGACCCTCCCCCACGGGGAGGTGCAGACCCCCTGCTTCATGCCCGTCGGCACGCAGGGCACGGTGCGAACGCTCTCCCCCAACGACCTGCGCGCCGCCGGCGCATCGCTGGTGCTCGCCAACACCTACCACCTGCACGTGCGGCCGGGCGAGGACGTGGTGGGCCGGCTCGGCGGCCTGCACCGCTTCATGGGCTGGGACCGGCCGCTACTCACCGACTCGGGCGGATTCCAGGTGTTCTCGCTCGAGGGGTCGCGGACGGTCAGCGACGACGGCGTCGAGTTTCAGAGCCACGTGGACGGGTCGCGCCGCTTCCTGACGCCGGAGCGCGCGGTGGAGATCCAGTGGACCCTCGGTGCCGACGTCGCGATGGCGTTCGACCATGTGGTGCCGGGGGGGGCGGATCTCCCCACGGCACGGGATGCCTTGGATCGAACGGTGAAGTGGCTGGAGCGGTGCGCCAAGCGGCATGCGGAATTGTCGGACAGTCGGACGGTCGGACTGTCGGACGGAAAGCGCCTAACAGTCAGACCGTCCGACGGTCCGACCGTCCGACAAACACTATGGCCGATCTTGCAGGGCGGTGCGCATAGACAGCTGCGAATCGAAGGCCTGCAGCAGATCCTGAACCAGGCCGAATGGACAGGCTTGGCGATCGGCGGGCTGTCGGTCGGCGAGCCCAAGGCCCGCACCTACGAAACGCTGGAGCTGCTCGCGCCCCGGCTGCCGCCGGCCGTGCCCCGTTATCTTATGGGCGTCGGGTTTCCCGAGGATCTGGTGGCGGCGGTGGCGCGCGGCGTGGACCTGTTCGATTGCGTCGCGCCGACCCGCAACGGGCGGAACGGCACGGCGTACACGGCCGACGGCCCGCTCAACATCCGCAACGCGGCGCACCGCGACGATGCGCGCCCGCTCGACCCGACGTGCGACTGCGAGACGTGCACCACGTTCTCGCGGGGCTACCTGCGACACCTGTTCCTGGCGGAGGAGCTGCTCGGGCTCCGGCTCCTCTCGCTCCATAATGTGCGCTACCTGATCCGGCTGACCGCGGCGATGCGCGCGGCGATCCGGGCGGGGGACTACGAGCGGTGGGCCGCCGACTGGCGGCGCCGCTACACTCAAGGGGAAACGCCGTGATCGTTCAAGGCCTGTTCGCGCTGCTGCTCGCCCCATCGGGCAACGCCGGCCCCGGGATGGGGCTGCTGCTCCTGCAGCTCGGCCTGATCTTCGGGCTCCTGTACTTCCTGATTCTCCGGCCGCAGCGCCGCCAGCAGGAGCAGCATAAGAAGCTGCTGGAGACGCTGCAGCGCGGCGACCAGATCGTGACCTCCGGCGGCATCGTCGGGGAGGTCGTGCACTTGAAGGACAGTGAAGTGACGATCCGCAGCGGCGAGGCCAAGCTCGTCGTCCTGCGCGGCAACATCGCCAGCATCGTCAAACGCGCCGTCGAGGCGAAGGCGTCGTGACCGTCCGCAGCCTCCACCTGCTCGGCTCGCCGGTGCTGCGCCAGCGCGCGGCGCCCGTGGCCCGCGTGGACGACGCCGTGCGGCGGCTCGTGGACGACCTGTTCGAAACGATGCGCGCCGCCAAGGGCGTGGGGCTCGCCGCCAACCAGGTCGGCGTCGCGCAGCGCGTCGCGGTCGTGGACGTGGGCGAGGAGCACCCGCCCCCGCTGGTGCTCATCAACCCCGTGATCGTCGAGCGCAGCCCGGAGATCGAGATCGCCGAGGAAGGGTGCCTCTCGATCCCGGAGATCTTCGGCGACGTCGAACGAGCGCAGCGCGTGGTGGTCGAGGCGCTCGACCGCGACGGCCGTCCCTGCCGCGCCGAAGTGGGCGGCTACAAGGCCCGCGCCGTCCAGCACGAGATCGACCACCTCGACGGCGTCCTCTTCCTCGACCACCTGAGCGCCGTGAAGCGCAGCCTCCTGGTGGCCAAATGGAAGAAGGCGCGCAAGGGAAAGAAGGGGTTCCTCAAAGAGGTCACGCCCGAGCCGGCCGGCGAGCTGTAAGTGCGCGTGGTCTTCTTCGGCACTCCCGAGTTTGCCGTCCCGTCGCTCGAGGCCCTCCTCGGCGAGGGCTTCGACGTCGCCGCCGTGGTCACCCGCCCCGACAAGCCGCAGGGCCGCTCCCGCTCCACGCTCGTGCCGTCGCCCGTGAAAGCCGCCGCGCTGGAGGAGGACGTCCCCGTGCTCCAGCCGGAACGCCCGTCGACGCCGGAGTTTCTCGAGGAGATCCGCCGCCTCGCGCCCGACGTCGGCGTCGTCGTCGCGTACGGGCATTTGCTCAAACCGGAGCTGCTCGCGATCCCCAAGCGCGGCATGGTCAACGTCCACCCCTCGTTGCTCCCCGAGCTGCGCGGCGCGGCTCCGGTCGAATGGGCGATCCTGCGCGGGCTCGAGAACACCGGCGTCACCATCATGCAGATGACCGCGGGTCTCGACAGCGGGCCGATCCTGCTCCAGTTGCCGCATCGCATCCCCAACGATGTCACCCGGGGAGAGCTGTCCGTGCACCTCGCCGAGATGGGCGCGCAGGCGCTCGTCGAGGCCCTCGCGCTGATGGAGCAGGACATGCTGCGCCCGGTGCCGCAGGAAGAGACGCGGGCCACATACGCCCCCAAGATCACGCGCGAGACGGCGCGGATCCGCTGGGACGCCGGCCCCGACGCCGTCATGCGCGCCACGCTCGGCCTCGATCCCAAGCCGGGAGCGTGGACGACGCTCGATGGCCAGGAGATCAAGCTGTTCCACGCTCACGTCGGCGAAGGCAGCGGCACGCCCGGCACCGTCCTGAGAACAGACGACCAGTTCGTCGTGGCGGCGGGGGCAGGAGCGGTCGTCGTGGAGGAGGTCCAACCGACGGGCAAGTCGCGCATGACCGCGGCGGAGTGGATCCGCGGCCGCGGCGTGGCCGTCGGCCAGCAGTTCGTGTGAGACCGCCCCTCCCGCGCCTCCACGCCGTCACCGATGAGCGCATCGCCCGCCGCGCGGACTTGGACGACCTCGCCCGCGAGCTGGCGACCGGCGGCGGCGCCGACCTCGCCTTCCACGCCCGCGGCCATTCCTTGTCAGGGCTGGAGCACCACGAGCTCGCCGCGCGCCTTGGCCTCTATGCGCCTCAGCGTCTGTTTGTTAATGACCGCCTCGACATCGCCCTCGCCGTCGGCGCCGCGGGCGTGCAGCTCACCGACCGTGGTCTCTCGCCCGAAGCGGCGCGGCGGCTGGAGCCGACCTGGTGGATCGGCGCGTCGGTGCACGGTCTGGCGGAGGCCGAGGCCGCCCAGGCTGGGGGAGCCGATTATCTTCTGGTAGGCCCAGTATTCCCGACCGCCACGCACCCTGGCCGCGCGCCGCTGGGATTGGAAGGGCTGCGGGAGGTCGTGACGCTGGGGCTGCCGGTGATCGCGATCGGCGGGGTGACGGCGCGGAACGCGCCCGAGGTCCGGGAGGCCGGCGCGCACGGCGCGGCCGCGATCCGGGCCCTGTGGGATGCGACCGAGCCCGCCGCGGCGGCCAGGCAAATGCTGGAGGCGTTATGGAAGTCGTCGTGAACGGATCGCCCAAGACCGTACGGCCCGGCGTCACGCTGCTCGAGCTGCTCGCGGAGCTCGCGCTCGACCCCCGCACGGTCGTCGTCGAGCACAACCGCCGCATCGTACGCCGCCCGGCGCTCGGGGAGACGCCGGTCGCGGCCGGGGACGCTATCGAGCTGGTGCATTTCGTGGGAGGTGGGTGATGACCACCGCGATCGCGACACTCCAGGACACTCCCTTCACCGTCGGCGGGCGCGCGTTCCAGTCGCGCCTCATGGTCGGCACCGGGAAGTATCCCGACAACGAAACGATGACGCGCGCGATCGCCGCATCGGGCGCCGAGATCGTCACCGTCGCCGTGCGGCGCGTGAACCTCGATCGGTCGCGGGACGACAGCATCCTCCACCACCTCGACCCCAAGCGCTTCTTCCTGCTCGCCAACACCGCCGGCTGCTACACGGCCGAGGACGCGATCCGCTACGCGCGGCTGGCGCGCGAGGCCGGCTTCAACGAATTCGTGAAGCTCGAGGTGATCGGCGACCAGGAGACCCTGCTGCCCGACGTCCAGGGCCTGCTGGAGGCCGCGCGCGTCCTGGTGAAGGAAGGCTTTCAAGTCCTCGCCTACTCGAACGAGGACCTGATCACCGCCCTGCGGCTCGAAGACGCCGGCTGCGCGGCGGTGATGCCGCTGGCGTCGCCCATCGGCAGCGGTCTCGGCCTGCTCAACCCCGTCACCGTGCGAACGATCAAGCGCCGCCTCAAGGTGCCGGTCGTCGTCGACGCCGGCGTCGGCACCGCGTCCGACGCGTGCCTCACCATGGAGCAGGGCGTGGACGGCATCCTGATGAACACGGCGATCGCCGCCGCGCAGGACCCGGTGGCGATGGCCCGGGCGATGCGCCTCGCCGTCGAGGCGGGCCGCCTGGCGTTCCTTGCCGGCCGCATGCCCAAACGTGAAGTCGCCGTGCCGTCCTCTCCGCTCGAAGGGTTGCTGGATTAAGGGCGCGACCGCCGCGCGCCGCGCGGCTCTGGAGATCCTCCGGGCGGTCCGGGCCGGAGCCACCCTCAACGACGCCCGCGATCGCCACCTCGCCGCCCTCGCCGAGCGCGACCGGCGACTCGCGTACGAGCTGTCGGCCGGCGTGCTGCGGCGTCAGACCGAGCTCGACGACGCACTGCACCTCGCGCGCGTCGACCCCCGCCTGCACGACGTGCTGCGCCTCGGCGCCTACCAGCTGCGCGCGCTCAATCGCGTTCCGGCGCACGCGGCGGTCTCGACCAGCGTGGAGCTGGCGCGGGAGACGACGGGGGAGGCCGCGGCGCGGTACGTCAATCAGTTTCTTCGACGCCTGTCACGGGATGCGGGATGGGGGATGGGGGATGCGTCCCCCTCCCACCCCGACTGGCTGGTGCAACGCTGGCGGGGAAGCTTCGGTGCCGAGGAAGCTCAACGACTGCTCGCGTGGAACGACACGAAGTCGCGGCTTGTGCTTCAACCTGCTCGTTGGGACACAGAAACGCTGGCAACTCGGCTCCAAGAAGCGGGACTCGAGACCCGGCCGGCACCGTACGCCGTCGGGCTCGTCGTTACCCATCCAGCATCCCGCATCCCCCATCCCGCGAAGCTCCCCGGGTTTACCGAGGGCGGGTTTCTCGTCCAGGACCCCGCCCACGCGCTGGTGTGTCGGTTCGCGGCGATCCCCGCGGGCGCCCGGGTGTACGACGCCTGCGCGGCGCCCGGCGGCAAAGCCGTGACGCTGGAGCGGCTGGGGGCACGGGTGGTCGCCGGAGACGCTCGGCGGGACCGGCTCGCTCGCCTCGCCGACACCACCCGCCGCGCCGGAGTGGCGATCCGCGTGCTGGGTGCCGATCTTCTGGCTGCCCCGTTCGCGGGGGCCGCGTGGGACGCCGTGCTGGTGGACGCTCCCTGCACCGCCACCGGCACGATGGCGCGGCACCCCGACGCGCGCTGGCGCGTGACCGCGCGCGCCATCGCCCGTGCGGCCGTGCGGCAGCGGGCCTTGCTCGAGGCGGCGGTCCGGTTGGTGCGCCCGGGAGGACTGCTCGTCTATGCGACCTGCTCGCTCGAACCGGAGGAGAACACGGACGTCGTGAATGCGTTCCTGACAGACCACGCGGAGTTCACGCGCGCGACCGCAGCGGCCGTGGCCCCGGAGCTGCTCACCCCCGCGGGAGACTTCCAGTCCCTGCCGCAGCGTCATGGCATGGACGGCGCGTACGCCGCCCGGCTGGTGCGGAAGCACTGATGCAGTTCCGCCGCCGCTTCCCGCCCCTGCGCGAATGGCGCTTGCCGACCTTTGGGTTGGAGCGCCGCTCGGCGACCCGTTGGGCGATGCTGGTCCTGGGGCTGGTGCTGCTCGGCTACCTCACGGCCTTCTTTTTCGTCTTCCCGACCCCGATCCTGCACGCCCGGCAGACGGTGCCGCGCGTGCTGGGGCTCACGTTGCAGGACGCGTCACGGGAGATCCGCGACGCCGGGCTTCAGGTCGTGGACGGCGGGACCGAGCCCCACCCCACCGCTCCCCAGGGCACGATCATCTGGCAGGATCCACCGCCCGGGGTCAGCGCCGTCGCGGACGGGCGGGTGACCCTGGTGTCGAGCGCCGGGCCGCCCAAGATTCCGGTACCCGACGTGACGGGGCTGGACGGGTCCGTGGCGCGGCGCCTGATTACCGCCGCGGGGCTGAGCGTCGCGCAGGTCGAGTCGATCCAGGTGCCGCGGGTCCCGCCGGGCGTCGTGGGACTGACGCGGCCGCCCGCCGGCGAGCCATTGGCGCCCGGCGCCGGCGTGGCGCTGGTGATCAGCCGCGGGGAGGCGACGATCACGGTGCCGGACCTGCTGAACATGAGCCAGGCCGACGCGCGCACGAGGCTCGAGGTCGAGGGCTTGCAGCTGGGCAGCGTGACGCGGCGGCGTACGTCCGACGCGAGTCCCGGGACGGTGGTCGCGCAACGGCCCGCCGCAGGCACGCTCGCCCCGCCCGGAACCGCTGTGGACATCGTTGTCGCCCGGAGCCCGCAATGACGAACGGCATCCGCATCGCGCCCAGCGTTCTCGCCGCCGACCTGACCCGGCTCGCCGAGCAGGTGCGCCTGGTGCTGGCCGGCGGCGCCGACTGGCTGCACGTGGATGTCATGGACGGCCGCTTCGTCCCGAACCTGACATTCGGCGCGAACATGGTGGCGGCGCTCCGCCAGCTCACCGACAAGCCGATCGACGTGCACCTGATGGTCGAGGAGCCCGAGCACTACATCGCCGCGATGGCGGACGCCGGCGCCTCGGTGCTCACCTTCCACCCCGAGGCGACGATCCACGTGCAACGCCACCTCGACACGGTGAAGAAGCGCGACATGCTGGCCGGCCTCGCTTTGAACCCGGCCTCGCCGCTCGCCCTCGTCGAGGACGTCCTCGACGACGTCGACCTGCTGCTCATCATGACGGTGAACCCGGGCTACGGTGGGCAGAGCTATCTCCCCGGCTCGACCGACAAGATCCGGCGCGCCCGCGCGTTGCTCACGGCGCAGGGCTCGCGGGCGTTCCTCGAAGTCGACGGCGGGATCACGACGGAGACGATCGCCGAAGCGCACGTCGCGGGCGCCGACACGTTCGTCGCCGGCATCGCGGTGTTCGGGAGCGCGGACCCCGGCCGCGAGGTGGCCGAGCTGCGGCGGCGCTGCCTGGTGGCCGTGTGAAGACTCCGCGACAGTGGGCGCTGGTGACGGGGATGGTGACGACGGCCATCTTTGCCGTCGTCCTGATCATCAAGCTGCGGCCGCAGATGGCCCTGCTCGGCGTGGGCTCGAAAGCCCCGGCGTTCACCGCGATCGATCTGCGCACCGGGCGTCCCGCCTCGCTCGCGAACTACCGCGGGCGGCCCATCCTCATCAACATCTGGGCCACGTGGTGCGCGCCCTGCCGCGTGGAGATGCCGGCGCTGGAGCGGCTGGCGAAGAAACTCGCCGGCACCGACTTTCGGGTCGTTGCCGTGAGCGTGGATCAGGACGATTCCACGGTGGTCGACGCGTTCGTGCGCGAGTTGGGGCTGTCGTTCGACGTGCTGCACAACCAGGCCGGCGACATCCGCCAGCGCTATCAGACGACCGGCGTCCCGGAGAGCTTCGTGATCGATCGTGACGGCGTCATCGTGAAGAAGGTGATCGGGCCCGCCGAGTGGGACGGTCCGGTGAACGAATACCTGGTGCGGCGGCTGGTCGATGAGCGGTAGCCTGACGCGCCTCATCACGCGCAACTGGGCGATCAAGCTGGCCGCCCTGGCGCTCGCGCTGATGCTGTACGTCGCGGTGGCCGCGCAGCAGCCGGTGACACAGACGTTCAGCCTGAAGATCGTCGTGCTCCCGCCGCCGGGACGCGCCCTGCTCGCCGCCCCACCCACCGTCTCGGTGCTGCTCAGCGGCCGCGGCAGCGAGATGCTGCGGCTGCGGTCCCTGCGGCCGATCACCCTGCGGGTGCCCGACACGCTCACGGCGTCGGTCTGGACCCTGAGCCTCAAGGCCAGCGACATCGACATCCCCAAGGGCGCCGACGTGCAGGTCAACGAGATCTCCCCCCGAGACATCGCGATCCGGCTCGATTCCGTCGCCGGCAAGGACGTGCGCATCGTGCCGCTGGTGCGGATCGTCGCGGAATCGGGCTACCAGCTGCAGGGCGGGCTCGCCATCACGCCCAGCATGGCGCGCATCGTGGGCTCGGACCGCGCCCTCGCCGCGATCGAGTCGGTCACGACCGTCCCCACCGAGATCGCCAACGTCACGGGACCGTTCACCCGCAGCCTCCCTATCGACACCGCGCCGCTCGGCGTCGTCCGTATCGCGCCCAAAGAGGTCACCGTCTCGGGGGATCTCAGCGTCATCCACGAGCGCTCGTTCGCGGGCATCCCGGTCGAGAGCGGCGCCGGCGCGCTGACGAGCTTCGTCGTGACGCCGGCCCGCGTGTCGGTCGTCGTGCGCGGCGCCGACGCTGTCGTGCAGCGCCTCACCCGCGACAGCCTCAAAGTCATCGTGCACCTGCCGGGCCGGATCGGCGCCGCCGGCGCCTACGCCCGGCTCACGGTCATCGCGCCACGCGGCATCACCGCCCGGGCCATTCCCGACTCGGTCGCCCTGCGCAAGAAGACCGGCCGTGGCTGAGGTCCTGCTCGGCATCGAGACATCGTGCGATGAGACTTCGGCCGCCGTCCTCGTGGGCGGCGGCTGGAGCGGCGCGCCCGAGCTCGCCAGCCTGATCATCCTGTCGCAGGACATCCATCAGGTGTTCGGCGGCGTCGTTCCCGAGCTCGCCAGCCGCGCCCACCTCGCCGCCCTGCCGGCGGTCGTCGAGCGCGCGCTCGCCGCAGCGGGCGTGTCGTGGAGCGCGGTGGACGCCGTCGCCGTCACGCAGGGACCCGGACTCGTCGGGGCGCTGCTGGTGGGCGTCGTGTACGCGAAGGCGCTGGCGTACGCCGGCGGCCGGCGTCTCATCGGCGTGAATCACCTCGAGGGGCACCTGTTCGCGCCGGCGGTGGAGGATGCGGAGCTCGCCCCGCCGTTTGTCGCCCTGCTCGTCTCGGGCGGCCATACGCTCTTGCTCGACGTGCCCGCGTGGGGGCGCTACCGCCTGCTGGGGCAGACGCGCGACGACGCGGCGGGCGAGGCGTTCGACAAGGTCGCCACGCTGCTGGGGCTCGGGTACCCCGGCGGCCCGGCGATCGAGCGGCTCGCGGCCGAGGGGGGGGGCGACCCGGCGCGCTTCACGTTCCCCCGCCCCATGATCGACGAGGGGCTGGAGTTCTCCTTCTCGGGACTCAAGACCGCCGTGTTGCACGCCGTGCGCGCCAGCACGGACCTTGCGGCCGACCGCGCGGCGCTCGCGCGGGGCTTCCAGGACGCCGTGCTCGACGTGCTGGTGACGAAGCTGGAGCGCGCCGTGGAGGCCACGGGGCGACGGGTCGCCGTCCTGGGCGGCGGCGTCGCCTGCAGCCGCGCGCTCGCCGCTCTCGCCGCGCGGCGGCTCGCGAATCTCCCGAATCGGGCGCGGGTCGCCGTCGCGAGCCCGCGGCTCAACGCGGACAACGCGGCGATGATCGCGCGCGCCGGCTGGTGGCGGCTGGCGCAGGGTGAAGCGAGCGACTGGACACTCGACGCCCGGGCGGACTTGCCCCTGTCGGGTCTCGAACCGGCAACCACGCATCCCGCATCCCGCATCCCCCATCCCTCATGACCGTTTATCCGTTCACCCTGCACCTCGGCCCCATCGCCGTCACCGGCTTTGGCCTGATGATGATGGTGGCGTTCCTGATGAGCGGCTGGGCGATCCAGATGGAGCTGCGCCGTCGCGCGCTGAACGAAGAGTACGCGGCGGACATCGTCATCGGCGCCGTCGTGGGCGGATTGATCGGCGCCAAGCTCTGGTACGTGGCGCTCACGGGGGCCTCACCGTTCGAGCGCGGCGGCTTCGTCTGGTATGGCGGGTTCCTGGGCGGAGCGGCGGGAGTGATCCTCGCCGGCGTGCGGCGGCGGGTGCCGCTGCGTCTGACGGCGGAGGTGTGCGCGCCGGCGCTCGCGCTCGGGTACGCGCTGGGGCGGGTCGGGTGCTTCCTCGTGCAGGACGACTACGGCATCCCCACCACGCTCCCCTGGGGGATGAAGTTCCCCCAGGGCCTCCCCGCGACCACGGTCGCCAACCTGTCGCAGCTGCACGTGACGTTCCCGGCGGGCGCGGATCCGGCCGCCGTCGTCGCCGTGCACCCCACAGAGATCTACGAGACCGCGGTGATGTTGCTGGTGTTCGCCTGGCTGTGGCGGCACCGCGACCACCGCCACGCCACCGGATGGTTGTTCGCGGTATATCTGGTGTGCGCCGCGCTCGAGCGGTTCCTCGTCGAGTTCATCCGCGCCAAGGACGACCGCGTACTCGGCGCGTTCACCGTCGCGCAGGCGACGAGCGTGGCGCTCGTCCTGGTGGGACTCTCCCTGGTCAGAGTATGGGCGACGCCGGAGCCGGTGCCGGTGCGCGCCGAGGCGCTAGGCGCGAGGGGGGGAGCGCCGCAACCGCGACCACGCCAGCCCGAACACCAGTAGCACGACCAGCACGCCCTGCAGCGCCAGCGACTGCACCGTCGGGTAGATGCCCAGCTGCGGCCAGCGCGGCCAACCTTCCAGCACCGTGAGTCCCACGAGTCCCGCTTCCTGCAGGTCCTTGACCCCCTGCCCCGCGAACACGAACGCCATGTAGTAGAGCAGCGCTCCGGTGACGCCGAAGAACGCCTTCATCGGCAGGCGCATGCCGTAGCGGTTGATGGCGACG
>QHVC01000189.1 GCA_003222205.1 Gemmatimonadota bacterium | reverse complement strand
GAGATCCGGCTGCCCGCGGTACAGCGCATAGACGGAGTCCTTGACGGCGTTGAAGCGGACGAACAGAGGGGCGAAGTCGGCCGGGGTGCGGCAGGCGCCGCGGTACAGCCGGTCCCGCACGGTGCGGATCCCGAGACGCGCGTCGGGGAAGGCGTAGGGCGTCGAGATGACGCCCGACCAGTCGAAATCGTACGGGACCGGATACAGCTCGCCCATACTATCCTGGACGAGCACGATGTTGTGCAGCGCGGCGACGGACCAGTCGGTGTTGCCGATCAGGTATTCGAACACCGTGAGCAACCCCATCTGGCTGAACCCGGCGTCGGCCTGGGAGATCCCCTGCTGCTCGAGCACGTGTCCGTGGCACCGCTTCGCCATCCGGTCGTCGTCTTCGATGAAAAACGCGTATCGGGTCGCGGGCGTGCGTTTGCCGGCGGCGTCCACGTACGTCACGCGGGCGAGGCGCACCCGGAAGCTGCACTCGGTCAGCAGGTTGTAGATCCGGTAGATGAGGTACTCCTCGAGCAGGTAGTTGGCGTAGGCCCGGGGGCTGCGGCACT
Organism: Gemmatimonadota bacterium; assembly: GCA_003222205.1. GTDB lineage: Bacteria > Gemmatimonadota > Gemmatimonadetes > Gemmatimonadales > GWC2-71-9 > QHVC01. The sequence continues at coordinate 2,817 of QHVC01000189.1, read as the reverse complement.
GCACCACCAGCTTCAGACTCTTCTGGTGCGCGAAGAGCGCGGGCTTCGCCGTTTCCCGGTCGAACTCGACCTTGAGCGGCGGGAATTCGCAGGTCCGCAGCCGCCAATGCCCCCGGGTGCGGAGCTGAACGTCGAAGGACGTCGAATCGCCGGCGGGCCCGACGTACGAGAGGACGGCGTGGTGGACGCGCTTCTGTGTGCCCCGGTCCTTGGCGACGGCCCCGAGGTCGCTGGTCAACGTGAAGGCGATCGGCTCGGCCGTGTCGAATAGGCGGCCCGGCGATCGCCCGAGGGTGTCTGCGGCAGTTTGGGGGCCGACCGCGCGCGCGGCCGGCCAGGGCGTGATGACGAGCGCCGCGACAGCGGCGACGGTCAACCGGAGCCGGCGGGCAACGCTCACCTCGGAACTTACGAGCCGGTCGGCGCACCCGCCAGGAAGCATGTACGGGCCGCACCGGCCCGCTTTCGCGACGCCGGTCTGAAGCTCTCTTCACACAGACGAACGCCTTCCTTCACAAGCCCGCCCCTAAGCTCCACGTGCGCCTCCACACTACCGCACAAGGAGCTGGAGATGAGGGTCTCGAAGGTTGTCCTCGGCATCGCCGGGGTCGGGTTACTGGCCGTGGGTGCCGTAGCGTTCGCAGGCCGCGCGCCACGGTATGAGTTCGTCGACTTTGGGACGTCGATGACGCCGACCACGCCCACCTATCGGGCGGCGCTGTCCCCCGCCTCGCGGGCGACCGTCAAGGAGTTCCGCATCCCCATCCTGGATGCCACCGTCGAAGTCGCGCCCGGCGTGACGTACAACGGCTGGACGTTCGGCGGCACCGTGCCGGGCCCGGTCGTGCGCGTGCGTGAGGGCGACCTCGTCCGCATCCGCCTCGTCAACAAAGCGTCGATGCCGCACTCGATCGATTTCCACGCGGCGCGGATTCCGATGAGTCGGGCCTTCCGCACGATCGTGCCGGGGGACTCGATGTCGTTCGAATTCACCGCCCGCGATCCCGGTGCCTATCTGGTGCACTGTGGCACGCCGCCGGTGCTGCTCCACCTGATGCAGGGGATGTACCTCCCCATCATCGTGGATCCGGCGGACGGCTGGCCGACGCGGGTCGAGAAAGAGTTCGTGGTCGTGCAGAGCGAGTTCTACCTCGGCGCCGGGAACAGCGCGCAGCCGGGCCAACCCGACTGGAATCAGGCGCTGGCCAAGCAGGCTACCTACGTCGTATTCAACGGGCGTGCCTTCCAGTACCAGGCGCACCCACTCGAGGTCGCCGTCGGTGATCACGTGCGGTTCTTCGTGGTGAATGCCGGGCCGAGCTTCTCGAGCGACTTCCACATCGTCGGCACGGTGTTTGACCGGGTCTATCCGGACGGCAATCCAGACCATGCCCTGACCGGCGTGCAGACCTGGAGCGTGCCGGCGGGCGGCGGGGCGGTGTTCGAGACGGTCTTCGAGGAGGAGGGGAGCGGCGCCGGTACGTACGCCTTCGTCACGCACGCGTTCGCGGACGCGGCGAAGGGGGCCGTGGGGCTCGTCCAGGTGGGTGGAGTGACAGTGGCGTCAGGAATCGGGCACTAGGAGGGAGCCATGAGAGTCGCCGAGCTGATGCGCACCGACTTGAAGACGATCAGCGCCGACGCGACGGTGGCGGACGCCGTGGAGGCGCTGACCGAGGCCGGCGTGTCCGCGTTGCCGGTCATCGATCGGTTCGGACGCGCCGTGGGGGTGCTGTCCACCCGGGAAATCCTGCACGCCGAAAGCAGCTGTACAACGTCGCGCCAGCGGGAGCGGCTCTTCGACCACACGCTGGTCCTCGAAGTGATGTCTCCGTGGCCCGTGACGATCGACCCCGATACCGATGTCAAGGAAGCCGCCCGGGAGATGCTGTATCTCAACGTGCAACGGCTGTTCGTCGAGTACGAGGGCGCGCTGGTCGGCGTGATCTCGCAGACCGACCTCGTGGGGGCGGTGGCGACCGCGCGGATTTGAGCCGGTCCGCAGCGCCGGGTTGAACGCCGGGGGCGATGGCGTTAAAACAGGGGCGTGGCTAAACGCGCCGGTCGTTCCCCGGCCCCCTCGGCCGCCGCCGAAGGCGCGCGGATCCGCAGCCGTTTCGAGCGCCTGCTCGACGCCACCATCGCCATGGGCACCTCGGGCTCGCTCGGGGAGCTGCTGCAGCGGCTGGTGGACTCGGCGCGCGACGTGGTGGGGGCGCGCTTCGCGGCCCTCGGCGTTCTGAACCCGGAAGGGGACTCGCTCGCCGAATTCGTGACATCCGGCCTTACCGAGGCCGAGCGCGCGCGCATCGGCGACCTGCCGCGCGGGCGCGGCCTCCTGGGGCTTTTGATCAGCGACCCGCGCCCCATCCGCACCAAGGAGATCACCCGGCACCCGCAGCGTTCCGGGTTCCCGCCCCATCACCCGACCATGACCTCGTTCCTCGGCGTACCGGTACGGGGCCGCGAAAGAGTCTTCGGCAACCTCTACCTAACCGACAAGCAGGGCGCGCAGGAATTCAGCGGCGAAGACGAGGCGATCGCCGTCGCCTTGGCCGCCCAGGCGGCGGTGGCGGTAGAGAAGCAACGACTCTACGAGGACAGCCAGGAGCTGCTGGGGCGGGTGCGCGGGATGCAGCGCCAACGCGACCTGTTCTTCGCCATGATGAACCACGAGCTGCGCAATGCCCTGACCGGCGTCTTCGGCTGGGCGGAACGGCTGGTGCGGGCGAAGTCTCCCGACGGCGTGGACCGGGCGGCCCACGAGGTCTACGAGGGCGCCGAACGCACCATCACGCTCCTCAACAACTTCCTCGA
>QHVC01000033.1 GCA_003222205.1 Gemmatimonadota bacterium | reverse complement strand
GGCTCGAGGAGTGGCCGCGGACGACGCTGCTGCCCCGCGCGGTGGCGATCACGATGTGGCACGACTCGACGCCGGTGGGATTGCCGTTGCAAGTGCGGGTCGGAGCGGGCGCTGCCTTGGTGCCGCAAGGCTCCATCCGACAATAACCGTCCTGTGGGGGTGTTGCGCTGACGCATCGGTGCCACCGGCGTCGTGCGCGACTGTCAATTGGTACCGGACTTGCTCCGAAGGACCGTCGGGCTGTCCATGACGGGTTGAAAAACAACCGACGCAAGGAGAAAAGACCATGAGCAAGCTCCTGATGCCGTTTGTTGTCGCAAGCACGTTGTCGTTTGCCGCCTCGACACTGCTCGCTCAGAGCACCGCAAACGAGCACAACTGTCCGAGTACTCAGGCCATTCCGCCGTTCGTTGGCTCAGGCAGCGCCCCGTTCAGCCCCAACCAAAGCCTCTGCCTGCCGCAGTTGGCGCCGACGCCGACCCGGCTGAGCCCACTGGCGTTCATCGTCCAGGGAGTAGAGCCCGGCGACCGCGTCGATGCGCAAGGAACAGTGTACGTCGTCTCGATCCGCGGTGTTCCCGGAGGCGTGGACCTGTGGCGCTGGAATAGCAGACTCGACGGGTCGGCAAACGGCAACGGAACCCTGCCGTTCAAGTATGAGGGTCAGCCCGACAACTGCGGAATCTACGGCTTCACGGGCGGAGGATGCGCGAAGAACGTCGGTGATCCGACTAATCTTGGGCTGGCGCCCGGTGGCGGCGACGCCGATATCGCCGTCAATGGCCCCGACCCGATCACCCACATCCCCAACCTGCCCCTGACCAGCCTGCTGTTGGCGCCGGGCGTAACGGGAACGCACTCCACCGATCGCGGTGACAACTTTTCTCCACCGAACGTGCTGGCGGCCCTGATCGGCGGCGACGACCGCCAGTGGAACGACGCGATCGACGCCAAAACTGGCTATCTCGCGTATCACGATATTGGCACGTTCAACATCGACGTCCAGCGCTCGATTGATGGGGGACTGACCTACGCGGCAGGTCTCGGCGAGGCCATTGATGCGGCGACCTTCCCGGCAGCGGGGGCCCCAACGCCGGCCTCAACGGCGAACCTCGCGGCACAGATCAAGATCGACCACAGCAACTGCTCCAGCCGCGGCAACCTGTACCAACTGTTCGTGGCGCCGAATGATGCGTTGGAAAACAACGTTAGCGGAGCGCCGATGCGTTCCGCCTACGTCGGAGTCTCGATTGACGCGAAGCTCGACCTGCCGGCTTTCATGTTCACGGACTACAAGGTCTACACCGGCCCCGTGGGGGCGAGGAATAACAACATCTTCCCCGCATTGGCCGTGGATCAGTTCGGCTTTCTCTACTCTGTGTGGTCCGATAACCGCAACATCTTTTTCACCTCCTCGAGCGACCACGGCAAGACCTGGACTCCCGCTCGAGTTGTCAATCAAGGTGCGACCGTTGGCAAGGCCAATGTCTTCCCCTGGGTGGCTGCCGACGCCAACGGCCACGTGGTGGTGGCTTGGCTCGGAGCCGACAGAGCCGGTAATTCGAATGACCGGGCGGTGATGGAGCCGGGCCACACGCCAGAAGACAACGGCCCCTGCACCAAGGGCACTACCTGCATGACCAAGTGGGCCAAGTGGAACGTCTACGTCTTGGAGACCGTGAACGGCCATGCTGCGACACCGACCTTCACGCAGTATACCGCCAGCGATCATGTCATCCACCGCGGCACGGTGTCGACCGGGGGCCTGGGAGGAGGCGCCGACCGCAATCTGGCGGATTTCTTCCAGGTCGCGCTCGATCCGCAACACCGCGCCAACATCTCCTTCGCCGACGATCATGTCGTGAGTCCGCTGTCCATGAGGCGCACGGGTACCGACAACCCCGACGACCCAGTCTCCTTTCGTGTCGGCGTGCCCTACTTCACCTACCGGCTGCAGCCACCGGCAGGAGTGGTCACTGTAGGCAGCTGTGCCGGCGTCCAGGGGGAGCAGGAAGTAGAGGACGAGGGGGAGGGAGAGGATGAGCAGCACGACGAGATGTCCTTCGTGGACAAGCAGCAGCCGGAAGAGAATGGCACCCTCATCTACCACGATCCGGGTCAGAGCCTGGACGTGACCAGCTCCAATGGTGTCCGCTCGATCAGCTACAGCGGTAACTGCGTCAGCTTTATCGGTGACGCCAAGGTCAACGGGCAGCTCGGCTATCAATTCATCTTTGGCGCGTGCGACTTTTCGGCAACGGGGGGGATCGGCAGCTTCTCCATCTCTCTGACCGGACCCGCAGGCTACAGCTATCAAAAGAACGGCACGCTGACCACGGGCTTCGTCAAGTTCCACCAGATGGTACAGCCCTAAAGGAGCAGGCAGCTCCTGACAACGATGGAGAGCACAGGTCGCCTCGGGCTAGGGCGACCTGTAGTCCGACCGATGAGGAGCTCGATGACGAGCGAGCGGGGACTCACCCTCCTCGAAGTCATGGTGGCGCTCGTGGTGCTGAGCCTGGTGGCGCTCGGCTACCTCCAGCTCTTCCAGGGCAGCCACCGGCTCGTCACCGCCGCCCGGGAGTGGTCGCGCGCCGTCGCGTACGCTGAGGACGCCAGCGAGCGTGCGCGGCTCAGCGGACCGAGTCTCCTCGGGACGCCGGCGGAATCGCTGCCCGGCGGGTTTCGCCGCGAGATCACGAGCCGCCCGTGGCAGCCCGGGCTGAGGCTCGTGACGGTGACGGTGTTTCTTCCCGCCGGCGGTCGCTTCAGTCTCGATTGGTTGACGCGGGACCAGCCGGACGGGCAGCCGGGTGCCGCGCCGCAGCGGCTGCCGGGAGGCGAGCCATAATGAAGCGCGGGGATCGCCGCGGCGTCGCCCTGATTTTCGTCCTGTGGCTGCTGGTGCTGCTCGGCGCGATCGTGGCCGAAGTCGTGTCGCAGGCGCGGATGGAGGCCGAGATCCTCTCGAGCCTGCGCTCGCGCACGGTCGCCCGCTACAGTGCCGAGAGCGGGATCCTCGCCGCAGCGGTCCGGATCGAGGCGCTCCTCGACTCGGCGCGGAGCCTCCCCGACCGCGTCACGACGTTCCGGGAACTCGGCGCGCGCCTTGCGCCGCTCAACGACGTCGCTCTGGGAAGCGGGCGGTTCGGCGTGGCGGTGGTGGATCTGAACGCGCGCCTCGACCTGAATCGCGCCGACGCGGCGACCCTGCAAGGGTTGTTCCGACAGTTCACCACCGACAGACATGCGGAGCAGGTGGTCGCCAGCCTCAAGCAGGCGCCCCTCAATCGACTCGGTGAGCTCGCCCACATCCCGGGCATCGACGATTCGCTCGCGCTCGCGGTCGCGCCGTACCTCACCGTGTGGAGTGACGGCGCTGTCAATATCAACGCCGCTCCCGAGCCCGTGCTCGCCGCGTTGCCCGGGATCTCGAGCGCGATGGCACGGAGCGCCGTGCGGCGCCGCGAGACCGGGGAGCTCTTCATGACGCCCAACGACCCATTCGGGCAGCTGGGCGGGCCGCCTGAGGGAGCGGGCGCGGCGAGCGCACCCGCACCGCGTCTCTCAGTGGTGCCCAGCCGTCTCTTGATCGTCGGCCGGGGATGGCAAGACGGGCAGCCGCTGACCCACGAGATCCAGGCGGTGTATGCCGTCGTCGGCACGCGGCTGGTCCTGCGGGCGTGGCAGGAGCGAGATCTCTAGAACGCCTTGAGGTTGATGCCGTAGATCGCCTGGAGCATCCCGAGCGCGACGAACCCCACCAGGGTGCCGAAGATGAGGATGAGCGCCGGTTCGAGGAGTGCCACGCCAGTCCGCAGTGCGCGTCGCACCTCGCCGTCGTAGGTGTCGGCCACGCGAAGGCACAGCTCCTCCAGGCGCCCGCTCTCCTCCCCCACGGCGAGCATCTGCAGCGCGAGGGGCGGTAGCGTTCCGGCGAGCGATGGGGCGAGCGCGCTCCCCTCAGCCAGCGCGGCCGCCGCGCGGTCCACACTTTCCTGCACGACGAGGTTCGTCGCAGACGCCCGGGCGATCTTGAGCGCGGGGAGCGCTGGTATGCCGCTCTTCAAGAGCAGGCCCAGCGTGCGGGCGAACCGCGCCGTCGAGTACTTGAGCTCGAGGTCGCCGATCCAGGGCCACGCCAGCCGGGCCGCGTGCCAGCGGCGGCGCGTTTCGGGACGGGCGAGGGCGCTCGGGATCAGGTAGACCGCCGCCGCCCCCAGCGCCAACCACAGCCACCATACTTTGGTGAGCAGGGCGCTCGCGCCGAGCAGCAAGCGCGTGCTGAGGGGCAGGGTGCCGGCCACGTCCGCCAGGACGGTCGCGAACCGCGGGATTACGAACCCCAAGAGGACGATCACCCCGACGCTGGCGACTACGGCCAGGAGGGCGGGGTAGAGCAGCGCCGAGAAGACTTGGGACCGGAGCTCCGCGCTTTCTTCCATGTGCTCCGACAGGCGTGCGAACACGATGTCGAGCGCCCCGCTCGACTCGCCGGCCGAGACCATGGCGACGAAGAGCGGATCGAAGTACCGCGGGTGCCGGGCGAGGGCGTCTGCGAGGCTGGCGCCCCCTTGCACGGCGCGGCGCACCTGGCGGACCGTCTCTGCAAGGCCGTTGTGACTCGCGTACTGCGCCGTGAACGCGAGTGCCCGGTCGAGGGGGACCCCGGCAGCCAGCAGCGTCGCGGCGTTACGAGTCCAGAGCGTCACGGCAGCGCGGCGGCCGAGCCGCCGCCCGACGCGCGCGCCGGCGGCGGCGGTCGCCTCGTCGACCGTCACGGGGTAGAGGCGCTGGTGGCGCAGCTGCTCGAGCACCGACTGGCGCGAGGGGGCGTGCACCACGCCTTCTACCACCTGCCCGTCCGGTGTGGCCGCCCGGTAGCGGAACCGCACGCTCATCCGAGCGCCTCGTCCCGCGTCACGCGCAGGACCTCCTCGAGCGTCGTGCTGCCCGCGCACGCCTTCGCGCAGCCCGACGCGCGCAGCGGCGCCATGCCCTGCGCCTGCGCCAACGCGCGGATCTCGGCGAGCGGAGCGCGCCGGACGACGCGGTCGCGCAAGTCCTCGCTCATCGGCATCAGCTCGTAGAGACCGGTGCGCCCGCGATAGCCGGTGCCCGCGCAGGCGTCGCAGCCGCGCCCGCGCCGGAACCGCGGCTGGGGGATGTCTGGCACCGTCGTCACTTGCGCGACCAGGTCCGCTGGCGGGTGGAAGTCCTCGGCGCAGGCCTCGCACACCAACCGCACCAGGCGCTGCCCCACGATCGCCAGGACCGTGGCGGCGACGAGGTAGGGCTCAATGCCCACGTCCACCATGCGCGTCACGCCGCTCGGCGCGTCGTTCGTGTGCAGTGTCGAGAGCACAAGATGCCCGGTGAGCGCCGCTTGGATCGCGATCTCGGCCGTCTCGCGGTCGCGCATCTCGCCGACCATGATGATGTCCGGGTCATGGCGCAGGATGGAGCGGAGCGCCGCGGCGAACGTCAGGCCGATCTTGGGATTGACGGGGATCTGCGTCACGCCATCGATCTGGTATTCGACGGGGTCCTCCACCGTCACGATCTTCACGCCGGCTTGATTCAGGCGGGTGAGCGCGCCGTACAGCGTCGTGGTCTTGCCCGACCCGGTCGGACCGGTCACGAGGATGATGCCGTGCGGTTGCCGAATCAGCCCCTCGAACCGCTCGAGCGCGGGACCGGGCATGCCGAGCTCGCCCAGGTCGCGGACCCCCGCGCCGCGATCCAGGATGCGGAGCACGACACTCTCGCCGTGGAGTGTGGGACTGATCGACACGCGCAGGTCGAGCTCCCGGTCCGACAGCCGGAGCCGAATGCGCCCGTCCTGGGCGAGGCGTCGCTCGGCGATGTTCAGGCTGGCCATGATCTTGATGCGACTCAGCACGGCCGCCTGGTACTGTCGCGGCGGGCGGGAGATGTCATGCAGCACCCCGTCGATGCGGTAGCGCACCCGCAGCCCCTCGGGCGTCGCCTCGAGGTGGATGTCGCTCGCGCGCGCCCGCAGAGCCTCGAGGATCATCACGTTCACGAGCTTGATCACCGGCGCCTGGTTCGCGAGGGTGCGCAGGTCGGAGATCGTCTCCTCTTCTTCGGCGAGGAGGACCAGATCGCTGCCCCGAAGGTCCGTCGCCTGCACGTCGGGGGGCGACTCCGACTGTGCGGACAGGATCGCTGCATGGATTTCGGCGGCGGGCGCGGCCACGAGCTTCACCCGGCGGCCATACGCCCAGCAGAGCTCGTCGATCACCGTGGGGTCGGGCGGCTCGTCCGCGACCACGAGCAGATCGCCGGCTGCGCTCACGCCCACGGGCAACAGGCAGTGCTCTTCGAGGTACTTGGGCGAGAGTCGCTGCGCCAGCGGCCCCGCGGCCGCGGCCCGAAGGTCGGCCCCGGTGCGCGGTGGCTCGGACGCCCCCGCTGCGGGCGCTGCCGGCGTCTCAAAAGCCGGGTCTGGCTCCCGGCGAGAGGCGGCGGGGGCGGCGGCATGGGCGCCGATCAGCTCGGGGCGGGGGATCTGGCTCATCAGCGGTTCACGGCTTTCGCGGCGGCGCAGGCGCCAGCACGCTATCGATCTGCGGCTTCAAGCCTTGCAACCGGTCGCGCTCGCGCTGGAGCAGGGAGTCCGCCTGCTCGTCGGTAAACGCGACGTAGGGCGTGAAGAAGATGGCGATCTCGGTGCGCTCGCGGGAGACGCTGTGGCTCTTAAACAGGTACCCGAGCAGCGGCAGGTCCTTGAGGAGCGGCACCCCGCTCTCGACGACTTGTTGCGTCTGGCCGATCAACCCGCCGATCACTACCGTGTGCCCGGTCTTGACGATCGCGCTCGTTTCCGCCTCGCGAGTCGTGATGATGGGAGCGTTCTGCGCCGCGGCTACTGTCTGCTGCGACAGCGCACTCACCTCCTGCAGTAAGCGGAAGGTGACGTAGCCATCGTTGTTCACGGTGGGGATCACCGTGAGCTGCGTGCCGACGTTGCGGAACTGCACGACGGTGTTCAACTGCGCGGTCAGGCCGCCGAACGTCGAGGAGACGAACGGCACCTCACTGCCGACCAGAATCCGGGCCTCCTCGTTGTTGAGGGCGAGGATCCGCGGGGTCGACAGCACGCGCACGTTGGTCCGGGTGGCCAGGGTCTGCAGGAGGGCTCGGACGTCGACCGTGGCGAGCGAGATGAACCGGATGCCGAGGCCCTGGAGGCTCGCAAGGAGCGTATCGCCGAAGCGCTGCGGGCCAAACCCGCCCGTGATCCCCCGCGTGCTGTCGCCCGAGACCCCCCGCTGCGTGAAGACCTGCCAGTTGATCCCGTACTCGTTGGCGCGATCGAGCGTGACCTCGGCGATCAACACTTCCAACAGCACCTGCGGCGGGCGGACGTCGAGCTGGTCGATCGTCTCCTGGAGCACCGAGAAGTTCGGGGGGGCGGTGCGGATGACGAGCGCGTTGGTGGCTTGGTCGGGCACGATCGTTGTCCGGCCCACCAGTCCCAGCCCCTGGGCCTGCGCGCTCTCCGGCACGGCGGCCGGGGCTGCGTAGCCGGCCGGGGAAGGGGTCACTGCCGACGGCGCGCCCATGCCGCGTTGTTGCAGCGACTCGACCTCCCGACGGCGGAATCCCGTCAGCTCGCTCGACAGACTGCGCCCCTCCAGAGCCTGGACGCGCTGCCGTGCCGCGGGTGCCGCCACCGCCCCGCCGAACACCTGCGCAAGCGTGGCCGCGAGCTCCACGGCGCTCGCGTGCTTGAGCGGATACACGTAGGTGCGAAGTCCCGCCTCGCCCCCCGTCTTCACGTCGAGCTGCCGCAGCAGATCGAGGTAGCGGGCGATGTTCACGCCGCGGTCGGTGATCAGCACGGAGTTCGAGCGCGGCACGACCTCGAGGCGGGCGTTCCTGCTCGCGACCTGCTTCAAGAGCGCGACGCCCTCTTCCGCTCGGATGAACTCGAGCGGCACGATCTGCGTCACCAGCCCGAGCGGCGGAGGGGAGGGGAAGTCTTTTCCGACCCGCACCGGCCCCGTCGAGGGGCGCTTCTCCTCCGGCATCACCTGCGCCACGGGGCCCGTCTGGACGAGCACCAGCCCTTGACTCTCGAGGATCGCCTCCAGGACCGCCCCAACCTGGGGTACCGGCACCGGTTGTGGTGTCTGAAAGGTGATGCGGCGGCTCGGCACGTCGGTCAGCACCACATTCACGTTCAGCACGGCCGCGAGCGAGCGGATCACGCCGGGCAGGTCTGCATTGACGTAGTTGATGCGAACGGGCGGCGCCTGCTGCGCCGCGGTGCGGGCGGGCGCGGGGAGCAGCGCACCGAGCAGGACCATGGTGCACCGCTTCACGGCGCCCTCCGCAGCGCAGCGCTTGGCAGTCGGAGGACGAGCGGTCCCGATGGCTGCGCCAGCGTGACCGTCGAGTCGGTGATGGCAATGAGCCGCGCGCCGGCGACCAGGTCGCCGAGGCGGTAAATCTCGGCGCCCGGGATGTTCGGGTCCGCGTCGATAATCGCCACGGCGCCGTCCGGGCCAACAGTAGTCCCGTACAGATGGAGTGTGGGTCCGCGGGGCTTCGTCGGCGCGGCCGCACGTCCGGGCGGGAGGAACCGCACCACTGGGGCCGTCCGGTCCTGGGAGAAGATGTTCGCGGCGACGATTGCGTCGTATCTCGGCTCAGCAGGCGTGCGCGTCGGCGCGGCATCGCCTTGGGCTTCGGCGGGCATGGCCAACGGCGCGGCTCGTGCCGCGGGGAGGGGCGTGGGAGCCAGGCGGAGCCCCAAGCCCGCCACCAGGAGCGCCGCGGTGACGACGTACAGGCCGCGCACGGCTGTCACGAGCCGATCGCGCCGGCCACCGCGCCGTAGAGCCCGTGCAGGCGGAGCGACCAGGACAAGTACTGGGACGGCTTGGCGACGCGCGGACCGACGCGCGGGCCGGGGTCCTGACCGGCCTGTCGCCCGACGCTCAGGTCGAAGGGCACGCCGACCGCGGCATTCAACGACAATTCCTCGACGACGAGCAGCTTCTCGCCTTGCTCGAGCCGGGACAGGAAATCCACGAGCCCGTAGATGTCCCCCTGACACTGGAGCTGCACCGGGATTGCGAGCAGGCCGGGCCGGTCGGGACGTGGTTGACTCGCGACGTCGACACGGTTGAGCTGCACCGAGCTCTCGTCGGCGTAGCGTTGCAGCAGTCCCTGTAGCGCCGAGGCCGCGAGCGCGGGCGTCGCGCCGGTCACGAGGCGGGCCTCGTCTGCGGCGTGCGCAACCTTCCGCTCGTCGAGCGCCCGGCGCAGGCGGTCGGTGCTCGCCACGAGCGTCGCAAGCCGCAGCCACCGCTCGCGGCTCGCTGTATGGGCCGCCTCGCGGGCCGTCCAGTGGTGGGCGAGCGGCAGCCCGACGAGCACGATCACGAGCGCGGTCGCGCTCACGAGCGCCCCGCCGAGCACCACCCGGCGCTCGCGCGGGTTAAGGCGCCGGAGCGTATCGAAAGGCCAGTGAAAAGTTTTCATAGGTCCTGTCGCCCACCGCCGCGCGGGTTGTCGCGGAGCGAAAGCGCACCTCTTTGAATTCCGGAGCCGCGCCGAGCTGCGCCACCAGGCGCGACGCATTCGGGGCGTAGCCGTCTATCTGCCAGTCGGAGCCCGACCAGCGTATCCCGCGCAGGTAGGCTCCGGCCGGCAGCTGCTTCGAGAGCGCCAGCAGCACCCCTAGAGGGTCGGGCCGCTCCCGCTCGCTCTGTTGGATCGCCTGCGCCTCACGCGCGAGCGTCTGGAGCTGGTTCTGCAGGGCGAGGGCGGGCGCGGCTCGCTGCTGCAGCGACTGGAGGCTCGCCTCGAGCCCACGGGTCACCCGCGCGCGCCAGGCGTCGGCCGAGGCGAACGCGAACACGACCGCCGCCGCGGCTGCGGCGACCGCAAGCCCGAGCTCGCGTCGCCACCGCACCCTGATGCGGCCACCGAGCTCAGGTGGGACGAGCGTCCTCGCGAAGTTCGGTCTCCCGCCAATCGCCAGCGCTGCTCCGTAGGCGGGCAGGAACGGACCCACGATGTCCGTCACCGTGGGCAGGGGTCGCGCGATCACCTCCGGAAGAACCGCGGCGAGCATGCGCACCCGATCCTCGTTCCAGGGGGTGAGGTAGATCGTCCCGGGTGCGCTGCCGTTGTCCCGGAGCACCGCCGCGGCATCCTCGAGTGCGCCGAACACGCGCCGCGCGCGCGTCACCCGGCCCTCGCGGATCTCCACGATCCCGACGCCGTCACGCTGCCCGTCGAACAGCACGACCCCTCCCCCTCCCCCGCCCCCCCTCTTGAGCTGCGCCTGGGTAAGAGCGCGCGCCAGCGCGACCGGTCCGGGCTCGATCACCTCCACCGGTCCGAGTTGCTCGAGTGCGGCGACCCAGGTTGCGAGCGCGGCCTCTTTCGCGGCGAAGACGAGGTTATCGTCGCCGCGTACGGCGGGCACCAGCTCCTCGGCTCGCACGGGAAAGAATCGCTCTGGTTCGAGTCGCAGGATGTTGCGCTTCTCCGGCTCACTGAGCGGGGGCAGCTTCACTTGCTTGATGAAGAGAAGGGGTAGATCGATGGCCACAGCAATCCGGTGTGCTGGCCCGAGATGCTGACGGAGCGCCTCGACCGCCTCGACCGGGTTGTCCGGGTCGCACTCTACCTCCACCGCGCGAGCTCGGGGCCGGAACCAGCCCTCGAGCCGTACCCCGCGCACGGCGCGGGGCCCGAGCTCGACACCGAGGCGGGCCATCATGGATCGCGCGCGGTACAGGTGTGCGCTTTGGACGTCCCTAGGCCACCAGCCATGCTCCCCCCAGGCCGCGTCAGCCCCGTTGCCAAGCGAGCTATGACGTTACCCCGCAACCGCATGTGCTGTTGGGTGGCGGTTGTGGGGCGAAACTGCCCCGAAAACAGGGGCCGTCCACCAAAGGGCAAACGACCACCCCAAACGACGCATTGGCGTGATGCAGGAAACGCACCCGTAGAATGTCCGCCTCAGCGCGGGGGGGGGTGTGGCAGGCGTGCAGCAGTAGGGGCCCTGGGCTCGTCGCCGGAGAAGTACTTCGACGAGGGGGGTCACGCCTCCGATGTCATCTTCACCTTGATCCCCTTCGCCCTGAGCTGGGCCACGAGCCCCGCCTTCTCCACTGATTTCATGTAGGCCTCGTCGGGCTCGACGATGCCCTTCTCGACGAGGTCGAACAGCGCGTCGTTGAGCGTGTTCATGCCGAGCTTCTTGCTCGTCTGGATGATCGACGGGATCTGGAAGGTCTTGGCCTCGCGGATCAGGTTGGACACGGCGGGCGTGGTCAGCAGGATCTCGCGCGCCGCGACCCGGCCCCCCCCCTTCCTCTTGCACAACGTCTGGGCGATGACGCCCTTCAGTGACTCGGAGAGCATCACGCGGATCTGCGCCTGCCGGTCGGCAGGGAACTGGTCGATCATCCGATCCACGGTCGAAGCGGCCGTCGTGGTGTGCAGGGTGCCGAAGACGAGATGCCCGGTCTCTGCGGTCTCGATGGCGATAGCGATGGTCTCGAGATCGCGCAGCTCCCCGACGAGCACGATATCGGGGTCCTCGCGCAGGGCCGCGCGCAGCGCCGACTTGAAGCTCTCGGTGTGCACGTGGACCTGGCGCTGGGTGATGAGGCACTTCTTGTTCTCGTGCACGAACTCGATCGGGTCCTCGATGGTGATGATGTGATCGGAGCGCTCGCGGTTGATCAGGTCGATGAGCGCGCACAGCGTCGTGGACTTGCCCGAGCCCGTGGGGCCGGTGATCAGCACCAGCCCCTTGGTGAGGTAGCAGAGCGCCTGGACCTCCTTGGTTATCCCCATCTCCTCGACCGTCACCACCTTCGCCGGAATGACGCGGAAGACCGCCACCGGGCCGCGGCGGTCCCGGGCCGCGTTGACGCGGAAGCGCGCCAGCCCGGTGATCTCGTAGGCGAAGTCGGTGTCGCCCGTCTCCTTCCACTCCCCGCGGTTCAGCTCCGGCATGATCGCGAGCACCAGGAGGTCGAGCTCCGCCGGCGACAGCGGATTGCCACGGACCCGCACCAGGTCGCCGCCGGTCCGGAAGATCGGCGGCTCGCCGACGCGCAGGTGCAGGTCCGAGCTCCCCGATTTCACCAGCGCCTTCAAGAGCTCGCCTAGCCGCTGCTCGGCGGCCTGGTACTGCGAGTCCGCGAACTCTCCGGGCAGCCCCGCGGCGGCCCCGGCTGCGGGGGTCGCTACTGGCGCCTCTACCATGGGCGCGGCCGCGATCGCCGAGGGCCGCGGGGGCCGGGGCGGGGGAGCGGGGGCGGCGGCCGGAGCGGGAGGCGGCGTCGCCGCAGCCCGCACGCCCGGACGCACCGCCGTCACCTCCGCCGGAGTCGGGGGCGGGGGCGGGGGCGGCGCCGCGCGCGGCACGTTGGTCACGACGGCGGTCAAGCGGCCGTTGTCGGGGACGATGCGGATCTTGAGGAGCCCGCGGCCGGCGGCGTACTCGAACTCCGTCTCGTGCTTCTGGTCGATCTGGTCGGCCGACTCCGACGGCGCGATCTCGGCGAGCAGGGCGTAAATGTGCGCGTCGGTAAGCGGCTGCTTGCTCACCTTCCGCGGCTTGCCGTCCTTCACCATGGTGACGGGCTCGTCGGGGAGCAGGTACAGCTGCTCGGCTTGCTCGCGCAGGAACACGTCCAGGAACGGGTCGAGCCGGGCGGGCATCGGCTAATCCTTGGGGCGCGCGTACAGCACGTGCGCGCGGTTCAGGTAGTGGGTGCCGTCCTCGGCGGTCACGGCGAAGAACAGCTCGGGCGTCGCGTTGAGGTAGTCGAGCAGGCGCGCGTGGTGCTCGGGCAGCTCGACGTGCGCCCAGCCGTGCAACGTGGAGCGGTCGGTGAGCACGATCTCGATCGCCACCAGGCGCGCGGCCGAGCGGCGCGCGGGGTCGTCGATCAGATCCCCCTTGGCGACGGTAAGCGAGATCGTCTGCGCCTTGCTCACGAGCAGCACGGCGCCGCCGCCCGCCTTGCCGTTATCGGCGGGCCGGAAGGCGAAGAATCCTTCGGCGCGGTTCAACATGTCGAGCGGCGTCTCGGGGCCGGCGTGCTGGGATGACCGCGACATCAGATAGACCTCTCCCGCCTGCACGTGGCCCTGCGCCAGACGCAGGTGCGCGGGCACGGAGGCGCGGGGGAGAGAGAAGGTCGACATGAGACGAATACTAGAGGCGTGGAGAGAAGGCGTCTAGGAAAAGCGTGGAGGAGAAACGTGGAGGGAAGGCGTTAGGAGGGTACGAAAACCCTACACGCCGTTCCTCAACGCCTTCCCTCAACGTCTTCTTCTCAACGCCTTTCCTCAACGCTGTTCGTCGTGATTCGGTCTCGCGCGATCTGTTGGTTCGGTGGAATGCGCCACGTGCGCACCAACGCCCACCAGGAGTCGGGCCGGATGCGCACATCCGCCACGCGCCGGTGGACGGCCGCCACACTCATCGGGGCGAACAGCCAGACGCCGGGCGCGTCGTCGTCGAGCAGGCGCAGGGCGTCCCGCCATGCCGCGAGCGTCGCCGCGGGCCCGCCGGTGGCGGCGGTGGCGCGCGCCAGCGCGCGCTCGAACGCCGGATTGGAGTAGCGACCGTAATTCGCCTTGCCGAACCCGGTGCGCGTCCATGTGTCGGCAAGGTTGGATGTCGGCGTCGGGTCCGTCGCCCACGTGGCGAGCACGGCGTCGAACTTCCCGGCGGTGGCCCGCTGCTGCATCACCGCGTTCTCGACTTCGTCCAGCTCCACCTGGGCTCCGATGGTGCGGAACTGTTCCTGGAGCAGGCGGGCGTACTGGCGCCGGACTGCGCTGGTCGTCGGCACGAGGATGTGGAACGCGAGCTTCACGCCACCCCGGTCGCGGATGCCGTCGCCGTCGCTGTCACGCCAGCCGCGGCGGGCGAGCAGGGCCGCCGCTTGGGCGGTGTCGTAGGGGAGCGCGCGCAGCGCCGTGTCCCCCTTTCCCTGCCACAGCGGCCACGCCTGCGGCACCGGGCCCGGGGGCACGAGGGCGAGATCGTGGAAGACGCTCTCCTTCAGCCGCTCCCGGTCCACGGCGAGGGACAGCGCGCGCCGCACGTCGCGGTCCCCGAAGATGGGGTGCGGCCGCGCCGGATCCCCGTTGGCGGTCAGGTTGAACCCGAGGTAGCCGTAGGCGGTGCCCCGGTACGGATACACCGCGAGCTGGGGAGCGCCGCGGGCCCGCTCCACGTTGGCGGCCGGTCCCAGGAACTCGAGCGCGTCCGCCTCCCCGGCCACGAGCTGCGTGAGCGCGGTCTGCGGATCCGGCGTGAACCGCCAGATCAGCCGCCGGATGTGGGGACGGCCGAGGAAAAACGTCGACTCGGCGACGAGCTCGACGCTTTCCCCGGGCTTCCAGGCGACGAAGCGGTACGGGCCGTCGCCCACCGGCGCCCGGCCGAACGGCGCGCGCACCCACTGGTCCCGGGGGACGCCCGCGAGCAGGTGGGCCGGCAGGATGCGCATGTGGTACACGGCGTCGAAGAACATCTCGGCGTAGCGGCGGCGGAACCGGAAGATCGCGGCGAGCGAGTCTCCCGCCACCGGGGTGACTGACCGGATGGCGCGCAGTGCTTCGCGCGCCGGGGCGTCGACGCTCGAGTCGGTGTACGCGTCGAAGGTGAACGCCACGTCGCGGGCGGTGACCGCAGGGCCGTCCTGCCAGCGCGCCCGCGGAGACACATGGAAGACGAGGGTGAGCGAATCCTGCCACTCCCAGCGCTCGGCCAGCTGCGGCTCGAACTCCCGGTCCCCGAGGGTGTTCATCGCGGGCCCCAGGTCGGCGAGCTTCAGGAAGATCTGGTCGTGGATGTCGCGCGCCACCGCCTGCTGCGTAACCGGCGGCAGCAGGATGTCGGGTTGGCTGAAAGCGACGAAGATGAGGGTGCCGCAGTACTCCCCGCGGCAGGTACCGGGGCGCTCGCAGCCGGCGAGCGCCAGCGTCAGCGCGGCGCTCACGGGCACCGCGAGCCGTATCAGGCGGCGCGGATCGAGGTGGTCGAGCCCGCTCCGACCGACGTCATGAAGGCTGCGTACACGTCCGGGCGCCATTGGTGTCGCTCCGCCTCCATCTGAGCGAGAGCCTGCTCCCGCGACAGCGCGGGCCGATAGCTCCGCGTGGTGGTAAGGGCATCGTACACGTCCACGATGCCGATGATCTGCGCCGCGAGCGGGATCTCCTCCCCGCGCAGCTGATCGGGATAGCCGCTGCCGTCGAACTTCTCGTGATGCCACCGGATGATCGGCTTGATGTCCCACGGGAACTCGACCGTGGCCAGCAGCTCGACGCCCCACACCGGGTGCATCTTGATGACGTCGAACTCTTCGCGCGTCAGCCGTCCGGGCTTGTTCAGGATCTCGTGCGGGACGCGGACCTTGCCGACGTCGTGCAGGTACGCCCCGAGCCGCACGGTGGTGCACTCCTCGTCGTGAAGCCCGAGCCCGGCCGCGACAGCGAGCGCGTAGCGGGCGACCCGCTCGCAGTGGCCGAAGGTGTAGCTGTCGCTCGATTCAATCGACTGGCCCCAGTCGCGGACCACGGCCAGGTACGTCTCTTCAAGCTGGGCCACCTTGCCACCCACGTCAACCAAGTCCGCGCCGGCGTCGAGACGACGGAACAGCCGGTGGGCCGTGTGCAGGAGGCCCAGCGCCTCCTGGTTGCGGCCCGCCGCCTGGTAGAGCAGGGCCAGCTCGCGGGAGGCCTCGGCTTCGCTGAGGAGCGAGCCGCTGCTGACCGCCAGCTCGATCGCCGCCCGCAGCCGCGACTCGGCGAGTGCCACGCGGCCCGTCTCCCGATACACCATCCCGATCACCCGATAAGCGTCCGGTTTGTCGCGCCGGGTGCCCAGCTGATCGAAGATGGCCAGCGCTGCTTCCGCGTTATGGCGCGCTTGCTCGAAATGTTGGCGGGCGAAATGCACCTCGGCGTGGTTCAGCAGGCACAGCCCCTGCAGGTGCACGTCGCCGATCAGCTCGGCGAGCTCCCGGCTCTGGCGGAAGTAGCGGTCCGCGTCCTCCCACAGGTGGCGGTCGGAGCTGATCATGCCGAGGTTGTGGTAGGCGATCGCGAGGCCTTCCTGGTCGCGAGCGCTCT
The DNA here is from genome assembly GCA_003222205.1 of Gemmatimonadota bacterium. Classification (GTDB taxonomy): domain Bacteria; phylum Gemmatimonadota; class Gemmatimonadetes; order Gemmatimonadales; family GWC2-71-9; genus QHVC01. The sequence goes on along the minus strand of QHVC01000033.1, from coordinate 7,657 downwards.
CGTACGCTTCCAGGGAGCGCTGGTAGTGTCCCATCGCCTGGTCGTGCTGTCCCTGGATCGTCGCGAGGATGCCGAGATTCTGCTCGATGCGCGCGCGCAGTGGGGAGCTCTTGCCGCCCAGCTCCAGGGCCCGGTGGAACCCCTGGCGGGCCGTTTCGATGTCGCCGTCCTCGAAATCGAATCCGGCGAGCACGTTCACCGCCTCGGCGGCGAGCACGTCGTCGCCGCTCGCGACCGCCACCTCAAAGCTCTTTCCACAGACTTCGCGTGCGGCGGGGGATTCGCCGCGGTGATGGTGCAACACCCCCAGCCGGCGCAACGCCTCGGCGTGCACGGAGCGCTCGCCGGACTGGTCGGCCACGGCGACCGACGCCAGGTAACACTCCATCGCTTCCGCCACGCACCCGGCGCGCTCCTGAGCGCGCGCGTCGCTCAGCAGCTCGCGGGCGCGGCGCGCCCCGTCGGGGCGCGGTTGCCCGGAGACCGGCAACAACGTGCGGCGCGGCGGCAGCACGCTGGTTACCAGGCCACCGCGTAGCGGGAGAAGTGGTCGAGCTTGCCGGTGACCTTCTTAGAGAGCAGGTTGTCGAGCGAAATGAGGTACGACAGGATGTTGAGGTTGTCGTCGGTGTACGCGATGCGTTTGGGCAGCAGCTTGCCGAGCAGGTTGCAGTTCGAATAACTCATCGTCAGCGCGGCGGGGGCCAGGAAATGCAGCCCTTGCGGCGTGAAGCGCACCGAGTTCACCGTTGCCGACGGCGCCACAGCTGTGATCGTCACGTTCTGCACGAGCGCGCCCGGGGGAATCACCAGCGTGTGTGGCCCGACTTGGATCGTCCCGCCCGTCGGCCCGACGACCTGTGTGGTGCTGGCGTAGGGCAACGGCGTGCACTGCAGCAAACCGGTCGCCTGCAACAGTCCACCGAGGAGGCTGGCGTCGGGTGGGGGAACAGCAGGGGCGGTGGGGCTGCGGTCGGGCAGACAGCTCAGAACCGCCGCCAGTGATACCAGCAGCACGGCGGTGAGACGACGCATCCGTTTCATGGTGCTAACACTCCGGCGACGGGTGTGGGGCAGGGGTGGCAATTACCAGCGCGCGGGTGAGGGCGCCCACCCGACGCTGCAGGATAGGGATTGCCCTACGACGGGTCTATGTGCGGGCTACCAAGTTTCTCGTGACGCGGCTCACACGGGGGAGACCTGGGGTGAAGCGTAGGGGGGTGAAGCGTAAAGGGGTGAAGCGTAAACCGGTGAAGCGTGAGGCGGTGAAGCGAAAAGTAGACGGGGCACCGGGGTGTGGGGGCTCGCCACCAGCACCATTGCCGGCGCACGAGCCGCAGCCAGGGAGCCACCCCGTTGCCCCTATGTGAACCTGCGATCGAAATCGAGGGAGGTTTCCGAGAGTGGTGCGCACCCTCACGGTGGATCGGCGCGGGTCTCCACGACTCGCCATGCCGACTTTGACCTCCCAAGCCCTTGCTAGCGCTTCCGCCACCCTACTACGCATACGGCGTGCCACGCTGGGGTGGCTGGACGTCTCCCCGGTGCCAATCAAGCGCCCTGACCTGTGGCAGGGCCGCACGCTGGCTTGAACCGAATTGCAGCGGGAAGACTAGACTGCGTTCTGCTCTTTCAAGACTTCCTCCAGGGCGCCGAGTAGCACGTCGACACGTTTGACGTCGGCGTTCACGCCCATGAGGCCGACCCGCCACGTCTTGCCTTTCAGGGGACCAAAGCCTGCCGCGATCTCGATGCCGCGGTCGAGCAGCGCGTGGCGCACCCGGGCGTCATCCACGCCATCGGGGATGCGGATCACGTTGATCTGGGGCAGACGGTGCGCCGCCGGGGTGAACAGCTCCAGGCCGAGCCGCTCGAGTCCGCGCGCGAAGTGTTGGTGCACCCGGCTGTGACGCGCCCAGCGGGCCTCGAGCCCTTCGGCGAGCGCCAGGCGGAGCGCTTCGCGTAACGCGTACACCATCGCCACGGGCGCGGTGTGGTGGAAGACGCGCTCCTTGGCGCCGCCCGCCTCCCCCCAGTACTGGAAAACCAGGCTCACGTCGAAGTAGAAGGTCTGGGGTTTGGCCCGGCGCCGCCGTATCGCGTCGATCGCGCGGGGCCCGAGGGTGACGGGGCCGAGCCCCGGCGGGGCCCCGAGGCATTTCTGCGAGCACGTGCCGGCGGCGTCTACGCCCCAAGCGTCTACCTCCACCGGGATGCCACCCAGGGAGGCGACGCAGTCGAGGGCGAGCAGCGCGCCGTGGGCGCGCGCGCTCCGGGCGATGTCTTCGACCGGCTGCCAGGCACCCGTCGAGGTCTCGGCGTGGACGAGCACGACGAGTTTCGCCGGCTTGCGCTTGAGCTCCGCCTCGACGCGCTCGGGAGCGATCACCTCGCCCAGCGGCGCCTCGATGCGGCGGACGAGGGCGCCCGCCCGGCTCGCCATTTCCGCGAGTCGCTGGCCGAAATAGCCGATCACTCCCACGATCGCTTCATCACCGGGCTCGAGCAGGTTCAGCATCATCGTCTCGAGGCCGGCGGTCCCCGAGCCGGACATCGGAATGGTGTGATGGTTCTCGGTGCGGAACGCGAGCCGCAGATCGCGCATCGTCTCGTCCATCACCGTGAGGAAATAGGGATCGAGATGGCCGACAATGGGCGCGGCGAGGGCGCGCGTCACGGCGGGGTCGACATTCGACGGCCCGGGCCCGAACAAGAGGCGCTGCGGCGCCTCGCGGCTGTCCCGGGCGCGGGGTACTTTAGCGCGCATGCCGAACGTTAACGTCATGCCGGATCCCTCCTCGGAGCGAATCGTCGTCTTGGTAGCTGCCGTTGCGCCCGCGCACCAAGCCCCCCAAGCCGCTACGCCCTCGGCCACAGGTGCCCAACGCAGGAATCGGGCCGCGTGTGACGTGGCGTCATGGCGTCGTGGAAGGGTTAGCTCATGATCCTCCTCAAGCACCTCCACTCCGACGACACTCCCGGGCAGGTTGGGGCGGGCCTGGCACTGGGGGCGATCCTCGGCCTGACGCCTCTTTTGAACCTCCACAACGTCGTCGTGCTCATCCTCATCATCATGCTGCGCGTTTCGTTCTCCGGAGCGCTGCTCGGATGGCTGATCTTCACGCCGCTGGGATTCGCCTTCGACCCGCTGTTCGACGCACTGGGCCACAGGCTGTTGCTCGAAACACCCGCACTCAACGGCGTGTGGACGACACTCTACAACACGCCCGTCGTCCCCCTGACGAACTTCAACAATACGGTGGTGCTGGGGAGTCTCGCGGTGGCTCTGGCGCTGTTTCTGCCCCTTAACGCTCTGGGGCGCTTCGGAGTCCGGCGTTACCGCACGGCCGTCCAAGCGTGGGTGCGCAGCCACCAGCCGCCGCCGCCTCCCGCTCCTGCCCCCGGCACCGCAGCCGTCCGGCGGTATCCGCCGCCGTCTCGACCCGTACGGCGGGCCGGAGGGGCAGGGGGCGGCATCATCCGCTGGAAGGGGACGGGGCCATTCCTATTGTTCGTCGGCTTGCTGGTGGGCGGGTGGCTGCTGTTCGCCGATCGGCTCGCGAAGGGTGCGTTCGAATCGGTCGGCACCGCGATCGTGGGGGCGAAGGTCGAGGTCGGCAGCCTGCACCTGGACCTATCGCACGGCAAGGTGTCGATCAGGGGCCTCGTAGTGGCGAGCCCCGACGAGCCGCTCAAGAACCTCATCGAGGCGGACGAGTTGACGGCGGACATCGGTGTTGCGCCGCTGCTCGAGAAGAAGGTGGTGATCGACCGCCTCCTCGCGAACGGGCTGCGGTTCGGCACCGCCCGCCAGTCGGACGGCCGGACGGCCGGACCATCGGACGGCATCAAAGCGCAGGTCGGGGAATTCGTACAGCGGCTTGACGTTCCCATCCTACAGCTCGCGGTCGGCAAGGTGGAAGTGGGCCAGCTCGATCCCAACGTGCTGTTCACGGGCCGTGAGGCTCTGGCCCTGGTGGCTCGCGCCGACTCCGCGCAGTCCGCATGGAACGCCGCGGCCGGCAGCCTGGATGTCCAGGCTGCCGGAGACTCCGGCGTGGCGATGGCGGGTCGCCTGCGCAACGCTAAGCCGACGGACATCGGCCTCCTGGCCGACGCGCGGCGCACCTTGAGTCAGGTGCGGCAAGCGCGGGATCGGGTGGAGGCGGTGGACCGCGGAGTGAAGAGCGGTATCGCGAGCCTGCAGGCCGGGGCGGCGGAGCTGGCCGCTGTGCGGCAACGGGACTACGCCATCGCGCGCAGAGTGCTCAAGGTGCCCAGCCTCGACCTGCCGTCGATGGGGGCAGCGCTGTTCGGGCCTGCGGCGGCCGCGCGGTTCCAGCGCGCCCTGTACTGGAGCCGGGTCGCGCGCGAGTACATGCCGGCGGGTCTGTTGCCGCAATCGGCGCCGGGCGCCGGCTGGGTGCGGCGAGCGGGCACCTCGGTGAGGTTCCCGCGGGAGCACACTCTGCCCGGCTTCCTGCTCCGCAACGCGGAGCTTTCCTTTATTCTGGATGCGGCAGGTCCCGCCGCGCGGCAGCGGCGCTACGCCGGGCGGCTGATGGGACTGACGAGCAGCCCGCGGCTCTACGGGCGACCGACCACGCTGTTCGCGGAGGCTCCCGGCGTTCGTGTCGCCGCTGCGCTCGATCACGTGCGCCCGGTACCTCGCGACAGCGGGATGGGGACGGCGCAGGGGGCCGCACTGCCCGGTCTCGATCTCCCATCGCTGCCCCTCCATCTCGCGCCCGGTCAGGGCACGGTCACCCTTTCGTTCGCGCTCGTCGGGGACAGCCTGCGGGGACGTTGGTCGGTGCACACCGATGCCGCGCGCTGGCTACGGGACAATGGCGCTGCCGCGGGTCCCGCGGGGCAGGTGCTGGTAGAGCGCGTGATCACGGGTGTCCGCATACTCGACATTTCCGCCCGGCTCTCCGGCACGTTCGACCGCCCGTCGCTCTCGGTGAGCTCGAATCTCGACCGTGCCGTCGGCGACCAGCTGCGGGCGGTGCTCGCCGACGAAATCGAGGCCGCGGACCGGCAGATCCGTGCGCGGGTGGACAGTCTGTTCGAGACGCCAGTAGAGCTGGCGAACTCGCGCGTCACAATGCTCGGCGGCGACGTGTACACCCGCGTCGGCGCTCAGCGCATGCGTCTGGCAGACGCCCAGCAGCAGCTCGAGCAAAGGTTGCGGCAGCTCACCGGTGGGATCCTGAGATGATCGGAGTAAGCGTCCGCCTCAGTCCGTCTCTGTCCGCCCCTGTCAACCCTGCTTCTCTCTCCGGCATCTGACAGCTAAGACCTCGTGCCCGATCTGACCGATCGTGTCCGCCGGGCGCAGGACGGGGACGAGACAGCCTTCCGGGAGCTCTACGACGAGCACGCCGGACGAATCTACGCCCTGTGTCTGCGGCTCACGGGAGACGCCGCGACCGCCCAGGAGCGGACGCAGGACGCGTTCGTCCGCGCCTGGGAGCGGCTGCGGTCCTTCCGCGGGGACAGCGCATTCGGGACGTGGCTGCACCGCCTCGCGGTCAACGTGGTGCTGATGGAGCGGCGGGGCCGCAGCCGGCGCGAGCGCCGCGTGACGCCAGCGAGCGGCGAGGCGGCGTTCGAGGGAGCCAGTGGCGGGCCGCCGGCGCCCGGGGAGCGCCTGGATCTCGAGGGCGCGATCGCCGCGTTGCCCGCGGGCGCCCGGGAAGTATTCGTGTTGTTCGACGTGGAAGGCTACTCGCACGAGGAGATCGCCGGGATGTGCGGGATCGCCGTCGGGACCTCGAAGGCGCAGCTGTTCCGGGCGCGCCGCCTGCTGCGGGAGATGCTGGAGCGATGAACGACCGGGAGCATGAAGCCGAGTTCGCGAGGCTGCTCGAGGAGACGCGGCGACTGCCGCGCAGCATCGAGCCGCCGCGGGATTTGTGGCCCGCCATCGCGGCGCGGATCCGCCGCCGGCCGGCGTGGCGGCGGTGGGCCGCCCTGGCGGCAGCCGCGGCGGTGGTGCTGATCGTTGGCCGGCGCATCCTGACCGGGTCGTCCGAGGGCTGGGCGGTCGCGCGCGTCGACGGCGCGCCGCGCATCGGGCGCACGGCGCTGGTGGGGACCGGCCGGTTGCGGGTCGGCCAAGTGATCGTGACCGACGATTCGTCGCGCGCGGAGGTGCAGGTGGGTCTCATCGGGCGCGTGGAGGTGCTGCCCGGCTCCGAGCTGCGGCTCGTGGCGGCGCGGCCCGACGCCCACCGGCTGGCGCTGGCCCGCGGCACGATCTACGCCGAGGTCACCGCGCCGCCCCGCCTCTTCGTGGTGGAGACACCGACGGCCACCGCGGTGGATCTCGGCTGCGCGTATACGCTCGAGGTGGACTCGACGGGTGCGAGCCGCCTGCGTGTCACGGCCGGCTACGTCGAGCTCGTCTGGGGCGACCGCCGCTCGATCGTCCCGCTGGGCGCGATGGCTGTCACCCGCGCCGGCGCCGGGCCAGGCACGCCATTCGTGGAAGACGCGCCGGGCGCCCTGCGCGACGCCCTGACTGCATTCGACTTCGCGCGCGGAGGCTCGCCCGCCGCTCGCGCCGTGCTGCGGGCCGCTCGCGCCGAGGACGCGGTGACGCTGTGGCATCTCGTGTCGCGCGTGGACCCATCGCTGCGGGCGGCGGTGTACGACCGGCTCGCCGCGCTGGTGTCGCCGCCCTCAGGGACGAGTCGCGATGCGGCGCTGCGCCTCGATGCGCCGACGCTGGAGCGCTACTGGCAGCACATCCGCCGCATCCAGTGGCGGCGGGAGATCCTCAAGGGGATTCGGGAGATCGATCCGAGAACGGGGCTGGCACGGTGAGGGGCAGGGTCGGGCGGGGTCGGGCAGGGTCGGGCGGGTCGGGCAGGGTCGGGCAGAGACGGGCAGAGACGGGCAGAGACGGGCAGAGACGGGCACGACTGCTCTACCCGACCGAGCGATAGAGCCTCCAGAGCAAGTACCCGGCTCTCCGTCGCAACTCCTCGAGTTCCTGCCATGTTTCCTGCGCGAGGAGCCCCGCATCTCTCGCGAACATGAGCGCGTATCTCAGCTCAGCCATCGATCCTAAGGCGATATCGAGATAGCGCCGCAGCTCCTTGATGCCGCGCTTTGCCAATCCCTCCACCAAATTGGCGGGGACCGAGAACGCCGCCCGCCTGGTCTGCGAGGTAAGCCCGTACAGCTCCGCTTTCGGGAATGTCTTGGTGGCTTGATAGACCGCGAGGGCGAGCTCGTGGGACCGCTTCCAGGCCTCCAACTCCTCGAAACGTGGCATATAGGGAGAATGCGACGGGGTCCAGGCAGAAGCGTTACCACGATCCCGCGCCTTGTAACGGAAAACCGCGTCGCCCGTCGTGGCCCGACCCCGCCCGTCTCCGCCCGACTCTGCCCGACCCGTCCGCCCCTGTCCAAACCCTCCACGCCACACCGGCATCCCACTTGTAACCGCATCTCTGGAGCCGAACATGTTCAGCCGAATCCGCACAGTCGCTTTGGCAGCGCTGATGAGCGCCGCCCTCGCTTCCCCCGCCCTCGCCAAGGGGCCCCCGTGGATTTCGATCGAGCTCCCCGTCAACCCCTACGACCGCACGATGCAGGGGGCGTTTCTGCTGGTCCACGCCTTTCATCATCAAACGCCGGTCGGGTT
>QHVC01000184.1 GCA_003222205.1 Gemmatimonadota bacterium | reverse complement strand
GGCGTGGTTCCGCCGCGCGCAGCTCGCCGCCCGCGCCGCCGGGGTGCTGGCGTTGTGGGACGATCGCGTCGAGCCCGACGACGACGGCAAGGCGGCGCGGATCGCCGCGCGCGCCGCGGAGCGGCGGGCGATGTGGCGCGACCTGCTGCTGTTCGGCGAGCACACCTGGGGCGCGGACGTCAGCGTCACCGAGCCGGAGGCGCGACAGACGGTGGCGCAGTGGACCTACAAACGGCGCTTCCTCGAGGGCGGCGCCGCCGCAGCGGAAAGCCAGGTGGCGGAAGGGCTGCTGCGCCTGGGGCGCGCCGCCTCGCAGGGCCGCGGCCGGCTGGTTTTCAACGCCGCCAATTGGGAGCGCACCGACGCGACGCGCGTGCCGGGCGGCGCGGGCAAGACGCTGACCTACAACGACGCCGAGCTGCCGACGGTGGACCTGGAGAACGGCGACGCGCTGGTCCTGGCGCGCGGCGTCCCGCCGCTCGGGTATCTCGCCCTGCGCGAGGCCGACCGCGCGCCGCGGCCGCCCGCGGATGAGGGCGAAGCGACCGACGCGGCCGCGGGCGGATTCAAAGCTCGCCTCGATCCCGCCACCGGCGCGCTGCAATCGCTGCAGGGGCCGGATGGCAAGGAGCGGGTCAAGACGTCTGCCTGGTCCGGCCTCAATCAACTGGTATACGCGAAGGGCGGCGAACACAGCGCGCTGTGGACCTACTGGGACCGCAAGGAGCTGGCGACCGCCCCGCGGCTCGACGTCGCGCAGGCGCGGTTGACACGAGCCAGGCGCGAGCGGCTGCCCGGAATCGGCGTGCGGCTCGTCGCGGAACGCAAGCTCGAGGGGTTTCCGGTCATCACCTCGACGGTGACGCTGTACGACGACCTGCCTTGGGTGGACATCGAGAACCGCCTCGTCAAGACGCCCACCCTCGAAAAAGAAGCGCTGTACGTCGCGTTCCCGTTCGCGTTCACGCAGCCCACGGTGGAGGTCGAAGTGCCACTGGGCCGCATGACGGTCGAGAAGGACCAGCAACCCGGCAGCTGCCGCGACTGGTACTGCCATGCGCACTGGGTGTGGCTGCACGAGGGGACCGACGGCGTGCTGTGGAGCGGGGCGGACACGCCGCTGTTCACGCTCAACGACCTGGTGCGCGGCGAGTGGCGGCGGCGCATCGCGCCCGACGGCACGCTGTTCGCCTACGCGATGAACAACTACTGGCACACGAACTACGCGGCGCGGCAGGGGGGGGCGGACGCGTACACGTGCCGGTTCCGCCTGTCGCTGCTGGCGCCCGGCGACGCAGCGGAGCCGGTGCGCCGCGGCTGGGGGGCGTGCGACCCGCTGTACGTGAGCGCCGCCTACCAGAACGCGCTCCCCGGCCGGCTGATCGCGCGCGACCTGGCGCTATCCATCCCGGACAAAGGCTCGTTGGTGGTGACGGCGCGCCCCGCCGACGATGGCAACGGCGCGGTCGTCGCGGTGCTGGACGTCTCGGGCCAGCCCCGGACGGTGGGGATCTGGCCGGCGGCCCTGGCCTTCAAGGCCGCGCGGCGCACCAGCCTCGTCGAAGCGGACGGGGGGGGCGACGCGATCGCCGTCGGCGGCGGCGGTGACCGCCGCGCCGCCGTTGACGTCGCCGCGTGGGGACTCGCCGCGGCGCGACTCTTTACACCGCGCGAGTCACCTGGTTAACGTCGAGCCATGACTCTCAAGAAACCCGCCACGCTGGGCGACCTCAAACAGACCGAATGGGCCAGCCCCGCCCGCCAGCGCCGCACCGTCAAGGACGAGATGCGGGAGAACCTGATCTGTCTCCTCGAGAACGGCGCGACGTTGTTCCCGGGGATCGTGGGCTACGAAGAGACGGTCGTCCCGCACCTCGTCAACGCCGTGATGTCGCGCCACAACTTCATCCTGCTGGGGCTCCGGGGCCAGGCGAAGAGCCGCATCCTGCGCCAGCTGGTGAGCCTGCTCGACGAGGAGATTCCCGTGATCGCGGGGAGCGAGGTGAACGACGATCCGTTCCGGCCGATCTCCAAGGACGGACGCGAGCGGGTGGAGGAGCTGGGGGACGCCACGCCGATCGCCTGGCTGCCGCGCGACTCGCGGTTCGTCGAGAAGCTGGCGACGCCCGACGTGACGATCGCCGACATCATCGGCGACGTGGACCCGATCAAAGCGGCGCGCGGCGGGCACCTGCTCTCCGACGAGCTGACGATGCACTTCGGGCTGCTGCCCCGCGCCAACCGCGGCATCTTCGCCATCAACGAGCTGCCCGACCTCGCCGGCAAGATCCAGGTGGGGCTGTTCAACATCATGCAGGAAGGCGACGTCCAGATCAAAGGCTACCCGGTGCGGCTGAACCTCGACGTGGCGCTGGTGTTCACGGCCAACCCTGAGGACTACACCGCGCGCGGCAAGATCATCACGCCGCTCAAGGACCGTATCGGCTCGGAGATCCTGACGCACTACCCGATGACGGTGGAGCTGGGCGCGGCGATCACCCAGCAGGAGGCGTGGACCGCGCGTAACGGGCGGCCGGTGCGCGTGCCCGACTTCATCACCGAGCTGGTCGAGCGCGTCGCCTTTGAGGCGCGCGAGGACAAGCGCGTCGACAAGCGCAGCGGCGTGTCGCAGCGCCTGCCGATCGCCGTGCTCGAGAACGTCATCTCCAACGCCGAGCGGCGGGCCATCGTCACCAAGGAGAAGTCCGTGGTGCCGCGGGTATCGGACGTGTACGCGGCGCTGCCGGCGATCACCGGCAAGCTGGAGCTCGAGTACGAGGGGGAGCTGCAGGGGCCGGAGACGATCGCCAAGGAGCTGGTGCGCCGCGCGGCGGGCAAGACGTTCGAGGCCCGCGTCGGCGGCGCCAACGTGGACGACATCGTGCACTGGTTCGACGAGGGCGGCGCGCTGAAGATCAATGCCGACGAGCGCTCCGAGGCGTGTCTCAAGGGGTTCAGCGTGGTGCCGGGGCTCCTGGACCTGGTGGACCACGCGGGGCTCGCGGCGAAGAAGGACCCGGCCACGATGGTCGCGGCGTGCGAGCTGATCCTCGAGGGGCTGGTCGCTGAGAAGCGCATTTCCCGCAGCGAGGAGCTGGGGTACACGAGAGCCCGAGCCGAACCAAAGGGACCGTATGGGAAGCCGGGGCCTGGTGCGGGCCCGAATCTGTTTACGTAGGCGGGTGCCAGGTTTCGGGTGTCGGGTGTCGGACTGACACCCCCGGCACCCGCCACCCGACACCGCTTATGCCCTCTCCCGTCATCACCATCACCCGCCAGTACGGCTCAGGTGGCTCTGCTGTCGCCAAGAGGGCCGCCGAGAGCCTCGGCTGGACGCTGATCGACAACGAGTTCGTGGAAGAAGTGGCGCGGCGCGCCGGGCTCCCCGCCGAGGAAGTCGCGCAGCGTGAGGAGCGCGCCCCAGGGTTGCTGGAGCGCCTCGCCCGTACCCTC
>QHVC01000185.1 GCA_003222205.1 Gemmatimonadota bacterium | reverse complement strand
CTCGGTGGTGAAGTTGCGGACCGCCGTGGGCGCGTTCCGGCTCTCAAGTCGGGTGGCTTCGCCGGTTACGACGACCGCTTCGAGCCGCAACACGTCCTGCTCGAGCGCGATCTCGATGGTCGAGTCCTGAGGCGTGACGCGGACTTCTCCTCGCTTATAGCCGATCGCACGGGCCGAGAGCGTCAAGACGGTCGGCGGGACAACGATACGGAACTGTCCTTGCTCGTTGCCCTGTGCGGCCTGGATCCCGCCGACGACCGAGACGGTGGCGAAGGGCACCGCATCCCGGGTGGTGGCGTTGACCACCTTGCCGCTGATGACTCGGCTCTGAGCCCGCACGACCGACGCGGCGCAGAGGGAAAGCAACGTCATAGCAAACCACGCACCTCTGGACATGGAACCCTCCGGGACGGGAAGGAAGCGCGGGATGGACTGGGCACGCACCGAGCTGGTGTGCATATTGAGCGGTGAAGGCGAAGCCGATTCGGGTTTTTTGAGGTATCGCCCCTGCGGCGCGGTGTCAATGGCTCTTCGGAGACTTCGGACGCGGCTCGGTCGTGTTGCGGTCTGGCACACGACGCTCGCCATCGCCCTCTCGGCGTGCGCCCAGCGGAACGTGCACCCAGACACCGCGGGGCTGGCGCCCGCGGGCGGAGGCGACGCCAGGGCGTCTCTTGAGGTGGAAAACAATACCACCCTGGACGTGCGGATCTTCCTGTTGCGTGCCGCGATGCCGACGCGCCTCGGCACGGTCACAGGAATGTCCACGGCGAGGTTCGACCTCACTCTGGACATGCTGGGGCGGGACGTGCGCTTCTACGCCAGCCCGGTCGGCGGGCGGCAACGCACCATCACCGACATGATCGTGGTCAAGCCTGGTCAGCTCGTCTCCCTGCACCTCGATAACATGATGCGCAGCTATCGCTTGTCGGTGTGGTAGAGGGTCGGACGGCCTAAACATTGCGCGGTGTCGCGGCGGCGCGACCAGGGCGAGCCTCACCACGCCGCCGGTCGAGGCGGTGCCCGCGCTCGGGGGGGATCCCGGGCGCTCGTCGTATCTCCGGGGGTTGACCTAAGTGTAGGCCGCGACTAGCCTTCACGTCTCTTTTGGGAGTTTTTTCCGGAGCGTATGCCGACCATCAACCAGCTCGTCCGGCAGGGTCGTCGCGACGTGATGAAGAAGGAAAAGGCGCCCCATCTGCGCGGCAATCCGCAGAAGCGCGGCGTCTGCACGCGCGTCTACACCACGACGCCCAAGAAGCCGAACTCGGCGCTGCGCAAGGTCGCGCGGGTACGGCTCACCAACGGCTTCGAGGTGACGGCCTACATCCCGGGCGAGGGGCATAACCTTCAGGAGCACTCGATCGTGATGATCCGCGGCGGACGGGTGAAGGATCTGCCCGGCGTCCGCTATCACATCATCCGCGGGACGCTCGACGCGGCGGGGGTGAACGAGCGCAAGAAGTCGCGCTCGAAGTATGGGGCGAAGCGGCAGAAGGAAGGCGGGGCGTGAGCCGGCGCAAGAAGGCGGTGCGCCGCCCGGTGCCGCCCGATCCGCGCTACGACAGCCAGACGGTGTCCAAGTTCATCAACAACTTGATGCGCAAGGGAAAGAAGAGTCTGTCGGAGCGCGTGTTCTACTCCGCCATGGACATGATCGAGCAGCGCACCGGTCAGCCGGGCGTCAACGTGTTCAAGCAGGCGCTCACCAACTGCAAGCCGGCGCTCGAGGTGAAGTCGCGCCGCGTGGGCGGCGCGACGTATCAGGTGCCCGTGGAAGTGCGGCCGGAGCGCCGCACCGCGCTGGCGATGCGCTGGCTGATCCAGTACTCGCGCGCGCGGCGGGAGAAGGACATGGGGGAACGGCTCGCCGCCGAGCTGATCCTCGCCTCGAAGGGCGAGGGCGAAACGGTGAAGAAGAAGGAAGACACGCACCGGATGGCGGAGGCGAACCGCGCCTTCGCGCATTACCGGTGGTAACGACGAACCGCTAAACCGACAACTGCGGGGCCCTGCCACAAGGGACCCCACATCCTGGGCGGGCAGGCCGTCCGGATGAGCGCGGAGCGAGACCGGCCCACATCTGGGCGTCACGGTCGCCCCGCATTTTTGCTGAGCAGAGCAAGGACCGCCATGCCGCGCACGACGCCGCTCGAAAAGATTCGGAACATCGGCATCATGGCCCACATCGATGCCGGGAAGACGACTACGACCGAGCGCATCCTGTACTACACGGGCCGCACCTACAAGCTGGGGGAGGTGCACGAAGGCACCGCCACGATGGACTGGATGGAGCAGGAGCAGGAGCGCGGCATCACGATCACCTCCGCCGCGACGACCACCTTCTGGACGCGGTTCGGCCAGCAGCACCGGATCAACATCATCGACACGCCGGGCCACGTGGACTTCACCGTCGAGGTGGAGCGCTCGCTCCGTGTTCTGGACGGGGCCGTCGCGCTGCTCGACGCCGTCGGCGGGGTCGAGCCGCAGACGGAGACCGTGTGGCGGCAGGCGGACCGCTACCGCGTGCCGCGGATCATCTTCGTGAACAAGATGGACCGCGTCGGCGCGGACTTCGACATGTGCGTCAACATGGTGCGCGATCGGCTCGGCGCGAAGCCGGTGCCGATCCAGCTGCCGCTGGGCGCGGGCGAGCTGTTCACGGGGGTCGTGGACCTGGTCCGCCAGATCGAAATCGTCTACGACGACGAATCGCTGGGCAAGAAGTACGTGGAAGGGCCGGTGCCCGACAGCCTCAAGAAGAAGGTGGCGGAGCTGCGCCACCAGCTGCTCGAGGCCGTCGTGGAGCACGACGACGCGATCCTCCACAAGTACCTCGAAGGGCAGCCGCTCACCGACGACGAAGTCCGCACGGTCATCCGCAAGGCGACCCTCGCTGGCCACGTGGTGCCGGTGCTGTGCGGCGCGGCATTCAAGAACAAGGGAGTCCAGGCGCTGCTCGACGCCGTGGTCGACTACCTCCCCGCGCCGACGGACGTACCCTCGATCAGCGGCCACCTGCCGCACCACGACGCCACGCACGCCGAGCGCAAGGCGTCGGACGACGAGCCGTTCGCCGCGCTGGCGTTCAAGATCATGACCGATCCGTACGTGGGGAAACTGACGTTCTTCCGGGTCTATTCCGGGGTGCTCAACGCCGGCTCCTACGTCTACAACAGCACCAAGGACCGCAAAGAGCGCATCGGGCGGCTGCTGCAGATGCACGCCAACAAACGCGAGGAGCTCGAAGAGGTCCGCGCCGGCGACATCGCCGCGGCGATCGGGCTCAAGGACACCAAGACCGGTGATACGCTGTGCGACGCCGAGCACCCCATCATCCTCGAGGCGATGCGCTTCCCCGAGCCGGTGATCTCCGTCGCGATCGAGCCCAAGACCAAGGCCGACCAGGATAAGC
>QHVC01000061.1 GCA_003222205.1 Gemmatimonadota bacterium | reverse complement strand
CCCAGCCGCACTACGGCACACGTGGTCCGCGGCTCGGCGGCGAGCGGCAGCTCTGCGAGCCGCTGCACGGCGCGCCCCACCGCGGTCGCCGGATTCGCGACGCCGAACGCCGCCCAGGAGTGGCCGCCCGGGCCCCGATAGGTGACGCGGTAGCGCCGCGACGCCAGCGCCCGATGCACGATGCGCTCGAGCCCAGCGCCATCGAGGGCGATCACCGCATGCGCCCGGAGGCCGTCGCGCGCGAACAGGTGACGCATCCCCTTCAGGTCCCCGGCGCCCTCCTCGCCCACTGTCGCGGCGAATAACACCGGTCGCTGCAGAGGAATGGCCGCAACCCGCAGCGCGTCCGCCACGGCCACCAGCGCCGCGAGCCCGCGGGCGTTGTCGCTGATCCCGGGACCCTCCAGCCTGTCACCCCGGCGCGTCACCCGGACGTTTACGTCGCCGCCGAACGCGGTGTCGAGGTGCGCCGCCACCACGACGGCTGCCTCCCCCGACGCATCCCCATACCAGCCGTGCACGTTACCCACCTCATCCACAAATACATCCCGAAGACCGACCTCCCGGAACAGCTCGGCGACGCGGGCGGCGCGGCGGCCCTCCGACCCCGTCGGGGCCGGGAGCGCCGACAACTCGGCCTGCCGGGCGAGGGTGACGGCGTCGGTGCGCTCGAGGTGACGAATCGCGGCCTGGATGCTGGGATGCACGAGGCTAAGATAGCCGCCCCTTCGCCTCTATGCCGCCAAGCCCGTATGTTCTTGCCTATGGACGAGCGCGACTTGATCTACGACTGGAACCGGGCCGAAGGGGCGGCGAGCTTCGATTGGTCCCGCGCCCGCGTGGATCTCAACGACGAGACCCTGCGCGACGGGCTGCAGTCGCCGTCGGTCAAGGACCCGGCGCTCGAAGTCAAGCGGCGGCTGCTGCACCTCATGGCCGACCTGGGGATTGTCGCGGCGGACATCGGCCTGCCGGGCGCCGGCCCGCGCGTGGTGCAGCAGGTGCGCGCCCTCGCCCAGGAGATCCGCGACCACAAGCTTCCCATCTTCCCCAACTGCGCCGCGCGGACGGTCATCAGCGACATCGAGCCGATCGTGCGCATCGCCGAAGAGGTGGGAATCAAGATCGAGGCGGCCACGTTCATCGGGTCCTCGCCGATCCGCCAGTACACCGAGGACTGGACCCTGGATCGCATCCTCAAGTCCAGCGAGGAGGCGGTGACGTTCGCGGTGAAGGCCGGGCTGCCGGTCATGTACGTGACCGAGGACACGACGCGCGCCCGGCCCGAGACGCTGAAAGCGTTGTACGGCGCGGCGATCGACTGTGGGGCCACCCGGATCTGCCTCGCCGATACGGTGGGGCACGCCACCCCTGATGGGGTGAGATCCTTAGTCAAATTCGTAAAGTCAGACATCGTAGGGAAGAAAGACGTGCGAGTCGACTGGCACGGGCACCGCGACCGCGGCATGGGGCTGATCAACTGCCTCGCCGCGATCGAGGCCGGCGTGGACCGCGTGCACGCCACAGCACTCGGGGTGGGGGAACGCGTAGGGAATGCCGAGATGGATCTCCTGATCGTGAACCTGAGGCTGCTCGGCGCCCACCGGGGAGGGGGGGACCTGTCCAAGCTGCCCGAGTACTGCCACGCGGCCGCCGAGGCCGTCGGCGTGCCGATCCCGGTGAATTACCCGGTCCTTGGCACCGACGCCTTCCGCACGGGCACGGGCGTGCACGCGGCGGCGATCATCAAAGCGAAGAAAAAGGGCCACGACTGGCTGGCCGACCGCGTCTACAGCTCGGTGCCCGCCGCCGAGTTCGGACTCGCGCAGAAGATCGAGATCTCTCCCGTCTCGGGCCTCTCCAACGTGAAATACTGGCTCGAGACCCACGGGTACGACCCCGAGGACGAGGCGTCGTGCCGGGCGTTGTTCGACGCCGCGAAACGGACCGACCGCGTGCTCACCGACGACGAGTGTCGTCGCCTCCTCAAGCAGGCGGCATGGCGGTAGCGAGCGGGAATTTTCGCGCGGTCGAGCGGTCGTACTTCGACCTGCGCTGGCACCTCGACCCCGTTGCCGCCTCCCAGGCGGGGGTGTTCGCCCACGATCAGCGCTATGGCCGCTACAGTCCTGACGCGCTGCGGCCCCACCTCGTCGCGCTGAAAGCGCTCGGCAACGCGCTCGAGGAAGCCGGCGCCGACGCGCTCCAGGACGAGATCGACCGCACCGCGCTGCTCAACGAGGTGCGGATGTCGCTGCACCGCTTCGAGAAAGAGCGGCCGCAGGCGAAGAATCCGGAATTCTGGATCAGCCACCTGCTGGGCGGCCTGCACCACCTGCTGCTGCGCCGTGATCGCACGCCCGAGGCGCGGGCCGCTGCGCTGTGCGGGCGGCTGGAAGACGTGGCGGGGCTGCTCACCGACGCGCGCGCCACGCTCAGCGAGCCAGTGCGGCTGCACGCCGAAACGGCGTTGCGGATGGCCGAAGCGGGACTCGTGCTCATCCGGGAGATCCCTGCCGCGGTCGGGGCCGAGGTGCCGGCCCTGGCGGAGCGGATCGTCGCTGCCGCCGATGCGGCGGCGGCCGCGCTCACCGACTTCACGCACAACTTGGAGCGCTGGTCGGAGACCGGCTCGGACCTTTTCGCCGTGGGCGAGGACGCATTCAACTTCCGGCTGCATTACGACCACGCGCTCCGCGACACCGCACCGGAGCTGTGGCGCTACGGGCACGGCCTGAAGGAGGAGATCCTCGCCGACCTCGCCGGGCAGGCGAAGCGGCTCGACGGTCGCCGTTCGTGGCCGGACGTCGCCGATCAGCTGCGGCAGGACCATCCCCCGGCCGACGCGCTCGTCGCCGCGTACGCGCGCGAGATGGAACGGGCCCGCGAGTTCGTGGCGGCGCGGCGACTCGCGCCCATCCCCGACGCCCCGTTGAACGTGGTGCCGACCCCCGCCTTCTTGCGGCCCATCATCCCGTTCGCCGCCTACGACAGCCCGGGGGCATACTCGACGGACCGCAACGGGTGGTTCTACGTGACGATCCCCAGCCCGGAGCTGCCCGCCGAGCAACGCGAGCGCATGCTCCGCGATCACTGCCGCCACGAGCTGGCGGCGACCGCGTTGCACGAAGGCTATCCCGGCCACCATCTCCAGCTCGTGACCGCCCAGGAGCAGGCGAGCGACGTCCGCAAGAACCTGTGGACGCCGCTCACCGTCGAGGGGTGGGCGCTGTATTGCGAAGACATGATGGGGGAGGAGGGGTTCTATGCCACCGAGGAGGAGCGCTTCTTCCAGCGCGTGCACCTGCTGTGGCGCGCGGTGCGCGTGCTCCTCGACGTCGGTCTGCACACGCGCGGCATGACGTACGAGCAGGGCGTCCAGACGATGGTGGACGAGCTGCACGTGGACCGTGCCAACGCCGAGGCCGAAGTGCGGCGCTACTGCGCGGAGCCGGCGTATCCCCTGAGCTACGCCGTCGGCCGTCGCGAGCTGCTGCGGCTGCGCGACGCGTTCAAGGCGGCACGCGGCAAGAGATTCTCCCTGCGCGCGTTTCACGACGCGATCCTGCCGTACGGCGGCCTGCCGGTATCGCTGATCCGTTGGGGCCTCGATCTGGGTGAATAGGCTTCCCAGAGAAGTCCGGCTGCTTGGCGCGGTCTCGCTGCTCAACGACTTCGCCAGCGAGATGATCTATCCCCTGCTGCCGGCGTTCGTGACCGGCGTCTTGGGCGGGGGCGCCGCGGCGCTCGGCGCCCTGGACGGCGCGGCCGAATTCGCCGCGGCGTTCGTCAAGTTCGCCGCCGGCCGCCTCGCCGACCGGGCCAAGCGGCGGGGGCCGCTGATCGTGTTGGGCTATGCCATCGCGGTTCTGGTCCGGCCCGTGATTGCGGCGACCGCGGCGGCGTGGCAGGTGATCGCCCTGCGCGTCGTGGACCGGATCGGCAAGGGACTGCGCACCCCGCCGCGCGACGCCCTCATCGCGGACGTGACCCCCGCCGAGCTGCGCGGCCGGGCCTTCGGCCTGCAGCGCGGCATGGACCACGCGGGCGCGGTGCTCGGGCCCTTGGTCGCGTGGTGGTTGCTCACGATGCACGTCGCGGCACTGCGCACGGTCATCGCCGCGAGCATCCTGCCGGGCATCCTGGTCCTGGCCCTCGCCGCGTGGGCGGTCAAGGGCGGGCAGGGGCGGGCAGGGTCGGGCAGCGTCGGGCCGAGTGCGCTGGCTAGCCCGACTCCGCTCGACTCCGCCCGTCTCCGCCCGCCTCTGCCCGTCCTCTTGGTTTCTCTCTTCTATCTCGTCCGGCTCCCCGAGACCCTCGTCATCCTCCGCTCCCAGCAGCTCGGCGTCGCGGTGGCGACGGTGCCGCTGCTGTGGGCGGCGGTGCACGTCGTGAAGTCGGCGACCAGCTTCGTCGGCGGCGCGTGGAGCGACTGGCTCGGCGCCGGCCGCACGATGTGGATCGGGTGGGTGTGCTACGCGGCGTTCGCCGTGGGACTGGCGCTGGCGCAGACGGCGGCACACGCGTGGCTCCTGTTTCTCGCCCTGGGCAGTGTCGCGGGACTGACCGAGAGTCCCGAGCGGGCGCTGGTGGCGCGGCTGGCGGGCAACCGGCAGGGCAGCGGGTTTGGATCGTATCACGGTGTGACGGGTCTGGCGGCGCTCGTGGGCGGGGTCGCGCTAGGCGTGTTGTATCAAGGCCACGGCGCGGGGGTTGCGTTCGCGGCCAGCGCCGCCGGCGCGGGCGCGCTGGCGCTGCTGTGGCCGCTCGCCGCACGGGAAACCGCTCCTCGCTAATATTCAGCCCCTATGACCCAGCCTGTGCAGCACGGTACCGGCAGCGAGCCGCGCGGCCGCTACCTCGCCATGATGGCGGTCGCGGCCCTCGGCGTCGTGTACGGGGACATCGGGACGAGCCCGCTGTACGCGATCCGCCAAGCGTTTTATGGAGAGCACGGCATTCCAGCCACGCAGAACAACGTGCTGGGAGTGATGTCCCTTGTATTCTGGGCGCTGGTGCTCGTCGTCACGATCAAGTACCACATTGTGATCATCCGCGCCGACAACAAGGGCGAGGGCGGGGTCGTGGCGCTGATGGCACTGGTGAACGGCAGCCGGCTGGCCCGGGGACTATCGCCGCGCCAGGTCATGATCGTGCTCGGCATCTTCGGCGCCGCCCTGATCTATGCCGACGGCGCGCTGACCCCGGCGATCTCCGTGATGAGCGCCGTCGAGGGACTCGAGGTCGCCGCGCCGCGCCTGGTCGATTGGGTGGTTCCGCTCACGTTGATCATCCTCATCGGCCTGTTCTTGTTCCAGAGCAAGGGCACCGCGCGCATCGGGGCGATCTTCGGCCGGGTGATGCTCGTGTGGTTCGCGACCATCGCGGTCCTCGGGTTGAAGGAGATCATCCACCAACCCGGCGTGCTCGCCGCGGTCCTGCCGCAGCACGCCGTGCGCTTCTTCGCGGCGAACGTGTATCGGGGGTTCGTCGTGCTGGGGGCCGTCTTCCTCGTCGTGACCGGCGGCGAGGCGCTGTACGCCGACCTCGGCCACTTCGGCCACCGGGCGATTCAGTTCGCCTGGTTCAGCGTCGGACTGCCGGCGCTGCTGCTCAACTATTTCGGGCAGGGGGCGCTGCTGCTGCGGGACCCCTCGGCGGCCGTGAACCCGTTCTACCACATGGCGCCGTCCTGGGCGCTGTATCCCCTGGTCGCCCTGGCGACGGCGGCGGCGATCATCGCGTCACAAGCGATCATCTCGGGGGCGTTCTCCCTGACGCGGCAGGCCGTCCAGCTGGGCTACAGCCCGCGGCTCAAGATCGAGCACACCTCGTCGCGGGAGATCGGCCAGATCTACGTCCCCACCGTCAACTGGGCGCTGATGCTGGTGACGTGCGCGCTGGTGCTCGGCTTCCAGACGTCGAGCAACATCGCCGGGGCGTACGGCGTGGCGCTGTCCACGCTGATGGCGATCACCACGTTCATGTTCTACGTGATGTGCCGCGAGGTCTGGCAGTGGAGCCGCGCGCGCGCGATGCTGGTGGTGGGGCTGTTCCTCGCCATGGACATCCCGTTCCTGATCGCCAACGCGCTCAAGATCAAGAACGGCGGCTGGGTGCCGCTGGCGATGGCGATCGGCATCTACCTGCTGATGACCACCTGGAAGCGCGGGCGCGAGATCCTCGCCAAGCGTATGCTCGAGAAGACGGTGCCGCTCAAGATGCTGCTCGCCGATCTCGCCGCCGAGCCGCCGATCCGCGTGCCGGGGACGGCCGTGTTCATGTACGGCACCGCGGACGGCACGCCGCCCGCCCTCGTCCACAACCTCGTGCACAACAAAGTGCTGCACGAGAAGGTGGTGTTCCTGACCGTGATCACCGAAGACGTGCCCCACGTGCCGGGCGAGGAGCGGGTCACTGTCAAGCGCAGCGGCAAAGGGTTCCACACGGTCACGTCGCGCTACGGTTTCATGGAGGACCCGGAGATCGAGGAGATCCTGGATGCGTGCCGGGCCAAGGGCCTCGACGTGCGCATCGAGGGAACCACGTTCTTCCTGGGGCGCGAGACGCTCATCGCCGCTGACCGTCCGGGCATGGCGGTGTGGCGCGAGCGCCTGTTCAGCTTCATGTCCCGCAACGCCCTGCGCGCCACGGCGTTCTTCAAGATTCCGCCCAATCAAGTCTTCGAGGTAGGGACCCAGGTCGAGCTCTAGCCGCCGAGAGGCTCAAGAGGCCGAGAGGCATAGAAAGGGGGAGGCGATGCGAGCGATCGCGCTGCTGCTCATAGCTTGGGCACCCGCCGCCGGACTTTGCGCCCAGGACAGGCAAATCATCAATCCGCCGGGCGCGTCGCTGAACCTGCCGTTCTCGGCGGCGGTGCGGGTGGGGAACGTGCTCTATCTGTCGGGACAGATCGGCAACGTGCCCGGCACGCGTCAGCTCGCCGACACCGGCATCGCCGGTCAGACCCGGCAGGCGCTCGAGAACGTGAAGGCGGTGCTCGCCGTGGCGGGCAGCACGTTGGAGCGGGTGGTCAAGTGCACGGTGTTCCTGTCGGACATCCGGGACTACGCGGCGATGAACGCGGTGTACGCGACCTATTTCCCCAGGGACCCGCCGGCGCGCTCGACGGTGGCGGGCAGTGGTCTGGCGCTGGGGGCCCGGGTGGAGATCGAGTGTCTGGCGGTGGTGGGAAGCTAGGACCCTCAACAGCGGCGCGGCAGCTTCCCCTCAGCGCGGCGTGACACTGTAGACCGGGTGAATCTCCCACAGCGCCCGCACGGACGAATTGCAGCGGCCGTGCTCGCCGTCGCTCTTGTCGCTCCGCCGGCCGCCGCCGCGATGTTGCCCGTCGAAGAACGCGGCGCCCGTGATCTGCACCAGCACCGGCGCGCGGAGCACGCCGTTCCGGCCGATCTTGCGAGCTCCGACCGCCGCGTCGAGCGCCGCCCGCGCCCGCTCGTAGAGGACGCCGTACTGCGACAGGGGGATCTCGGCCACGATGCACGAATCGACCGGGCTGTCGGCGCGCGCGGTGAGCTCGAGGTGCCAGTCCCCGTCGTCTTTCCTCCGGTCCACGAGCCGGATCCAGGCCGTCAGGCGGTAGACTCGCCGCTCGCGGCCGGCGCGGGGGGCGCACGCGTCGCGGGCCGCGAGGTCGGGCGGCGCCCAGGTGGTGAGGATCGCGGTCACCGAGGTCGGCTGCGGCGCCACGGACGCGAGCGTGGTGTCGGTCTTCGCGGTCCAGCGGTAGTGGGGCTCGCGGCACCGTTGCGCACGCACCGAGGTCGTCTGGGACAGCAGGACGACGAGCGCGAGTGCGGCGGGCGCACCGGGCGCGTCAGGCAGTCGCACTGGCCAGGTCGAGCAGGCGCTCCTGCGAGCCGCGCCGGTCGGCGCCCGCCTCGGGCCGCCGCTGCCGGTAGCCGCCGTCCGGCTCGAGCTCCCACGCCGTCGGGTCGGCCAATTCGGCCTCGAGAATGGCGTCGAGCTGGCGGCAACACGCGGGGTCGCGCACCGGCGTGACCACCTCGACCCGGCGGCGCAGGTTGCGCGGGCGCCAGTCCGCGGAGCCGATGTAGTACTCGGCGTCCCCGCCGTTGGCGAAGTGATAGATGCGGGCGTGCTCGAGAAAGCGTCCCAGGATGCTGACCACCCGGATCCGCTCGGACAGCCCCGGCACGCCCGGCCGCAGGGTGCACACGCCGCGCACCACGAGGTCGACGTCGACGCCGGCCTGGGAGGCGCGATACAGCGCGACGATGATGTCGGAGTCGGCGAGGCCGTTGAGCTTGGCGCGGATCCGCCCGCTGCCCGCTGCCCGCGCGTGCTCCGCCTCCCGCTCGACCAGCTCGATCAGCCGCTTGAGGAGGGAAGTGGGCGCGACCAGGATCCGCCGGAACGCGGCCTGGGGTGGTCGTGACGATCCCGACAGCTCGTTGAAGAGGTCGTGCAGGTCGGCGCCCAGCGCCGGGTCGGCGGAGAGGAGGCCGATGTCCGTATAGATCTCCGCCGTCGCGGCGTTGTAGTTCCCGGTCCCGATGTGCACGTAGCGTCGCAACCCGCCCTGCTCGCGGCGCACGATCAGGGCCGTCTTGGCGTGGGTCTTGATCTCGACCAGACCGTACACCACGCGGATGCCGGCCTGTTCGAGCTTGCGCGCCCACTCGATGTTCCGCTCCTCGTCGAATCGCGCTTTGAGCTCGACGAAGACGAAGACTTCCTTCCCGCGCTCGGCGGCCCGCGCCAACGCGTCGACGATCCGCGAGCGTCCCCCGGCCCGGTACAGCGTCAGCTTGATCGCCGCCACGTCCGGGTCGTCTGCCGCCTCGACCAACAGCCGCTGCACTGTCGCCTCGAACGAGTCGTAAGGGTGGTGGACCAGGACGTCGTGCTCGGCGAGGGTCGCGAAGACGGACTGCCCGGCCGCGAGCGGTGCCCGACCCCGATGTGGCGGGTAGTCGAGCTCGGCGAGCGGCAGACGCGCGATCTCCCGCAGGGACGTGAGGTCGAGCCAGCCGTCCACTTCGTACACATCCTCGGAGCGGAGCGGAGCGCCCGGAGCGGTCTCGTCAAACAGCAGCTCCCGCAGCAGCAGCTCCCGCACGGCTTCGGGCATGACCCGGTCTACCTCGATCCGGACGACGGGGCCGTACGGTCGGCGCTTGGCCTCCTCCTCGATGACCTTGAGCAGGCTCACGGCGTGGAGCTCATCGAGCTCCAGGTCCGAGCCGCGGGTCACGCGGAACGCGTAGGCTCCCTCGACCCGATGCGCCGGGTAGACCAGGCCGAGGTTCTCGCGGATCACGTCCTCCACCGGGACGAACCCGCCGCCGTCGGCGAGCGGCAGGAACCGCGGCAGCGTGTCCGGCACCTTCAGGTAGGCGAAGTGCAGCGGCCCGGAGCCGAGGTCGCGCACCACCACGGCCAGCGACAGGCGCAGGTTAGGGATCACCGGAAAGGGATGGCCGGGCGCCCGCGTGAGCGCCTGCGGCGTGATGATGGGGAAGACCTGCTCTGTGAAGTAGCGGCGCAGGCTCTCCCGCTGCGGCTCGGTGAGCTCGGCCCAGCGCAGGATCTGCACGCCGTGGGCGGCGAGCTCCGGCAGGCACGCGACCCGCAGGCAGCGGGCCTGGCGCTCGACGAGCCCGCGGATCCGGACCGCGATCGCGTCGAGCAACTCCTCGGGCGACAGCCCCTCTCGGCCGGGCTCGGCGACGGCCGCGGCCTGCCTCAGCGCCGCGACGCGGACCATGAAGAACTCGTCCAGGTTCGCGCTCAGAATGGACAGGAACCGCACCCGCGCGAGCAGCGGCACGGCGGGGTCTTCCGCCAGGGCGAGCACGCGGCCGTTGAACTCGAGCAGGCTGAGGTCGCTGTTGAGAAAATGCTCGGCCCCCGGCAGGGCGGGACCGACGAGCGGCGAGCGGAGACCGACGTCGGAGAGGCGGATCCGCCGCGCGCCGGTGCTCGGCTCTGCCGCCGTGTTCGGCGCGACCGGCGTCCACTTGCCGAGCACCTCCGAGCGCGCGGTCACGGTGAGCGCGGCGAGGGTGCGCGGGTCGCGCAGGCTCGGCGCGCCGGCAGCGGCGAGCACCTCCTCCAAGGGCAGCCACCGAAGCCGCTCGCTCACGCCCCCCCCGCCCGCTCCGGACCCGCGCCGGGCCAGCCAAACCTCCAGCGCCGGGCGCAGGCCCGAGCCCGGCGCCGTCCCGAGGAATCGCACCTGGCCGTCGGAGCTCCCGAAAGTCGCCCGCAGGACTTCCCGACAAGCGTCCTCGCCGCGGCCGCCCCGCACCGGCAGGCTCAGCTGGGTGTCGTCCGTGAGCAGGGCCACGCGGCCCTCCTCAAGCACGACCACGGCGACCTCCCCGCCGCCCCGCGCGGCGCGCACCAGCGCGTCGCTCTCCAGCTCGCGGAGCAGCCGCTCCGCGCGGTCTACCTTGCCCACCAGGAGCGGGCGCAGCCCGTAGCGCTCCTGGAACGCCCGGCAGACGTCGTCCAGGCGGGGCCATCCCGCGGCGAGCTGCCGGATCTTCAGCTCCTGGAACGTCCGCGCCAGCTCGTGACTGCGCACCGTCACCACGTCGTAGACGAGATCGTAGCGCGCCCGCCGCCACCAGCGCGGCCGGGTCCGCCGCACGCGGCGCTCGGTCTCGAGCTGGATGCGGGGGATGAGGCGCGCGGCGTCGATCAGCGCCTGTAGCCGGCGCGCGGGCTCCGATGCCCCCGCCAGGGCCTGCGCGCCGTCCAGCTCGGGGACCTCGGCCTGCGATGTCCAGGAGACGGCCAGCGGAGCGCCGGCCTCCGGACGCCCGATCGTGTGCACGCTGAGGAGCCGCCGGTCGTCCACGCGGACCCGGAACCGGCACGTGACCCCTCGGCGCCGCAGGGTCCAGTCCGGCGCATCGAAATACGTGTCGCGCTGAAAGGACAGCTCCACCGGACCCGAGCGCAGGCCCAGGGGCAGGTCGTCGCCCACCATGCGATTCAGCAGGTCCAGGCTCGCGACGTCGCCCTTCCACTCCGCGAGCGGCGGCATCGTCAGAACGAGAAGCCCGCCCGCGCGTAGATGCGGGTGCCCTCGGCGCTGTGCACCGCGGCCACCGACAGCGTGTTCGCGCGGCTCAGGAACGCGATCCACACGCCGCCTCCCGCGGCGGCGTGCCAGCGGTCCGAGGTCTCACCGGAGACGAACACGCGCCCCGCGTCGGCGAGGCCGAACGCGCCGAGCTCGTTGGGGAGCAGCAGGAAGAACTTCGCGAGCGACAGCCGCAGCTCCACGTTGCCGTACGCGGCGGCGCCACCGGCGAAACGACCCTCGGGGAAGCCGCGCACGGTGTTCCAGCCGCCCACGTAGGCCGCTTCGTGCAACGGGTAGGGGCCCCAGATCTTCTTTCCCGCGACCCGCAGGGCGAGCGTCGGCCGGAGCGCGACCGGCGCCGTCAGATACGTCGCCACTTCGGCGTGAGCCTCGCCGAAGCTCGCGGTCACGTCGAGCGCCCGCGGGTAGAGGCTGCCGCCGACGTGCAACGCGACGCCCCGCGTCGCGGCCTGTGGCCGATCGCGCGTGTCGAACCGGACGTCCCCCGCAGCCCCAATCTGCGTGAACTCTGCGACGCCGTAGGGACGGATCGCCTCGACCAGCGTCCCGGCCTCGAGCCGCGTGCGCGCGATCTTGAACACAGGGCCGAAGGACACCCGCGCCGCCCGCTCCCCCCCGAGCTCCAGCGCCGGCGCGACCAGGTACTGCTGCTGCTTCACTTTGTGGAATGCGAGCGATCCCGTGTCCACGGTCTCATTGCCGAAGCCGTAGAAGCGGATCACGTCGAGCCCGGACGCGCGGGCGCGCAGCGAGACGCTGGCGGGAGCCAGGAGGCCAGGGAACTCCGCCCGCAGCTCGGCCCGATAGGTTTGGGCGTCGGTCGCGTATCCCGCGCGCACCTGCACCTGCGAGCGGTACGGCAGGCGCCGGAACCCGTATCGCGTGCGCGTCATGCCTCCCCCGACGAACAGGCCGATGTCGGGCGCGTAGCTGACCCACGCGAGCGGCAGCCACAGCGATCCCCAGTCGCGCGGCGGCGCGAGCGACGACGTATCGAGAGGGGGCGCCTCGTAGCGCCTGCGGTCCACCCTCGTGCCGGGGCCGCGGGTGAACCGGTTGTCTCCCCGGTCGTCGTACAGCCACGTCCTCCCGCCGCGAGACGAATCCGCCAGCTCGTCGTCCCCAGCGCCGCCGATCACGCGCAGCACGGGGCCGGACCCGTCCGATCCGCGCACCGCGAGGCGATCGTCGCCCCCGTGCAGGTACAGCCGGACTTCCTCCGTCTCCCGGCGGTCGAAGGTGCGACGGAAGTACGGCGCGGCGCCGGGCCGGGAGAGCCGCACGGCGACGCGCCCGTCGCTCCGGCGCTCGACTTCCGCCACGTCGCGCTTGTCGGTCCCGTGCACCTCGACCTCGGCGGCGAGGAGCGCGTAGAACCGGCCCGCCATCTCGGGGAGGCGGTCCCGCCGCCGCTGCAGCGCGCGCACCAGCCCCAGTCCGCTCCGGCGGTAGTACGCTGTAGGCAGCCTGCGCACGGCGGCGTCGATCACCGAGTCGGTGAGGCGCGCCTGGAGCGCCCGGGCCGTGGAGTCCCACACGGACCGCTCGAGGTCCACCAGGAGACGCCGGTCCACTACCCGCCCGCTGTAGGTGATCCGCCAGATGCTCGGGTAATCCTCGCCGAAGCCGATCAGCTGCGGCTGGTAGAACCCCGCGACCCAGACGAGCACGCCGTCGAGGCGCGCGAACGCCTGGTCGCGGTCCCGGGGAATGGGCCGCCACCAGTGCACCCCGCCCGAATCGAAGCGGGCCCAGCGCCACTGGTCGTGGTGCCGGTCCCAGTCGCCGATGAAGACGTCCATCAACCGGGCCGCGAGGAACGCGCGGGAGTCGATGCGGTGATCGGCGTCGTTCTCGAGGTGCTCGAACAGCTTCTTCGTGCTCGCCAGCTCGGCCGCACCGGCGAACCCCGGCTCGTTGTCGGGGGGCTCGGTCGGGCGCTCCTCGATCATCCCCAGCATCCCGGCGTGCACGCAGTCGAAGCCCGCCAGGCGCGCGTCGTCCGGCAGGGCGACGAGCCGCGGCTCGGCATGCAGCACGCCGGCCGCGTCGAGCAGGGGGGCCACCACCAGCGGGCCCCCCGGATGGGCGGAGCTGATCTGGTCCTGGATGATGGAACGCGCGAATGTCGCGCGCAGCTCCGGCGGGAGCGCCAGGGTGGGATCCTTGTCCACGGAGCGAAACACGTATTCCCGCCCGTCCGCGCCCAGCAGCCGCAGGGAGATGGTCTGGCGCCGGCCGCCGCAGCGGCTCGGCGTCAGGCCGCCGGCCACGCGCGACAGGTCGAGCACATCGACCTCGAGGGGCGCGGTCCACAGGTCGCGGTAGTGGGCGCCCAGCAACAGGCGGTGGAGCCACCCCGCCCGGTAGTGCGCGCCCGCGATGACCGTCGTTCGGCCGGCCGGCGCGGTCTGCGCGGGGAGCGGGAGAGTGCGGAAGGGTGCCAGCGCCGCCAGCACGACGCCCATCGCCA
Organism: Gemmatimonadota bacterium; assembly: GCA_003222205.1. Classification (GTDB taxonomy): domain Bacteria; phylum Gemmatimonadota; class Gemmatimonadetes; order Gemmatimonadales; family GWC2-71-9; genus QHVC01. The sequence continues at coordinate 3,387 of QHVC01000061.1, read as the reverse complement.
CGCGCTCGCCCGGACGCGTCACCGGTCCTGCTCCGGGAGCGGCCGAAACTCGGCGGACACGATATCGGGCGCGCCCTGCTGCTTGAGGGCGTCGAGCAGCGCGGTGACACGTCGCTCATCCTTGATCCGGATGAGGTACTCGAGCGTGGACGCGCCCCCTCCGCCCCCCGCGCCGGGGACTGTGCCGGCGAGCTTCCAGCGCTTGATCTGCTCCTCGAGCACGGCCTCCGCCGCCCGCTGCGCGGGTTCGAGGCGGCTCGCGTGGATGAGCAGGGCGCCGTTGAACCGCTTCTCCTTCTGGAGGCTCGGGCCCAGCCGCGCGGCGCGGTCCGCCCCGAGCTGGTCGGCATAGATGTCGCCCACGTTGAAGGTCCAGAGCAGCAGCACGACGACGTTGAACAGCAGGGACATCACCGCGGCGACGCTGGGAGCGAACACTCCCGCGGCGACGCCGACGGCGAGGGCGAGAAAGATGTACACGGCGTCCTTCGTGTCCTTCAGCGTGTTGCGGAACCGGACCGCCGCCACGATCGCCGCGAGCGTGAAGGCCAGCGCCAGACTGTTTTGCACCAGGATGACGGTGCCGGCGACCGTCATCGGCAGGATGATCACGGTCTGCACCACGGACTGGTCGTAGCCAGACCGGCGTTTGGTGAGCATGTACACCCAGGCGACCGGCAGGACCAGGACCAGCGCCGTGAGCATGGACAGGAGGGTGACGAGGGCCCACTCGGCGTCGGACAGCGCCGGCAGGGCGCCGCCCGTTGCCACGAGGCCGCGGCCGCGCTGGGCGAGCGCGCCGAGCGCCGACGTGTCGCGGAACCGTTCGAGCAGCTGCGGGACGCCGGGGGCGAAGGTCACCAGTAGCCATGCGGCGAGGCCGATCACCGCGTAGTACGCCACGAGCCGCAGGAACTTCTGCCGTACGAGGGCGCCGCCGTTCACGCGGCAATTGTAGCTCGCGGGGCGGCCGAACGCTAACTTCAAACCATGCTCGACGAGCTCGACGCCCTGCGCGAGAGCTTGGCACCCCGTTACGACGTCGAACGAGAGATCGGCGCGGGCGGCATGGCCCGGGTTTACCTGGCGGTGGAGCAGCACCCGCACCGCCGCGTGGCCGTCAAGGTGCTCGACCCCGAGCTCTCCACCCGGCTGCTGCGCGAGCGGTTCGTCCGGGAAGTGGATCTCGCGTCGAAGCTGAGTCACCCCCACATCGTCCCCATCTTCGCGGCCGGCGAGGCGTCGGGGCTGTTCTACTATGTCATGCCGTACGTGGAGGGCGAGTCGCTGCGCCACCGCCTCCGCCGGGACCGGGCGCTGCCGCTGGACGACGCCCTGCACATCGCGCGCGACGTGGCCGACGCCATGGCCTTCGCCCACGCGCAGGGGATCGTGCACCGCGACATCAAGCCCGAGAACGTCCTGCTCCAGGGCGACCACGCGATCGTGGCTGATTTCGGCATCGCGCGCGCCATCAGCGTCGCGGGGACGGTGCCGCTCACGAAGACCGGGCAGGCGATCGGCTCCCCCGGCTACATGAGCCCGGAGCAGGCGATGGGCCTGCCCGCCGATGCGCGCAGCGACGTGTACAGCCTGGGCTGCGTCCTGTTCGAGATGCTCGCGGGAGAGCCGCCCGTCCCGACGCTGGGCGAGCGGCTGATCTACAACTGGTCGGCCCTGGAGTCGCGTGGCGTGTTCCGCGGCGCGGCGACTGACGTGGCACGCGCCGTGAAGCACGCCATCTCCAGGGCCCTCGCCCCATTCCCTGACGATCGCTTCCCGACCGCGGCGGAGTTCGCAGCGGCCCTGGGTGGCGCCGCGCACCGCACCGGCAGGCCGAGCCGTAGCTTCCTCGCGGGTCGCCGCGGCCGCCGCCTCGCCGGCGCGGCGGCGGTGCTGGGCGTCGCGGGCGTTGCGGGCGCGCTCCTGCTGCGCCGCCCCGCACCCGGCTTGAACGAGCGTCGCGTCGTGGTGGCCGTCATCGAGAACCGTACGGGCGACCCCGCCCTCGACAACCTCGGCCACATGACGGCCGACTGGGTGACGCAGGGGCTCGCGCAGACGGGTCTCGTCGAGGTTGTCCCGTCGATTTCCGTCATGGCGTCATCGCTCGCGTCCGGCGCGCCCGACCCGGGGGCGGGGCACCTCGACGCCGCTGGCATCCGGGCCCTCGGCCGCGAGATGGGGGCGGGCACAGTGGTCTCGGGCGTCTACTACCGGCAGGGAGACAGCATCCGCTTCCAGATCCAGATCGCTTCCGCCCGGGACGGGAAGATCCTGCGCGCGCTCGATCCCGTAGCCGCGCCGCAGGCCCGGCCGCTGGGCGCGGTGGAGGCGGTGCGCCAACGGGTGATGGCGGCGCTGGCCACCCTGTTCGACTCCCGGCTGAGCCGGTGGGCAACGACCGCCAGTCAACCGCCGAACTTCCTTGCCTACCAGGAGTTCATCGCGGGGCTGGACCGGTTCGTCCAGTTCGACTCGCCCGGCGCGATCCGCCGCTTCGAGCGCGCGGCGGCGGAGGACACGACGTTCCAGCTGCCGTTGATCTTCGCGGCGAACGCGTACATGAACCTCGGGGACTACGCGGCGGCGGACTCCGTCGGCCGTGGCGTGGAGCGGCACGCCGGACGGCTGGCGCCGCTCGACCGTTACTACCTCGCCTGGGTGCTGGCGACGTGCCGGGGGGACCGGGCCGAAGCGTTCCAGGCGTCGAGCGCGATGGCGACTCTCGCGCCAGCCTCTGAAGCGCTCTACCTGTTCGCGGAGGACGCCATGGCGCTCCGCCGGCCGCGCGACGCGGTGAACGCCCTCGCCGCCCTGGGCCCCGACCGCGGGTTTACCCGCGGCTGGTGGGTGTATTGGTACGACCTGAGCACCGCGCTGCACATGCTGGGCGATCATCGCCGCGAGCTCAAAGAGGCGCTCGAAGGGGCACGGCGATTCCCCGGTAACCCGCAGATCGTGACTGCCCAGGCCGCCGCCCTCGCGGCGCTGGGCCGAGCGGAGGATGTCGCGCACCTCGTCGAGGCCAACGAAACCCTCTCCCCGGAGTTCGGCGCGACACCGACCGACGTCATGGTGCGCGCGGCCGCCGAGCTGCGGGCCCACGGCCACGCTGCCACGGCCGACACGGTGCTGGCCCGGGCCCGCCGGTGGCTCGCGGCGCGGCCCCCCGCCGAGGCGGCGTCCGCCGCCCACCGGTCCCATGTTGCACTCGTGGCGTACGCGGCCGGTCGGCTCGACGACGCCCGCCGCGAGTTCGAGGGCCTGCTGGGGGAGGGACCGACCGGCCGCAGCGCCTCATTGCATTTCGTCAACGAGGGCCTCGGCTCGATGGACTACCTCGGGTACCTGGGCGCCATCGCGGCGCGGCAGGGGAATCGGGAA
>QHVC01000183.1 GCA_003222205.1 Gemmatimonadota bacterium | reverse complement strand
TCAAGATGCCCGGGATGGACGGGTTCGCGCTCTTGGCCGAGATCCGGGCGCTGCGGCCCGACACGCCCACCCTGATGATCACCGGGCATGGCGAGCGTGCCCTGGCGGTGAAGGCCCTGCGCCGCGGGGCCTGCGACTTTGTCCAGAAGCCGATCGACCGGGATTATTTCGTGGCGTCGTTGGGCCGCGCGATTCAGATGAACGAGGTGAGTCGCCAGGTCAGGCAGCAGCAGCAGGCGCTGGAGCGCCGGGCCAACGAGCTGGAGCGAACCGTCGAGGAGCGCACGCGCGAGCTGCTGGAGGCAAACCAGATCATCCAAAGCCCGTTGCGGTGGTTGATGGCCCCGAGTCCGCGAATGGCACAGGTTGTCGAGCAGATCAAGCAGGTGGCCAACTCCCCGCTCACGATCCTCATCGAGGGCGAGACCGGCACCGGCAAGGAGCTCGTGGCCCGGGCGATCCATCAGCTGAGCGCCCGACGCGAGCAGGCGTTCATCGCCATCGACTGCGGCGCGACAACCGACACGCAGATCGAGGCGGAGATCTTCGGCTCCGAGCGAAACGAGGGACGGTTCCAGCTTGCCGACGGCGGCAGCCTGTTCCTCGACGAGATCGTCAACCTTCCCCTCCCCGCGCAGTCCACGCTGTTGCGGGCCTTGGAGGAACGACAGGTGCGGCCACTCGGCGGCAAGACGCCGATCCGCGTGGATGTGCGGGCCATCGCCGCCTCCAGTGTCCCCTTCGAGCTGGCGGTACGGGCGGGCCGGTTCCGCCAGGATGTCTACTACGGGCTCAACGAATTCGTCATCACCTTGCCCCCCCTGAGGGAGCGGGACGACATCCTGCACCTGGCGAACGCTTTTGTCGCAGACGCCAGTGTGGAGTTCGGGCGCCCGTGCCGCGAGATCTCGGCGGCGGCGGCGCAGGTGCTGCTGCGTCACTCCTGGCCGGGGAACGTGCGGGAGCTCCGCAACGTCATGCGCCGGGCCACCCTCCTGGCGGCGGGGGTGATCGAGCGGGAGCACCTCTCGCTCCTCGACGGGTCCCGGGTGTCCACACCGCGGAGCGGTCCGACCGCGCTCGGGCCGTCGCTGAAGGAGATCGCCGACGCCGCCGCGGCGGACGCCGAGCGCCAGGCGATCCGCCAGGCCCTCCAGGCCTGCGAGGGGAACAAGACCGAAGCGGCGCGGCGCCTGCGCACCGACTACAAGACCCTCCACATCAAGCTCAAACAGCACGGCATCGACGCGGGGCGGTTCAAGAAGATCCGAGCGTCGTGACTCCTTCGAGACAGTAGCCTCTGGTGGTCGCGCCATGGTCAGGGCGCGATGCTGTTGGAGCAGTCCCGCCATGGTGTGAGCACCATGACGGCCCCCCGTTCGGTCGTTTACAGCCACAACTCTGCCCCGCAATGGACGCCGGCCGTGGGGCACGCGCTTTGCTCTTGAGGCCCTCTGGATGCGGGGCCGTCAGGAATGCGCCACTCCGACGCCTCTACGAGGCTCACGTCGGGCCTGCCGCCCGTCAGATGGCACCTGGGGAAGCCTATGGCTCCGCACAACCGGTCCCTCACTGGCCCGATGAGGAAAGGAGCGTGGAGCATGAAATCGCTGAGCAGCTTGTTGCTGGTGTCGCTGTGTATCGGAGTGGCCGCGCCGGCTGCGGCACGGCCGCGGGTCCCAGCCACTGCATGGCCGGGGGTCGGTGACGTGCTGCTGAATCTCGCAGTGGACGCGCCGCTCGCGACAGTTCCGGTGGTACCGCTTGCCACTTGGTTGGGTGTAGAGGATTCTCCCGTAGCCGTACCCGCGGCGATGTGGTGCGCCGATCTTACCTTGCTGCGTCTGTCGGCTGAGTTCCGCAGGTGGGATGGCAACGAGGACGAGACCACCCTCGCTCCCCCGGGGATCTCAGTCTATACCAAGACGGTTGACGTACCAGATACGTGTGATACGCTGTACGTGACCGTCTCGGCAACCGGGGACGCGCACAACGGCAGCCAGATCTTGCTGACTTGCCTCGTTGACGGAGCTTTCTGCAACCCCGGCGGCGCCTTCGGTGCGGTGCCCGGATGGATCGCGCTGCAAAGACATGGGGTTCTTGACGATTTTCATGATAACAATGTGAACTACCAGTGGTGTAAACAGGTCACGCCCGGCAGCACGGTTACGGTGCAGATCCGGTTAGCCAGAGGCGATGGTAACCTCGGAACTGGTCAGGTGTTTCTTCAGCAGGAGCACTTCTACATTGATGCTTCACAGACTTTCGGTGGGTGCGTCGCAGGCTCTACCGACTAGCGCTGACAACGACAGTTTCGTACCACCGCCAGGCCCGGCGAAACGCCGAGGCCTGGCGGCTTCTTTGCTTCGCACGAGGCTTCCCCCGTGACGCGTGCATCCGGCTTCACTCTGCTCGAAGTCATGGTGGCGATCGTGCTCACGAGTCTCATCGTGCTGCTGGCCTACGGCGCGGCGCAGGTGAGTTACGACGCGCACGCCCGCCTCAGCGCGGATCTGCGGGCGGTGCAGCAAGGACGCGCGTTCCGGGAGCTGCTCCAGGATGCGCTCCGCAGCGCCCGCGCGCCGCAACGGCCGGGGGACCCGCTGTTCACGCTGCACGCGGGCCGGTTGTCGTTCGTGACGGCCGGCGGCGGGCCACCGTTGGACCCGGATTACGACTGGCTGCTCACCGTTGGGCCGACCGCGGACGGGGGGGGGCTCGAGCTCTCCGCGACGCCGGTCGGCCGCGTGCCCGCTGCTGTGGTTACGATCCCCGTCCCGGACGTGACGCGCTGGGACGTCCGGGCGCTCGCCCCGAGCCTACCGCAATGGCTCGAGGAGTGGCCGCGGACGACGCTGCTGCCCCGCGCGGTGGCGATCACGATGTGGCACGACTCGACGCCGGTGGGATTGCCGTTGCAAGTGCGGGTCGGAGCGGGCGCTGCCTTGGTGCCGCAAGGCTCCATCCGACAATGACCGTCCTGTGGGGGTGTTGCGCTGACGCATCGGTGCCACCGGCGTCGTGCGTGACTGTCAATTGGTACCGGACTTGCTCCGAAGGACCGTCGGGCTGTCCATGACGGCTTGAAAAACAACCGACGCAAGGAGAAAAGACCATGAGCAAGCTCCTGATGCCGTTTGTTGTCGCAAGCACGTTGTCGTTTGCCGCCTCGACACTGCTCGCTCAGAGCACCGCAAACGAGCACAACTGTCCGAGTACTCAGGCTATTCCGCCGTTCGTTGGCTCAGGCAGCGCCCCGTTCAGCCCCAACCAAAGCCTCTGCCTGCCGCAGTTGGCGCCGACGCCGACCGGGCTGAGCCCACTGGCGTTCATCGTCCAGGGAGTAGAGCCCGGCGACCGCGTCGATGCTCAAGGAACTGTTTGCGTCGTGTCAATCCGCGGTGTTCCTGGAGGGATAGACCTGTGGCGG
>QHVC01000182.1 GCA_003222205.1 Gemmatimonadota bacterium | reverse complement strand
ACGGGGGCCGCCTTGCGCGTCAGAGATTTCGCATCGCGCGCGATGGCGGCGTAGTCCGCCGCGCGGGCTTTGTGGAACAACGCTTCCACGTCACGGTTGCTCAGGCCGTCCACGAAGTCCCCTCGGCACACCGACCCCTCGCCACCACCATCCACGATTTCCTGCAGCAGCCAGCGAAAGTCTTCGACCGCCTGATCGTTGTACGGGAGGACCCACACGGAATTCTTGACCGCCACCGCGCCGATCCGTTGCAGCCTGCGCCACACCTTCACACGGAAGTAGTCGGGCTTCGGCGGGATCTGGTGGAACAGCAGGAGCCAACGCCCGGCCGCGGGGTCGTTCACGACATCAGGCCTGGGCGGGGACGCGTTGCGGGTTCCAGGAATGACGCTCCCCCTTGGCGTGCAGGAGCCACGCATACAGCGCGTCGTAGATGACGAACCCGCGGACGAGCAGCTCGCGATCATCCGGGAACAGTCGCGATAGGCCCAAGGAGATGGCCAGCAATCCCGCCGCCTGTGGTGCAAGGTCGAGGCGGTCCGTGTCCGCCCCGCGGACGATCCCCGCCAGCTCGGGCAAGGCGAGCACCGTGGTGACTATAACAACTGTATCATCGATAGTTCCAGCGGGCTAGGGCAGCAGTATCGGGGGATCACATCAACACGACGAGGAACGCATAGCTTGTCCCGGGACCGGCGCAGGCCGTGCTGCTGTCCCTGTCGCACACGCACGAGGCCGCCATCGCGATGGCCGTCGTGGAAGTGTGACGTGGGACTTGCGCGGGCCGTGGCGGAGGGTGAATTGTAGTCCCTGCAGGAACTCGAGCGGGTCGGGAGTGCCTTTCCCCACGGAGGGACCCCATGAAGCTCTTCGCCAAGGTCGAAAACATCTGCGCTGCCGCATTGATTCTGGCGTTTTTCCTGCCGTGGGTGAGCATCGGCGGCTTGTTCACGATTCCCGGCTACAAAATTCCCGACATCGTCCAAGCGCTCTCGGGGTTGGGGAGCTCGCTCGCGGAGATGGGGAATGAGACCGGTCAAGCGAGCCAGGGGACTCCGGCGGTGACTTATGCGATCTATGGACTGTACCTGATCCCTCTCCTCGCCGTCTATTTCCTGGTGCGGGCCGGCACCGGCAAAAGCACGAAGGGCGTCGGCCTCGCGGCCGGCCTGCTGCCCGTGGCCGCATTCGCCTTCGTGTTCCTCAAGGGGGGGATGGGGGCCTTGAAGGTCCTGGGGTTCGGCGCGTTTCTCACCATCGCGAGCGCGATCGGATTACTCCTCTACGTGACCGGCGTCGTGAAGGCCCGGGAAACGGCCGGAGTGGGTGCGCAATAGCGACGCACCACAGCACACGACGTACGCGGTTGCTTGAATTCCCATCAGGACGGCTCTAGTATTCGCGCCGTCTTCTTTGAGAACCACTCTGATTCGTCGTAAGCTCCACTTCGGTCTGTCGTTCGTGGTCTGCGTCGCCGCGCCACTCGCGGGGCAGGCCACTGATTCGTTGTCGGCGGCGCGGCGCGTCGTCGCCGCCGTCGCGCTCGCCGCCAAGGAATACCGCGTGGGCGTGCCCGGCCCCCCGGGACAGGTGACGTCCGCCGCGGAAGTCGACGAAGCCCGCCAGTTCATCGAGCAGGCCCGGTTCGACGTGCCGTTTCTGCCGCGCGCCGCCCGTGCCGCGGCCGACTCGGGGCTCGGGCGCCTGGTGGCGCTGTTCGCCGCCGCGGCCGCCGCCGACTCGGTGGAGCGTGTGGCCAACGACGTCGCCGACCGCATCGCCCGGACCGCCGGCGGCGCGATCGTCCCGCTCCCCACCCGGCCGCCCTCCCCCGCGCGCGGCGCCCAGGTCTACCGCGAGCAATGCGCCAACTGCCACGGCGACCAGGGACGCGGCGACGGCCCCAAGGCGCCCACGGTCAAGGGGCCGCCACCCGCGGACCTGACCGACCCCGCGGCGATGAGCCGGCTCTCGCTCGTGGACATCTACCGCAAGGTCACGATCGGCGTCGCCGGGACGGCCATGCCGCAGTTCGAGGAGTCCCTGCCCGACTCGGATCGCTGGGCGGTGGCGGCGTACGCGGCGACGCTCCAGTTCGGGGGGTCCGCGACGGCCGGCGTCTTCACCACCGTGCGCCACCAGCTCGACTCCGCCGTCGCGGCCCGATCCGACCGGATGGTCTTCGCGGCGTACCTCACCTTCGAGCAGGTGGAGACGGACCTGCGCGCGCGCAACGCCGGCCTCACCTCACGCCTCGAGGACGAGTTTGCGCGGCTGCAGGCGCGGGCTGCCGCGGGCGCGGCAGCGGCGGAGCTCGAAGCGCTGCACCGCGCGCTGCTCGCGGACTTAGAGCGTGCCGAGCGGACCGTCTCCGACAAAGGATCGGGCGCCAACCTGCTGGCGCAGTCGCTGTTGCTGCTGGTGCGCGAGGGGTTCGAGGCCATCCTCATCGTCGGCGCCTTGATGACGTTCCTGGGAAAGGCCGGCGCGGCGGACCGGCGCCATGAGGTGGCGCGCGGGGCGTGGCTCGCCGTGGCCGCGAGCGCCGCGACCGCGGTCGTCATCGAGCTGTTGTTCCACGTCACGCCCGGCCAGCGCGAGGCCCTCGAGGGCTTCACGATGCTCGTGGCGGTCGCGGTGCTGTTCTACGTGAGCTACTGGGTGCTCTCCAAGATCGAAGCCGACCGCTGGAACGCGTTCCTGAAGAGCAAGATGCAGGGCGCGCTGTCTTCGGAGTCGGGGCTGGCCCTGGCGTCGGTGGCCTTCCTCGCGGTCTACCGTGAGGGCGTCGAGACCATCCTGTTCTACAAGGCCTTACTCTCCTCCGCCGGCGGCGGCGAGGTGGGGGCGGTGGTCGGCGGCATCGCCCTCGGCGCCGCCGTGCTCGTGATCCTCTACGTCGCCATCAATCGCTACGGCATGCGACTGCCGATGAAGGCGTTCTTCGGCGTCACCGGAGCGCTGCTCTACTACATGGCGTTCGTGTTCGCGGGGCAGGGGGTCAAGGATCTGCAGGAAGCGGGGCTCGTGGGACTCACGGTGCTGGAGGGTTGGCCGCGCTGGCCCCAGCTGGGCATCTACCCGACGGTGCAGTCGCTGGCGCTGCAGGGCGTGCTGGTCGTGCTACTGGTGTTCGGGCTGGCGTGGTCGCGGTTGCGGCGCTCCCCCCCTCGCGCCTAGCGCCTCGGCGCGGACCGGCACCGGCTCCGGCGTCGTCCATACTCTGACCAGGGAGAGTCCCACCAGGACGAGCGCCACGCTCGTCGCCTGCGCGACGGTGAACGCCCCGAGTACGCGGTCGTCCTTGGCGCGGATGAACTCGATGAGGAACCGCTCGAGCGCGGCGCACACCAGATATACCGCGAACAACCATCCGGTGGCGTGGCGGTGGTCGCGGTGCCGCCACAGCCAGGCGAACACCAGCAACATCACCGCGGTCTCGTAGATCTCTGTGGGGTGCACGGCGACGA
>QHVC01000181.1 GCA_003222205.1 Gemmatimonadota bacterium | reverse complement strand
CCTGGCGCAGCGGACCCCGCTCCCGGCTGAGCAGGGGCCTGGTTACCTCCACATTTACCGCCACCGCCCAGCGACCGCCGACATCGTCCGCGAAGCCCCGCAGGTTGGGCCCGCCCGGCGCGTGATAATAGAAACCGGGCCGCGCGAGCGGCGCCCCGCGGCTGCGCAGCAGCGGATTGACGAACGTCGCGTACGGGTCCGCGCCGGCCAGCGCGATGCGCCGCTGGCGCACCGGCGGCGACGCCCCCCCGTAACCCCCCGCGTACAGTCGCACGCCGAGGCCCGTCCCCGCCACGAACGGGCGCCGCACGCTCGCCTCGGCGCTGCCGCGCACGTAGCCCTCGAAGTCGTAGGCGTTCGTCGCGACCACGCCGCCCCGGGGGTTCCAGTACACCACGCCGCCGTGCAGCGACGCCGCGGCCCGCCACAGCGCGCCTCCTGCGGGAGTCGTCGTCGCGACCCAGGGCCCCGCCTCGAAGGTCCCGGCGTCGTCCCACAGCCGCCGGTCCAGGTAGCCGAGGTCGGTCGTCGCCATCCACAGCACGTCGACGCCGGCGTGCGGGTCGCTGCGCTGGACGAAAGTGCGGCGCAGTGCCCGGTCGGCGTGCAGAGCGGCCCCGGTGCGACCCTCCACGCTCCAGGCGGCGACGCTCGTCGTGGTACGCGGCACCGGGTGCGCGATGGGGTGCGCCCAGCGGAAGTAGAACCCGCCGCGGTGCGTCGCCTCGCCGTCCGTCGCCACGGAGCCGAGACCGAGGTTCTGCTCGAAGCGGCCGAGGTGGTTCTGCCGCGTGCGCAGCCCCACCGTGAGCCCGCCGTAATCGTTGAACCACGCGACGGGCAGGATCGCGGTCACCAGCTTGTCGCGGCGCACCGTCTCACGCGTGGGATTGTCGAGTCGCAGTATGCCCACATCCCCACGCCCCCACAGCCCACGCCTTTCGGTGTTGTTGAGCGCATTCCAGTCGTGCGACCTGAGCCGTGGATCGAGGCGCAACCGTCCCGGCCGCCGTGCGGTCGTGAACTCCACGCGCTCGGTCTCCGGCTGGCCGGTGGCGCGGGCGTAGACGGTGTCGCGGTCGCCGATCTCCACCGGCATCCAGCCGTCGCCGAGGCGACGGATGGTCACCGTCGTCCGCCACCTGCCGTCCGGCAACCGGTAACGCTTCACTTTGTCGAGTCGATAGTCGATCAACACAGTGGCGTGGAGCCACTGGCCGAACAGCCAGCCCAGGTCCTGGCCCGACACCTCCTCGCACACCGCGCGGAACTTCGCCTCATCGACGTGCTTGAGCTTCCAGCGGCTATAGTAGGTGCGCAGGATGCGGCGCATCGTGTCGTCGCCCACGACGTAGCGCAGCTGCTCGTAGAACAGCTGTGCCTTGTCGTAGACCATCGCGTTATAGGTGGGGAAGTCGCGAAACCGTTCGCTCACCAGCGACACCGGCTCGCTCCAGCGGTCCAGATCGAGGAACAACACGTCGGGCTCCAGGCCGGGGTACGCCGCTCCCGCGCCGTGCGCCTCGAAGAACCACGACGTCTGGAAGCTGGTGAACCCCTCGTCGAGAAACCCCTCGCGCCACTCGTTGTTGGCGAGCACGCCCATCATGTAGTTGTGGCCGACCTCGTGGAGGATGAGCCCCAACCCCGCGCTCCCGTCCATCACCATCATCGGGAACTCGGTGCCGCCGCCCTCGATGCGATGCACGTTGGTCAGCTGCGGCCAGGCGAACCGGCCGTAGAGGCTGTCGAGCCACGCCAGCGCCGTCTCGGTATTGCGCACGGCGATGCCGCCGCCCCACGTGGCGCGGTCCTCGGGCAGGTACAGCACGTGTACCACCACCCCGCCGTACCGCCCTTCCTCGTAGAGGTACTGTGGATTGAGCGAAAAGGCGAAGTGGTGGACGTCTTCGGCCCGGAAGCGCACCGTCTTGCGACCCGCCGCGGCCGCCGGGCAGTCCGACAGCGCGGGCCCCTGATGATAGAAGTCGCGCTGATACGTCACCGCCGTCAGCTGGTTCGCCCGCTCGGGCCGCCATCCCGGGTCCCCGCACACCGGCACGCCCGTGGCGCCGATCACCTGGTCCGCCGCGAGGTCCAGCGTCACGTCGTACGTCGCGAACTCCCCGTAGAACTCCCCCGCCGGATACAGCGGGTGCGCCTCCCAGCCGTAGCGGTCGTACACCACGACCTTGGGATACCACTGCGCGAAGTCGAAGCGCCGCCCCCGCCGCCCCTGGCGGCGCGGCAGCGTCGAGGGCCGCGCCTGCCACGCGATGTCGGCGACGAGCGAATCCCCCGGCGCGAGCGACTGCGGCAGCGTCCAGTGCGCTACCGTCGAGTCCGGCGCGAACGGGTAATCGGGCCTGAGGGCGGCCCCCATCAGCGTCGCGGCGCTGATGCGCTCGAACGCGTAATCGGGGTCCTTCATGTGCTGGAACCGCTCCCGTCCCTCCGCCGAGTCCACCGCCGCCCAGCGCGAGTGCGGCCGGAACGCGTTCAGGTACTGGTGCACATAGAAGTCGTGCAGGGCGTCGGGCGAGCGGTTGACGTAGGTGATGCGGGCGTGGCCGGTCAGGACGCCTGTGGACTCGTCGAGCGCCGCCGTGATGCGGTAGGCGACCCGCTGCTGCCAGTAGCCCCCGGTGTCGGCTGGGACCTGGGCGGCGTCAACCAGAAGAAGGAAAGCGAGCATGGGAGAGGGGAAGCTACACCGGCCACTCCGGCTCGGGGAGTGACGCGCGGGTTTTTGGTGTCACGCGCGCGAATCGGATGACGGCGTCGCGGCATCCTTGCACAGGTTGGGCGTCCCGGCGGCTCACTGCCGCCGGCTCACCCTGAACCAGGAGACATCATGAAAACCCTGTTGCTCCTCGCCGCGCTTGCGGCCGTCACCGCGGTCACCGCGGTGACCGCCTGCGACCGGCGCACCAGCCCCACCGAGAACGGCGCCCGCGCGGTCACCGGCATCGTGGAGCTGCGCTTCGGCAGCCTCACCGAGCGCTACGACCTCCGCGTCGAGCGCACCGACCAAGGCTTCGCCCCTTCGCTCACCCCCATCGGCGGCGCCCATCCCCCGGGCCGCGGTCTCCTCGGGCTCGCGTTCGTGCGCCCCGACGCAGGGGCGGGCGACCCCTTCGTGATCCCCACGCCGCAGGGGACCGTCACCACCCGGCTCACCTACCGGCCCCTCGGACCCTGGCACGTGCTCGATCGCGCTGCCGTGTCCGTCGCGGTCCCGCAGCTCGGCGCGGGTCCGGAATTCACCGTCGCGGTGCTCGAGCCGCGCCTCGTGCGCTAGGCGGTGTCCCATGAACGCCCACTTCAACACCTTGCGCGTTCGCTGGGCCGGCCCGGCCGTCTTGACCGTCCTGTTCGGGCTCGCCGTCACGCCCCGGCCCGCAGTCGCAGCAGCGCCGGCCGCCGCCGTTGCCGCCGCCACGCGAACGATGGCCCTCCCGTGCTACCAGGAAGCCATCGCGTATATCGACGCTTGGATCGCCTACATCGAGGCGTGGCGGGACTATGAGAACACCCTGCCCGGCGGCACCGAGC
>QHVC01000176.1 GCA_003222205.1 Gemmatimonadota bacterium | reverse complement strand
TCTCCCAGCGCTCCGAGGAACACAACGATGCTGACGATCCCGTTCGCGGTGAAGAACGCCGCGTTCAGCCGCGACAGATCCCCCGGTTTCACCATTCGGTGCTCCCACGCAAGGATCGCGGCGCCGGCCACGACGCCCGCGACGTACGGCCAGCCGAACCCCGCCGCCCAGCCGAACACCAAGAGCGCCACGACGGTGAGCCCGTGCATCAGCTTCGCCAGGAGGATGCTCCCGGCCCGGCCGAACCGCACCACCGCCGACTGCAGCCCCTCGGCGCGGTCGAACGTCTCGTCCTGCAGCGCGTAGAACACGTCGAAGCCTCCTACCCACAGCGTCACGGCGACGGCCAGCACCGGCAACAGCCACCACGGATCGCTCCACCGCCCCGCGACGGCGAGATAGCCCGCCGGCCCCGCGATCGCGTCGCCAAGCCCCAGCCACAGATGCGACCACCACGTGAACCGCTTGGAGTAGCTGTACAGCGTGATGACGGCGAGCGCGAGCGGCGACAGCGCGAAGCACAACGGATTCAGCGCCCACGCCGCCGCCTCGAACGCGATCGCCGCGACGATTACGGCGATCCACGCCTGCGCCGGCGACAACCGCCCCGCGGGCAGCTCGCGCGTGCGGGTGCGCGGGTTCCTGGCGTCGAGGTCCTTGTCCGCGATGCGGTTGAACCCCATAGCGACGAACCGGGCCGCGGTGAAGGCGATGACAACCAATACCAGTTGCCGAATGGCTACCGGGTACCGGAAAGACGCCGCCACGACGCCGAGCAGCGCGAACGGCAACGCGAAGACGGTATGCGGGAGCCGGACGAGATTGGCGTATCGGACTAGCAGCGACTTGCCCGCGAGCGTCTGACCTTCGCGGTCCGACGTAGGGCCTAACGGTCCGACAGTCCGACTGTCCGACCGTCCGACGCTCTCAGATCTCACGGGCGGGATTTGTTCGGAAGCACGTACAACCCCGCCAGCAACGCGTGGATGCCGAGGCTCACCCACACGCTCACGAACGCGAGCAGCGTCGCCGCGCCGTAGAGAATCGGACCGAAGAAATACTCGCGGGTGACGAAATCCACGTGCCGCTGGTCGGCGTCGGGCTTGAGCAAGCGACGCCCCCGTGCGGCGTAGTGCCATACGGCGTTGTAGAACACGGCCGTCATGAACAGGTTGGCGCCGTACAGAACCACGGCCGGCGTACGCGCCGCGGGATCCGGCAGATACGTGGCCACGAGCGCCGTGGGGAACGGCAGGAACGCCGTGAACAGCAGCAGGCCCAGATTGAGGATGATGAAGATGTGATCGCTGCGGCCGATGTACCGGAAGATGTTGTGGTGGTTGGCCCACATGATCCCGATGACGGCGAAGCTCAACGCGAACGCGCCGTACGACGACCAGCGGGCGCCGAGGGCGCGCCACAGGCCGACCGACGCCACGACGTCCGGCGGCGGCACCCGGATCTCCAGCACCAGGAGCGTGATGGCGATGGCGTACACGCCGTCGCAGAACGCGGCGAGACGCCCGGTGCCCTCAGTCAATCCCTAGCTCCTTCCACATCGCGTCGACTCGTTTCTTGGTCGCCTCGTCCATCACGATCTTGTTGGGCCATTCGCGCGCGAAGCCTTCCTCCTTCCACTTGCGAGTCGCGTCGATCCCCATCTTCGAGCCGAATGTGAAGCCGCGGCTCGAGTGGTCGAGCACGTCGATCGGTCCCATCGTGAACCGCACGTCGCGCTCGGGATCGATGTGGTTCAGCGCCACCCACCACGCCTCCTTGGGGTCGCGCACGTTCACGTCCTTGTCGAGCACCACGATCACCTTGGCGAGCGACATCAGCCCCTGCCCCCACAGCCCGTTCATCACCTTGTACGCGTGGCCGGGATACTGCTTGTCGATGCTCACCAGCACGAGGTTGTGAAAGATCCCCTCGGCGGGCATGTGCAGGTCCACGATCTCGGGGAGCGTGAGCTTCAAGAGCGGGAGAAAAATCCGCTCCGTCGCGTGGCCGAGGTAGTAATCCTCCATCGGCGGCCGGCCCACGATGGTGTGCGGCCACAGCGGATCCTCGCGCATCGTGATCGCGGTGACGTGGACCTTGGGGTAATAGTCCGCCAGCGAATAGAACCCCGTGTGGTCGCCGAACGGGCCCTCGAGCACCAGCTCTTCGCGCGGGTCCACGAAGCCTTCGATCACCACCTCCGCCTCGGCGGGCACTTCGAGATCGCTCGTCACCGCTTTGGCAAGCCGCACCGGCTCGCCGCGCAGGAAGCCCGCGAAGAGGTATTCATCTATAGTGGGCGGCAGCGGCGCCGACGCGGCATAAACGCTCGCGGGATCGCCGCCCAGCGCGATCGCCACCGGCATTGTCTCCGCCCGCTGCGCCATCTCGCGCCAGTGCGACGCACCGACTTTGTGCCGCTGCCAGTGCATCGCCAGCGTGTCCTTGCCCAGCACCTGCACGCGGTACATCCCGACGTTGCGGATCCCCGTCCTGGGGTCGCGGGTGATCACGCCCCCCAGCGTGATGTAGGGGCCGCCGTCCTCCGGCCAGCAGATCGGTACCGGCAGCCGGGAGAGGTCCACCTCCCCGCCCTTGTGCACCATCGTCTGGCACGGCGGGCGGCCGGAGACGCTCTTGGGCGGAAACTTGGCGACCTCGGCGAGCCGCGGCAGCATCGCGAGCTTGCCGAGCAGGCTGTCGGGGACCTTGAGGTTCAAGAGCTCGGCGATGCGGGCGCCGATGTCGTCCAAGCACGCCACGCCCAGCGCCAGCGCCATGCGCTTCTCGGAGCCGAACAGGTTGACGGCGACGGGGAGCTGGGACGGCGCGCCGCCTGGCAGCGTCGGCCGCGTGAACAGCAGCGCCGGCCCGCCGCCGGGCGACTTCATGCAGCGGTCGGCAATCTCGGTGATCTCTTTGTCGACGGAGACGGTGTGTTCAACGCGCGCCAGGTCGCCGCCCGCATCGATGGCGGCGATGAACTGCCGCAGGTTATCGAGTGCCATAGTGGATGGCGCAGATCCCGCCCGTGCGCAGCTCGTAGCCGACGTCCCGGAACCCCGTGGCGACGAGCCGCTCGGCGAGCGCCTCGGGCGAGGGGAACGCGGCCACCGACTCTGGCAGGTAGGTATAGGCTTCCCTATGTTTCGACACCGCGC
>QHVC01000107.1 GCA_003222205.1 Gemmatimonadota bacterium | reverse complement strand
GTTTGACATCTTTCGGCAGGTGAAGGTCCCACCCGGACGCTACTGGTGGTCGCGCTACGAGCTGCAGTATTTCATGTCGTCCGGCCGTCCCCTCGGCTTCGGCGCGTTCGCGAACTGGGGCCGGTTCTACGGCGGTCGCAGCACCGACCTCGAGCTGAACGTCGTGTGGCGCGGCGGCGGGCATGTGATCGTGAGCACCGACCTCACCCGGACGACGGCCCGGCTCCCGCTCGCAGGGTTCACGGCCCTGCTGTTGCTGAATCGGTTGGAATACGACTTCAACACCCGCGCGAGCCTGCTCGCGTTCGTCCAGTACGACAACGAAAGCGAGCGCGTCGACTTCAACGTGCGGTTTCACTGGATCCCCGTCATCGGGGACGATGTGTTCGTGGTGTGGAACTCGGGGTACACGACCCATCCGCTTGCGCGGTTCCGGTTCCCGGAGCTTCAGGCCTTGTCCCGGCCGCTCAACGGCGCCTTGGTCGTCAAGGTCGTCCATCGTCTCACGTCGTAGGGTCCGACGAGCCACGAGGTATGGAGCGGATGGGATTCGAACCCACGACCCCCTGGTTGCAAACCAGGTGCTCTCCCAGCTGAGCTACCGCCCCGCAAACACCTGCCCGTTTCAAACTTAACCGCGTTGCCGCGCCGGCCAAACTCCGCGCTGCACCATATCTCACCCCCACGTTGCGCCGATGCCGCGCTTTGGGGCACCCGCGGCGCGACCCGGAGCACAGACCCAGGCCACACCCTGGCCCGGGCCTTGCGCAACATCGCAGGCGAGTAACGTATGGCGCACCCTCAACAAGAAGCGGATCATGTTTCATAAAACAACCGCCGCGTCGCTGTCGCGGCTTTTCATTCTTTCGCTGTTGGCCGCAAGCTGCCGGGACGCCGTCAGTCCCCAACCGCACGCCGTGCGCGCTCCCACGCTGGCCAGCGCGACCGGGTCGGGGATCACTCTCGACCAGCAGAACGGCGTGTTCGGTGACGCGATCCCCTGGGGCAACGGCGGTACCCACGTCGGCAAGGGGTTCGACCCGCAAAACCCGCACGTCGGCGACGCCATTGTCGCGACCTTCTTCTGGGTCGGCTCGACCAACACCATCACCACCGTGACCGACCATTTGAGCGACGCCGCGCAGACGCCGGTCGGGAACACCTACACGCTGATCGATTACGTCACCCTGGGCGGCATTTCCATGGCCACCTATGTGGCGACGAACGTACGCAACTTCCCCGACACCAGCACGAGCTTCGACTCGATCCTCGCCGTGCACGCCATCTTCTCGAACTCCATCGCGGAGGGCGGTGTCCTCCTCTCGGCATGGCGCGGCGTGAGCTCGGCGACCGCGCTGGCGCTGGGCCCCGGACACTCGGCCTCGGGCGCCGGGACCTCCTCCACGATCGCGGATCCCGGTTCGATTCCGGTCAACACGGGGGCGCTGGCGTTCGGCGTCACGATGTCGAACCACGTGGTGGGCCTCGCCACGCCGGCGGGGTTCGCCACGGTCAACGAAGCGGACGACGCGCAGATGAAGGGTGACGCGGAGTATCTGGTGCAGGCCGCCACGGGCGCGGTCGATCCGCAGTGGACGTGGTTCTTCGACTCGACGGGCGCACCCGGCACATGGCTCGCCACCGTTGTCGCGCTCAATCCCGCTACGACGCGCCTCGCGTTCACCGTCCAGCCGACGACGACGCTGCCATTCCTGACCATCAGGCCCGCCGTGCAGGTCACCGCGGTGGACGATCAGGGCAATCCGCTCACGGGGTTCACCGGCGCGATCACGATCGCGATCGGGCACAACGGTGGCCTGCTCCTGCCCGGTACCCTCTCCGGCACGAAGACCGTCGTCGCGGTCAACGGCGTCGCGACGTTTTCGGACTTGAGTATCGATCAGCTCGGAAACGGCTATACGCTGGTGGTGAGCGCCCCGGGCCTGGCAGGCGCGGAAAGCGCGCCCTTCAACATCGGCGCGTTCTAGTCGCGGGGGAGGGGCGGTCGCTAGGCGACGAGCTGCGGCGCGGCGACCTGAAACGAGGGTACCGAGGCAAGGAACGCCTCGTACACCGCCTCCGACCACCAGTCCCGCCAGCGTCCGATCTCCGCGAGCGCCTCCGCGGGGGCCAGCGCCGGATGATAGGGACGGGTGGTGGTCAAGGCGTCGTACACGTCCACGATGCCGACGATCTGCGCGGCCACCGGAATCGCGTCGCCGCGCAGCTGGTCGGGGTAGCCCGTCCCATCGTAGCGCTCGTGATGCCAGCGGATGATCGGCTGGATCTCCCAGGGAAACTGGATCTCGGCCAGCAGCTCGATGCCCCACGTCGGGTGCATCTGCACCACGGCGAATTCGTCGGGCGTCAGTGGGCCGGGCTTGCTGAGGATGTGCGGTGGAATGCGCACCTTGCCGAGATCGTGGAGGTAGGCGCCGATCCGGATCGTGGTCTGCTCGCGCTCGTCCAATCCCAGCGCCCGCGCCACGGCGACGGCACGGTTCGCGACCCGCTCGCAGTGCCCAAAGGTGTAGGTGTCGGTGGACTCGATCGATTTCCCCCACTCGCTGACGACGGCCAGGTAGGTGGCCTCGAGCTCGGCCACCTTCGCGTCGACGTTGACCAGATCGGCGCGCGCATCGAGCCGCGTGAACAGCGCGTGCGCCTGGTTCAGCAGCGCCAGCGCGTCCTGATTGCGGCCCTGCGCCTGGTAGAGGATGGCCAGCTCGCGGCACGCGGCGGCTTCGTTGAGCACGGATCCCGCGCGCACGGCCAGGGCCATCGCGGCGCGCAGCCGCGACTCGGCGAGACCCGTGTGGCCGGTCTCCCGGGCGACCATGCCGAGCATGCGGTACGCCTGCGCCTTGACCACGTCGCCGCCGATGCGGTCGAGCAGGGCCAGGGCCGCCTCCGCATTCTGGCGCGCCTCCTCGTAGCGCTCGCGCTGGAAGTAGACGTCGGCGTAGTTGAGGAGGCACAGCCCTTCCAGGTACGTGTCGCCCGTCCGGGCGGCGATCTCGTAGCTCTTCGTGAAGTAGCGGTCCGCGTCGGCGAGGAGCCGCCGCTGCGCGCTCACCATGCCGAGGTTGTGGTACGCGATCGCGCACCCGTGCTCGTCGCCGCAACGCTTGTACGCTTCGAGCGAGCGCGTGTAGCAGGCCAGCGCATCGTCGAAGTCGCCCTGGATGTTGGCGACGATCCCCAGGTTCTGCTCGACCCGGGCCCGCAACTCGAGGCTCGAGCCCCCCAGCCGCACGGCGCGCAGGAACTGACTGCGCGCGCGGTCGAGCGGGCCGGCCTCGAGATCGATCCCCCCGAGCGTATTCAGGGCTTCGGCGGCGAGCACGTCGCTGCCCGCCCGGCGCGCCACGGTGAAGCTGCGGTGGGCCAGCCGCCGCGCTTCCGCCGACCGGCTGCAGCGGTGCCGGACCACGGCGAGGCGGCGTAGCGCTTCCGCCAGCACCGCCCGGTCCGCCGTCGCCCCTCCCGCCGCGCGGATCGACGCCTCGTAGGACGCGACCGCCTCAGCGATGCACCCGGCGCGCTCCAGGGCGCGAGCGTCGATGAGCAGGTCCGCCGCGGGGCGCGCCGCACACGCCGCCGCGCGCGCACGCCCGCGGGGCCGGGCGGAAGCGACGAGCGGCGCGGCCGTCATTTGGACCTCACTTGGCCCTCCCTCATCGATCAAGCCTCTCGCTCTTCGGAGTCGGGATCCCCTGAGGTGGAAGCCCTGCGTCTGCACCCTCGGTCGGCGACGGAGTCTCCGAGCGCGAGCTGGCCAGGTCGGGCGCCCCGAACTCCGGATGCGCCAGCAACGCATCCAGTCTCTCGATCTCCACTCTCGCCCCCAGCCGGTGGAACGTCGCGCGCGCCGCGTTCGCCGCCTGCCGCGCCCCCGCGAAATCGCCCTCGCGGGCCAGCAGATACGCGAAATCGCGCTGGGCGACGGCGACGAGCAAGGGCCGCCCGTGCTCGGTCGCGCGGTCGATCACCTCGCGGAACATCGCGGTCGCCTCCTGGGCCTTGCCGGTCATCCCCAGTCCGACGGCGAGGATGCGCATGTCTTCCGTCTCGAGGACCAAGTCCTGCAGGTCCCGGTGCATGGCGAGCGCGCCCTCCGCCTCCAGGACGGCGAGCTCGGGCTCGCCGCGGACGGCCCGGATCTCCGCCCGTCCTGCCAAGGCCTGCGCCCGGAGCCGAGGGTCGCCGAGCCGCTCCGCCTCGCGCACCGCCGCGTCGGCGGTTTGCATCGCGTCATCGAGCTTGCCCAGCTCGCGGTATGCGATCGCGAGATTGTGCTGCGCCTCGGCGATCCCCACCTCGAAGCGGGCCGCCTGGTACGCCGCGATCGCCCGGGTGTACGATCCCACGGCCCGGCCGTACTCCCCCTGCATGTTCGCGATGATGCCGAGGTTGTTGGCGCACTTGCCGAGCGTGGCCATGTCGTTGTCCTGCATCGCCTCTTCCTGCGCCCGCGTGAAGAAGTACGTGGCCTCGTTGATGCCGCCCCGCTCCAGCGCGATGGCGCCGCAGACGTTGAGCGCCCGCAGCTCCAGCCGGCGATCGCCCTGCACGCGCGCCCGCGACAGCGCCACCTGCGACCACTGCTGGCCCAGGTCCAGCCGGCCCAGCCGGCTGTGCCCGATGCTGCTCAGCAGGGCCAGCATCGGCGACTGCTCGACCTCGGTCTGCGGACGCTCGCCCAGATACGCGAGCAGCTCGGCGTAGCGCCCCGCGTCGGCCAATTCCTGCGCCGCGTGCAGTGGCGCCAGCGAGCCGCGCAGCTCGGCCGCGAACTCGTCGCCCCACTCCAGGCTGGCGAGCTTGCGAATCTCCTGCTCGGCGCCGAGCTGGGCGAAGATGGCCCTGGCCGCGCGGGCCGCCGCCTGCGCGTCCGCGTTGCGGCCGCTGCGGCGCAGAACCAGGCACAGGTCGCGCTGGGCTTCGGCCACCACCTGCGGCACCACCTGCGCCCCTGCCCGCCCGATCACCTCGCGCAGCGCCCGCTCGGCTGCCAGCAGCTGACCCTCGGCCGCCAGCAGCGACGCCGCGACCCGCAGATCCTCGGCTTCGTGGACGGGGTTCGGCACACGGGTGCGGATCTCGCGCACCAGATCCAGCTCGCGTTGCGCCAACCCCAGTTCGCCGCGCGCCACGCGGATTTCCGCCCGCCCCCGCAGCGTCATGGCCCACAGCATGCGATCACCGGCGGCCTCGGCCTGGGCGACGGCCTGGTCGGCCTCCGCCAGCGCGCGGTCGAGCGCCCCCTGCTCGCGATACGAAATCGCCAGGTTGTGGCGGCACTCGGCCACCCCCTGCGGCAGCCCGGCGCGCTCGAAGGCCGCCACGGCGATCTCCCAGGAGCCGATCGCCTCCGCGTGCCGCCCGCGCAGGTTGCTGATGATCCCCAGGTTGTTCGAGCAGCGCGCCGTCGTGGCCAGGTCGCCGTCGCCGCTCGCGGCCATCAGGGCCCGCGTGCAGTATTCCGCGGCTTCGTCGATGCGCCCGCTCATCAGGGCGAGCGCGCCCCGCGCGTTCAGGGCGTGCCGTTTGACGGCCTGCTCATCCCGTTGGTGCGCCTGGTCCAACGCCCGATCCAGCCAGCGCTGGCCTTCGTCGTGGCGCCCCAGCCGCGCCTGCGCGGTCCCGTACAGCAAGGCGAGACTCGCCGACTGCTCGAGCTCCCCCTGCGTCCGTGTGCCCAGGTACTCAACGACCTCGGCGTGGTGGCCGGCGGCGGAGAGCTGCCGCGCTTTGTCGATTACGAGTGACGACGTGTCCATCGTGTGTCTCCCCCAACCCTCGGGAATGTGCTCAGCGTCCGCACGTTCACTAATACGACACCGCGTACAGCGAGAAGTGGTAGATGTAGCCCGCTACAAACTGCTGTGACGTGTTGTTCCTCGACGCGACCTTGAACCATCGCGGCGATCTCTCACTGGTCCCCCAGATCCCCAGCCGCAGCTTCAACAACGCGTCCGTCCAATTCACGACGCCGTCGCCGTTCAGATCCGGATTCGCGTGGTCGTAGTACATGACCAGCTGCGCCGCGAACACGGTGGAGAACACCAGCCCGGAGGGCTGGAAGGTCACGGAGAGGTTGACGGGATCGAGGGTCAGCGTCACCAGGACCGAATCGCTCCCCTGGAACCGCGACCCGTCGGGAGCCCACATCAGGCCGAAGCGGGGAATGCGGAAGCTGAGGTAGGGATCGCCGGACTGGTAGTTGACCGCGACGTTCGTCTCCCGGTCGTGGCGGACCCAGACGGAGACCTGGTAAGTCTCGAGCGGCGGCGCATCCGCCGCTTGCTGGAGGATGCACGGCGTGAACCAATCCGCCGCGTAATTCGCCGGCGGGCCGGTCACGTAGTTCGTCTGCGGGCCGACCTCGTCGCGCGGGGAGAGCGGCGCGGTCGCATCGCGGCAGGCGGCCACGACCAGCCCCACCGGGATCGCCAGCAGCCACCAATGTCGAGACGTCATTCCCACTCCTTCCGTGAAGGACCCCATCCCGCGCGGCATCAGTACGCCACCGCGTAGTTCGAACAATGCCGGACGGTGGGATCGACCGCCGGGCTCGGATGCGTCCATGGCGCCGGCCGGGCTGGACCGTCCCGTCCTACCATCCCACCGGCCCCACCTCCGATCGAGGCGTTAGGCGTGCAAACCCGGAGCGAGAAACGCATGTCGCTCCCTAAAAGGACACAGCGTAGAGGGAGAAGTGCGCCAACGCCGCGGTGAACGCCTTGTCCGCGAGAGAGTGGGTCGCCGGGATCTTGGTCCAGGCGCATCCTTCTCCCTCGCAATACCACAACCCCAG
This sequence comes from Gemmatimonadota bacterium, assembly GCA_003222205.1. Taxonomy (GTDB): domain Bacteria; phylum Gemmatimonadota; class Gemmatimonadetes; order Gemmatimonadales; family GWC2-71-9; genus QHVC01. The sequence goes on along the minus strand of QHVC01000107.1, from coordinate 31,908 downwards.
CAACTGCTGCTCGATCGCGGCGTCGGTCGCGTCTACGACACCGTCTCCGTTCAGGTCCCCGTCGGCGCCGCCATAGGAGATCTGCAGCTGGGCCGGATCTCCGAACAACGTGCCCGTCGGATCGAGCGACACTTTGATGGTGGACGGATCGATCGTCACCGTGATCTCGACCGAATCACCCGGCGCGAGGTCGCCGCGACCCGGCACGTAGACCGGATCGGTGATCGTCAGGCGCAGGAACGGGGAGCTGGTGTCCCCGGTGAAGCTCAGGTAATTGATCTGGATGGAGCGCTGCTCGCCGCGCACCGCCCAGAAGGTCGCCGAGTTGCGATCGAGGCTGAGCCCACCATCGGACAGGGACGCCATGGGAAATCCGACGTCGCTGGCCGGCAAGGAGGTATCGCCGGTCGTGAACAGCGGGGCGGTGTTCCCCGCCCACCGGAGGAAATGCGGGCCCGGGGGCTCGACGGCGGTCGGATGTCGCTCGTCGGAGCATCCCGCCGCGAACAGCACGAGCGCGAGCGCGAGCGGGATCAGGGCAAGGGGGCGCATCGACATGCCAGTCTCCAAGTCCATGGGTGTCCTACCAGGCCACAGCGTAATTCGAGAAGTGGTTCAGCTCGCCGGTAACTTTCTTGTTGTGCGGATCATCCCACGACTGCTCGTACTCGAGGATCGTCCAGGCGTCGCTCGTATAGGCGATGCGTTTCGGACTGTTCCCGGTGGTTTTGCAGTCGCCGTAACTCAACACGAGGTAGGCGGGCTGCTGGAATACGAGCCCCTGCGGCAGCAGCCGCACGGCGCGCACCGTATCGCCAGTGACCTCCACGGTGATCGTCACCGTATCCGTGAGCGAACCCCGTGGGACTACCAGGCTGGCCGGTCCCGCGCCGATCGTCCCGCCTTCGGGACCGAGCACTTCGCTCTCGGGCTCGCCCTCGGACTCCTCGTCGGAATCATCCTCAGACGCCGCGGCGCACCGCAGTAACCCGGTGCGCTTGCCGCCGTTCTTTACGGCCCGCTCGGCCGCCGGACCCTGCGCCGCCGTGCTGGCGGAGGCCTGAATCGCGGGACCGGTCGCCGTGCGATCTCCACAGCTCGAAACCGCGACGACCGCGGCGACAAGCCACACCGAGTACCGTAGGTGCTGCGCGAACTTCACGAGGATCCTCCTGCTGCGCGCGAGCGCTGCTCGAACCAGGGGAACGGGGCGCACGAGTGTTTAGTAAGACACGGCATAGAGCGAGAAATGAGCCAGCCGCGCGGTGACTTTCTTGCCAAAGACATCGTCCGCCGACGGCTCATACTCGAGGATCTGCAGGGAGTCGGTGGTGTACGCGATCTTCCGCAGGTCGGTGAAGGAGCTCGCATTGCAGTTCGCGTAGCTCATCGTGAGCATGACCGGATAGTTGAAGACGAGCCCTTCCGGCTCGAACCGGATCACGTTCACTGTGTCCGACGGAACGACGACGGTGATCTGGACGGGGTGCGTCAGTGCGAGCGGCGGAATGATGAGCGTGTGCCGACTCACGCGCAGCACCGCCCCGAAGAATCCCACCGTTTGGGTGACCGAGTCGTACGCCAGCGGCCGGCACGGCACCAGACCGGTCGAGGAGTCGCTCCAGCTGGCATCGAGATTGCGAGCAGGCCCGTCGGGAGCGGCGGGCCCGGGCTGGTCACACCCGAGCAGCCCGGCGGCCAACAGTGCTGAGTACCAGAGATGCCTCAGGTTCATGGACCGCGCCCTCACCAGGCTACCGCGTAGTTCGAGAAGTGGCGGAGCAGGCCGCCGACCCACAGAGACCCCAGGTACGTCTTGTACTTCGTAACGACGACCGAATCGGACCCCGTCACCGACGGCAGGAAGTCGAGGATGTTCAATGAGTCGGAGACGTGGGCGACCTGCAGCACCTGATTGGGGTGTACGTTGCAGTTGTCGAGGTTCGTCGCGACCAGTGCGCCGATGCCGTGGGTCCCCGGCTTGAATCTCAGGCCCTCAGGTTGGAACCGCACCAAGTTCAGCGTGTCCGACGCCGCCACGGCCGTGATGCTCACCGGGCTGCTTAAGGCGAGCGAATCGACCAACAGCACGTGCCCGCTCGCGACCAGCCATCCCCCCTCGGGCCCGATCACCTTGGTGACCGAGTCGTAGGGGAGCGGGGTACACGAGATCAGGCCGTGGGCAGCGGCCCTTTGAGCGGTGAGCGCCGGGGGAACCACCGCGACCGGCGACGGGTCCGCACAGCTCAGGACGGCCGCGGTCACGGCGACCGCCAGCGCGAGCCCCAGCAACCACCGCGGGACCAGTATGCGATTCCAGTTCATATGGCTCCTACCACGTGACGGCGTACTGGGAGAAATGGTGCAGCACCCCGGCGACATACTGATTGGCCTGGCTCCACGCGTTCTTTTTGACCCGCACCCACGTGGAGTCGGGCGCACGCAAGTATCTGATGATGGTCAGCGAGTCGGTGACCTGCGCGATCCGCAGCGTATCGGCCGTCGGTACGCCGCAGTCCTTGAAGCTCGTATAGAGGATCGCCGACCAACCGGCGCCGTTGGTCTTGAATTGGAGGCCGTCGGGCTGGAAGCGCACCCACCGCACGGTGTCCGCCGGCGCCACGGCAGTGATCCGCACCGTGTCGGCGAGCGCCATCGAATCGACCCACAGAAAGTGGTGGCCGACGGCGATGAGCCCGCCCGCGGGTCCGATCACCTGGGTTACGGAGTCGTAGGTCTGCGAGCAGACGACCAGGGCTGACCCGCCGGTGGACGTAGGGGGGGGCGTCCACTTGCCACCTCTCTGAAAGGCTGGGACGCCGAGGGGCGACGGGTCGGCGCAGCTCAGTGCCGCCGCGATCGCGCCCGCAAGCAACGCGAGCGGCGTGAAGGAACGGCGGACGGCCGCGCGATGCTCCGGATTCATCGTGCCGACGAGGAATGCAGGAAGCGTTCCTCGCCGTCCGGCGCGAACGCATGCGCTCAGGTCGTTGCGATGTAGGGGATTGCGAAAAGGGCCCCGAACGGGGCCCCGGTAGGCGGTGGGTCGTTTCGTCCCTGAGTGGGTCGGAGCGAGCCAGGCGGCCCGCGCGAGCGCCTAGGAGCGCCGGCTCGACACCCGCACGACGGCTTCCTCCATCTCCTCCTCGAGATCCCCGTCCCCGTTCAGCAACCGCCGCAGCCGCCGCGTGGAGATCGACAGCCGCCGCGCCGACTCGCTACGATTGCCGCCGCACATCTGCACCGTCGCGCGCGCCGCGGCGGTCGTGATCTGGTGCAGCGGCGCTGGGAAAGGGATCGGCCCCTCGCCGGAGGCTCGGGGTGACGCCGGTGGCAGCAATTCCTCGGGGCTCAGCTCGCCAGGCGGGGACAGCAGCAGGGCCCGCTCCAGGGCGTTTTTCAGCTCCCGGACGTTCCCCGGCCAGGCGTGGGCGAGGAGACGCTGGCGCAGCTCGGGGGTCAGCGTCGGGACCGGCAGCCGATGCTCGGCGGCGAGCCGCTCGAGCAGCGCTTCCGCCAGGAGCAGGATGTCATCGCCCCGCTCCCGTAGCGGCGGCAGGCCGAGCACGACGGTGCTCAGCCGGAAGAAGAGATCCTCCCGAAAACTCCCCGTCCGCACGCGCTCGGCGAGATCATCGTTCGTCGCCGCGAGAATGCGCACGTCGACCGTGCGGGACTTCGTCCCGCCGACCCGGCGAATCTCGTTGTCCTCGATCACGCGCAGCAGCTTCGCTTGGAGACTGAGCGGCAGGTCGCCGATCTCATCGAGGAACAACGTGCCGGTGTCCGCGACCTCGAACAGGCCCGGCTTGGCCGCGTACGCGTCCGTGTAGGAACCGCGCTCGTGCCCAAACAGCTCCGACTCGATGAGGTGCTCCGGAAACGCCGAGCAGTTGACCGCCACGAAGGGAGCGCCACCGCGCGGCCCGCCCGCGTGGATCGCCCGCGCCAGCAACTCCTTGCCGGTCCCCGTCTCCCCGACGATCAGCGCGCGCGCGCTGCGGTGCGGCAGCAGCCGGGCCGCCCGCGCCAGCTCCTTCTTGAGGACCTGGCTCTCGCCCACGATGCCGGCGAACGCATCCGCGGCTCGGTGCGAGGCCGCCGCCGCGCGCGAGCGGTCGCCGTTACGCGCCGCCATCACCGCGCTGCGGAAAATCTCGAGGTCGTCCGGAAGCGCGAAGTAGTCGCTCGCCCCGCGGGCGACCAGCTGCATCGCCGTGCGCCGCCCGGTATCGGTGCCGACGACCAGCGTCGGCAACCCCGGCGGCACGCGGTGACTCTCCAGCCACTTGATCGCGTCCCGCTCCGCCCCGCCCGCCGCGACGATGACGGCCACCGTCTCGGGGCTCGGGGTGACGGGGTCCGCCGGAGCGAGGAGGTCGATAGCGACCCCGAGGTCCTTGGCAAAATCGTTCCAGAATCCGCTGAACGCCTCGGAGATTGCGATTACGCGCAGACGCGACACGGAGGAACCACCTTGACAAGGGCCTTAATGCGCGACACCTTATGCCGGTCGGAGCCAGTTATTCGGTGCCAACGGGGCACTTTCGCGTCACTAATCTGGGGCCACCTTGTCATCTGTCAAGGACCGAAACAGACCCAAACAGGGACCCGTCGCTGAGCGGCTCGCGATCCTCCTGGACCTCTTCAGTCCCTGGGAGGCCATCTCGCTGACCTATCGGCAGTTTGCTGCCGAAATCGGTCCGCCGGTCACCGAAGCCGCCGTCAAGAAGTGGCCTCAGCGTAAGAAGTTTCCCGCGGATATCGCCCGGCTGATCGTGGTCAAAGCCCAAGATCGGGGCGTGACCGGTGTCACATTGGAGTGGCTGCTGTGGGGTGACGGCGAAACGCCCCGCAAGACACCGCGACCCGCGCCCGTGACCCTGGCGACCCCGACCACCCCCCAAGGGCCCCATGGCCGCTCCGCCGCGCGGATCGCCGAAGCGCTCCAAGCGGACCTCAGTCACAACGAATTCGGCCAATGGTCCTCGGTAGAGGTGCAGCGCATCGTCACCTGGGCGCTCAAGGACCTGGCCCGCCGGCTGCGGGTGCTGCGCTTCGACATGGGCAGAACGTTCGAGCTCACCGACGAGTGGGCCGGACAGATCGGCCTCCCCGTGCGGGGGGGAGAGTCCGCCGAGCCCTAGCGTCCGATCGTTTCCTCGAACAACCTGAGAATCCGCCGGTACTCGTCCGTCCAGCTGTCGTTGCGACGGAATCCGTGCGCCTCCACCGGATACACCGCCACGTCCCAGTTCTGCTTGCCCAGCTCGATGAGCCGTTGAATCAGCCGTGCGGTGTCCTGGAAGTGCACGTTGTCGTCCACGAGCCCGTGGCACAGCAGGAGGCGGCCCGTGAGCCCCTGGGCGAAGTAGATCGGACTCGACTGCCGGTAGGCGACGGAGTCTTCCTGCGGCTGGTTGAGGATGCGCGCCGTGTAGCCGTGATTGTAGTGGGCCCAGTCGGTGACGGGCCGCAGCGCCGCCCCGGCCGCGAACACCCCAGGCTTAGTGAACAGCGCCATGAGGGTGATGAACCCACCGTAGCTGCCGCCGTAGATCCCGAGGCGCGTCGAGTCCACCGCCATCTGCCGGACGAGCCAGCGCGCGGCGTCCACCTGATCGTCCAGGTCGCGGCCCCCCATGTGACGGTAGATCGCCGTGCGCCACGCGCGCCCGTGCCCCGCACTGCCGCGGTAGTCCAGGTCGAGGACCGTGTAGCCGCGCGCAGCGAGCAGCTGGTTGAACATGTATTCGCGGTAGTAGCTCGACCACCACCTGTGGACGTTCTGGAGATAGCCCGCGCCGTGGACGAAAATCACCGCCGCGTGGTTGGCCGCTCTGGTGGGCCGGTAGAGACGCGCCGGCACCTGCACGCCGTCGCTCGCCGGGATCGCCACGATCTCGGGCTTGATCCAGCTGAATCCGCGCCATTCCGGCGTCGTGCTCTCGGTGATCTGCCGCGGCGCCGCGCCTGGCTGGTTGCGCTGCACGTACAACTCGGGCGGATGATTGGCCGTCGATTGCAGGACCGCGAGCGTCGCTCCGTCCGGCGCGACGACCACGTCCTGCCGACCTTCAGCGCTCGTCAACTGGATCCTCCGGCCCCCGGCCACCGGCAACGCGTAGTAGTGCACCTGGCCCCAGTCTCCCTCGTTGGTCTCGAGGAAGAACGTCCGCTTGTCCGGAGACAGCGCCGCGCTCTGCACCTCCCAATCGCCACTCGTCAACGCGCGTGGCGCTCCGCCCGCGGCCGACACCACGTAGAGATGGGCATACCCCGTCTCTTCGCTGGCGTAATAGGCCGTCTCCCCGTCCCCGAGCCAGCCGGTCCAGGCGCCAGGGCCCAGAAACCCGTCCACGCCGAGCCACGCGTCGTCGTGCAGGTGGACGACCTCGCGCCGCGCGAGTGACGGCAGGTCCACGACCACCAGCCAGGCGTCTTTAAAATCCCGGCTCGAAATGCGCACGAGAGCGTGCCGCCCATTGGGTGAAAACCCGACGCCGACCTGGTCCGTTTCCCGTTGCCCGTTGCCCGCGGAGTCCTTTAGGGTGTCCCGTGCCACCCACGTCGCCTTCCCCGTCGCGACGTCGATCACCACGGCCCGCTGGTGGTTCTGCGCGTCGCCGACCTTGGTGCGGATCTGTTGCGTCTCGACGAACCCCGTTTGCGTCACCCAGACCGGCATCGTGACCTGCTGCGCGGCGGCGGTCCCGTCGGGACGGTCGGTCACGGTGGCAAGCACGAAGCGGCCGTCGGGCGAGGTCTCGAAGCGCCCCACGCTCTCGGTCTCCGGGAGCCACACCGCTTTGCGGCCGGTGGTGTCGGAGTCGGCGCGCTGGCGCTGCTCGGCCACCTGGCGTCGGATGAAGTCGAACAGCTCCCGCTGTTGATCGCGGAGGAACTTCTTCTCCCCCGTCGGCTCCGTTGGGGCCTTCGGCGCGGGCCCCCGGCGCACGTCGGTCAGCTGACGCTCGGCGCCCCCGTCCACATCGAGCGCCCACGCGTTGCCCTCCCGCGTGAAGAACACCGTCCGGCCGTCGCCCGACCAGCCGGGATTGGACTCCGCCGCCGCCGTCTCCGAGAGCCGCCGCTTCGCTCCGCGCCGGTCCACGAGCCAGAGGTCCCCCTTGAGCACGACGACCTCCCGCGTCCGGTCCGGCGACCACGTCCCGTCCGCCATGGGAATCGTGTCGACCGCGAAGCGCGCGAGGCGCTCGGGACTCCCGCCCGCGACCGCCGCGCGGTAGTCCTGGTCCGCGGTGTCGGCGCCGGGACTGCGCCAGCGGAAGTACACGTAGCGGCCGTCGCTCGAGAAGCGCACATTGGCCGGCGCGGTGCCGACGAGGTCGGCGCCACGCATGATGTTCTCGACTGTGAGTTGGAAGCCCTGGGCGACACCGACCGACGGCGCGAGCGCGAGACCACATGTAAGACGTAGAGAGACAACGTAGAGGGAATACGTAGAAGGAAGACGCCGCATGACAGCACTCCGGAGAATCGTAGGGGCGCTAATGTGCGCCGCGCTCGCGGCCTGCACCAGCACGCCGCGCCCCTTGCGAGTGGGCACGACGTACACCGTGCAACAGTCCGGCGCGCTCGACGTCGTCGACGCGCGGTGGACCGGGGCGCGCGTCGTCACCGTGATCGGGCCTTCGGGACAGATCCTCCAGTCGGCGGCGCGCGGCGACCTCGACGTGGTGATCACGCACGCGCCATCCCTCGAAGCGCGGATCCTCGCGGGCCACGTACTGCTGCGCTGTCCGCTCGTCGCCAGCCGGTTCGCCATCGTGGGGCCGCCGGGCGATCCGGCGGGCGTCGCGCGCGCGCGACAGGCGGCCGACGCGTTCGCCCGCATCGCCCATGCGGGAGCGCGGTTCGTTTCGCGCGGCGACTCGTCGGGGACGCATGTGAAGGAACTGGCGCTGTGGGCCGCCGCCGGCGTGCGGCCGCAAGGCATGGCATGGTACGTCGAATCCGGCGCAGATCAGATGACGACCCTGCAGCTCGCCGCCGAGCGCGGCGCCTACGCCATAGCCGACCTGCCGACGTTCGTCCGTGCCCCTGACCTGGGGCTGCGCACCCTCTTTACCGCGGATAGTCTGCTTCGCAATCCTTACACGTTGTACGTCGTCCGGCAGCCGGCTCCGCATCCCGCCGCGCGCGCATTCGCCGCGTGGGCGATGAGGACGTGGCGTGAGGCACTGCTCTCGTGGCGCCTCCCGGACGGCTCCCCGGCGTTCGATCGCCGGGCGGGCGACTGTACCGCGGTCGACTAGCGGCGTGAGGAGACGCCATGATGCTCACCGACCTCGTCCCGCGCGCGGGCGTGTGGTTCGAGCGGAGCGGGACATACCTGTTGGGCGATGCGGAGGTACGGCTCCTCGAAGCCATCGAGCGCGCCGGCTCGATTAAGGAAGCCGCAAAGGGTGCGGGGATGAGCTACCGGACGGCGTGGGCCAGGATCCAGCAGCTGGAGCGCGCCCTCGGCGCCGCGGCGGTGGCGTCGCGCGCGGGGGGACCTCGGGGCGGGACATCGACGCTGACCGCCGAGGCACGCGAGCTCGTCAAGCGGCACGCGGAGCTGCGGCGGCGGGTGGTGGAGTTGCTGGAGCAAGCCGCCACCCCAACGCCATAAACACGGCGACGCCGCCCACCACTTTCGCCTCGTACCACCACGGGTGTGCCTCTCCCGGAGGCGCAACGAACCCCAGGACAATCGAGAACGCCACCGCGACCAACCCTGCCACGCCGACGGCGACCGTGAGCGGCGTCCGCCGCCGCCGCAGCTTGAGGTACGCCCCGAAGACGTAGAGATACGGAATGAAATAGAGGATGAGCGTGGTCTGCGTGAGCACGAGGTAGGCGCTGGTCACGCTCGTGCCCACGAGGCTCGAGACCACGAAGACCGTCGCCAGACCTCCCTGGACGAGCAGCGATACGTACGGCGTACGCCACCGCGGGTGGACGCGCGCGAACGCCGGGGGCAACGCGCCGCCGATGCCAGCCACGTACGGCAGCCGCGCCGAGCCGGCGAGCCACGCGCCCACGCCGCCGACGTTGCCGAGCACCAGCAACGCCGCCACGATTGCCGCCACCCACCCCAGCCCCGGCACGTCCAGACGCGCGACCAACGCGGCCGTCGCCTGCGGCATGCCGTTGGTGATGCTCACGGTTTCGCGCGGCAGCGCCACGAGCATCGCCACCGTCCCGAGCAGGTAGATCGCCACGATGGCCGCGCTCGAGAGCAGGACGCCGCGCCGCAGCGTCGCCGCCGGATCGTGGATCTCCCCGCCGAGCGACGGAGCCAACTCCAGCCCCGCATAGGCGAACGTCATGGTCGCGAACAGGTTGATGGACGGGAAATCGAAGCGCGCCGGGACCAGCCCGGCCGTCGTGAACCGCGTGGCGCTGCCGCGCGTGACGACGACCCACGCCGCGAGCGCCACGAAGATCAGCGCCGGCAGCCAGGTGCCGAAGCCGCCGAGGTTCTGGAGCCACTTGCCCACCCGGAGGCCCACGACGTTCAGCCCCACCGCGAGCCACAGCCCCACGAGCGCCACCGCGGCGATGAAGCCCCGGTCATCGCCCAGGTGGACAAAACGGGGGCCGCCGATGTACGCGGCAATCGCGGCGGTCGCCACCAGCAGTGACGGATAATAGAAGAGGTTGTTGACCCAGTACCCCCACCCCGCGAGGAAGCCTTGACGTGGCCCAAACGCCCGACTCACCCAGCGGTACAGGCCGCCGGCGCCGGGGTCGATGTCCGCCAGCTCGCGCACGGCGAGCGCGGAGGGAATGAAGAACACGAGCATCGCGACCACCCACAGCGGCAGCGCCGCGACCCCGAACTGGCTGGCTGCCGTCGTGAGCCAGCGCAGGCCCACGATGGCCGTGATGTTGAAGAGCACCACGTCGCGCAGTCCCATGACGCGGGGCAGCTCGGCGGGTGAGGTGGGACGCTCGCTCACGGGTGGAATCGAGCCACGAGCCAGCCGACGGCACTGCCCAGCGCCGCCCCGCCCAGGACGTCGGTGGGGAAATGCCGGCCCGCCTCGAGCCGCAGTGCGCCCACGCTCGCCGCACCCACGTACAGCAACACCGCGTTGCGGGTCCCGTGGCGCAAGTGCTGGCGTCGGGCGAGGACCAAGTAGCTCGTCGCCGCGGCAAACGCGAGCGCGGCGTGCCCCGACGGGAACGACAGCCGGTTGTCGCGGACACCGGCGGCGGCCGTCGCGCCGGAGGTATACAACACGGGGCGGCTGCGGTGCGCGAGCGCCTTGGTCCAGTTGGTGGCCGCGAACGTCAGGGCCAACGCGTCACCGTAGACGGCGGCGTCGCCGCGGGCGACGCCCGGCGGCGCGCCGCCCACCGCGAACACGCCACCGATCCCGACCACGCCGGCCAGCGTCAGGTCGCTTGCGGTGCCGGCGCCGCGCGAATCGGCGCCCAGGACTCGGCGATCGATGGACCACAAGGCGGCGGGATCACAGGGAGCGCACGGCGGCGGCAGGCTCGGCAATCGCAGCGCGGACGGCAGCAGCGCGACGGCCACCGCCCCAGCGGTCGTGGCCGCGTCTCCCCAGCCGTAACGGTATGCGGGGGCCTGGGCTGCAAGTCGAATCGCCACAGCGGCGAGCGCGGCGACCGGGGCGGTGGCGCGTCCGAGCACGGGAGCCAAACTTACGGCCCGGGGCGCGGTCGCGCTAACTCGTGGGCCTGCGCCGCCTTGCGATTTTCGGCACCCCCGGCTAAGCTGTACCGACCTTCCAACTGGGATGCGTGCCTTCGTGCGAACCGAGACCCTGCAGCACATCGCGCTGTTCGACAAATGCAGATCCTTCACCCGGGCGCGCGAGATCCAGGCCGCGGGGCTGTATCCCTATTTCAAGCCGATCACGCAGTCCGAAGACACCGTCGTCGTCATCGAGGGCGAGCCCCGGGTCATGATGGGCTCGAACAACTATCTCGGGCTCACCCACCACCCGGATGTGCTCGCCGCCGCCAAGGCCGCGTTGGAGCGCTACGGCTCAGGCTGCACGGGGAGCCGCTTTCTGAACGGGACGCTCGACCTCCACGAGCGTCTCGAGACCGAGCTGGCGGAGTTCTTCGGCAAGGAATCCTGCCTCGTCTTCTCGACGGGCTATCAGGCGAACCTCGGCGTGATCTCCGGGCTCGTGGGCCGGGGCGACCTGGTCTTCCTCGACAAGCTGGACCACGCCTCGATCGTGGACGGGGCCAAGATGTCGCACGGGGAGACCGTGCGGTTCAACCATGGCGACCTCGCGGGGCTGGAGCGCAAGTTGGGGCGCGTCCCTTCGAACACCGGCGTGATGATCATCGTGGACGGCGTCTATTCCATGGAAGGCGACATCGCGGATCTCCCGGCGCTGATCAAGGTCGCGCAGCGGTTCTGCGCCGCCCTCGCGGTCGACGACGCCCACTCGGTCGGCGTGCTGGGCCCCAAGGGGGACGGCACCGCCGCCCACTTCGGCGTGACCGACGAGGTGGACCTCATCGTCGGGACGTTCTCGAAGTCGCTCGCCTCGATCGGAGGCTTCGCCGCCGGATCCGAGAGCGTGATCCACTACCTCAAGCACCACGCGCGCCCGATGATCTTCACGGCCGCGCTGCCGCCCGCAAACACCGCCGGCGTGCTTGCCGCCCTGCGCGTGCTGCAGCAGGAGCCTGAGCGTCGCGAGCGGCTGTGGGTGAATACGCGGCGCCTGCAGGATGGACTGCGCGCGCTCGGCTTCGATATCGGTCCCACCGAGACGCCGATCATCCCGGTGCTCATCGGCCCGCTCGAGAAGACGTTCCTGTTCTGGCGGCAGCTGTTCGACGCCGGCGTGTTCACCAACCCGGTGGTGCCCCCCGCGGTGCCGCCGTCGCAGTGCCGGCTGCGCACCAGCCTCATGGCAACCCACACCGCGGACCAAATCGACCAAGCGCTCGAGGCGTTCGCCCGGCTCGGCAAGGAGCTGGGGGTCATTTGAGCGCGGTGGAGATCGTGCCCGTCAGTGACGGGCACGGCCTCAACCGGTTCATCGCGTTTCCCTACCAACACTACCGCCGCGACCCGCTGTGGGTGCCGCAGCTGCGGATGGACGTCCGCACGCTGCTCTCCCCGAAGAAAAACCCGTTCTGGAAGCATGCGAGCGCGCAGTACTTCCTCGCACGGGCCCCGAGCGGAGCGAGGGGTCGGACGGTCGGGCGGATTGCGGGCATCAAGAATAACGCACACAACCGGACCTGGAACGACCGCGTCGGGTTCTACGGTTTTTTCGAGTGCGTCGACGACCAGGAGGTCGCCAACGCGCTGTTCGACGCGGCGGGAGCGTGGCTCCGCCAGGAGGGCCTGACGACGATGCGCGGCCCCGCCAGCCCGTCCCTCAACGATGAGTGCGGTCTGCTCGTCCAGGGCTTCGACACGCCACCCACCCTGATGATGTCTCACAACCCCTCGTATTACGTCCGGTTGACCGAGCGCGCGGGCTTCCGCAAGGCGAAGGACCTCATCTGCTACGAGTCCACCGGCACCGACATGCCGGAGCGGCTCGTGCGCGGCGCCAAGCTCGTTGCCGCCCGCAAGGGGATTACCCTGCGGGCGCTCGACCTGAAGCGGTTCCGGGAGGAAGTGGAGACGATCAAGCGGCTCTACAACGCCGCGTGGGAGCAGAACTGGGGCACGGTCCCGCTCACCGACGAGGAGATCGACCACCTCGCCAAGCAGCTCAAACCCATCGTCGTCCCGGAGCTCATCGCGTTCGCGGAGCTGCGTGGGGAGACGATCGGCTTCGCCGTCGCCCTCCCCGACTTCAATGTCGCGCTGAAACACAACCCCTCGGGGCGCGTGTACGGCCTGCCCATGATCCTCTGGCACGCCCGTAAGATCTCCCGCGTGCGCATCCTGCTGCTCGGGGCCCTCAAGGAGTACCGGCACACCGGCGTCGACGCCCTGATGTACCAGTGGATCTGGGAAAAAGGCACCGCCAAAGGGTTCCGCTGGGGCGAGGGCGGCTGGGTCCTCGAGGACAATGCCGCCATGGTCAACGGGATGCTGCGCCTCGGCTTCCGGCCGTACAAGACCTACCGGATCTACGATCGGTCCCTGTGAACGTCTTCGTCACCGGGGGCACCGGTTTCGTCGGCGCTCACCTGGTGCGCGCCCTCCAGGCCCGCGGCGACAGGGTGACGTGTTTGGTGCGTTCGCCCGCCAAGGCCGCGGCCCTGGGGTGGCGGGCGGTACGGATCGTGCGGGGTGACCTGGACGCCGCCGACGCTCTGCGCGAGGGCTGTGCCGATGCCGAGGTCGTCTATCACCTGGCGGGACGGATCGCCGCCCGCAACTTGTCCGAGTTCATGGCGGCGAACCGGGACGGGACCGCGAGCGTCCTCGAAGCCGCCGCCGCGGCCCCGCGTCCCCCCCGCGTGGTGTACGTCTCGTCGATCGCCGCGGCGGGCCCCTCGCGGCCGGGCCAGCCGATCGACGAGCGCCGCCCCCCCGCCCCGGTCACGGACTACGGGCGCAGTAAGCTCGCCGGGGAGCTCGTCGTGCGCACGGGAGGTGTGCCGTGGACGACCGTCCGGCCGCCGGTAGTCTACGGCGAGTGGGATCGGGAGCTGCTGAGGGTGTTCGCGGCCGCCCGCCGGGGGGTCGCGCCGGTGTTCCGTGACGGATCGCAGGAATTGTCGGTCGTATACGCCGGGGACCTCGCCCACGGCCTGATCGCTGCGGGCGTGACGGCGGCGGCCGTCGGCAACACTTATTTCGCGGCGCACGCCGCGGCGACGACGAGCCGGCAGCTGGTGATGGCGATCGGGCGGGCGCTGGGCCGCGCCGTGAGGATCGTGCCGATTCCCGGACCGGTCGCCCGCGGCCTGCTGTGGGTGATCGGCTCTCTCGTGCACCTCACCGGACGGGCCACAGTCTTGTCGGCGGACAAGGCGAATGAATTCCTGGCGCCCGCGTGGACCTGTCGCCCGGACGCACTCACGCGAGATACCGGGTGGCGCGCGGAAACCGCCCTGGAGGCGGGCCTGCAACGGACGGCGGAATGGTACCGGAGCCACGGATGGCTTTCGTAGAGACCGGGAGACTCAGAGGGCAGCTGGCGCCGTACGAGCCGGTCGACCTCGCCACCATCGTCTACGTGGTGGCGGCGACGATCGCAGTGCTGCTCTCGTTGCGGTCCGACGGCGTCCCCGGGGAGTGGTGGCTGCTGCTCGCCAACGCGCTCCTGCTGGTGCTCGTGGCGCTGGCTCCTCGGGCGCGCTCGCGGGGCCCGGTGGGCCGGACCCTCGGCGACTGGTATCCGATGCTGCTGCTGCCGGCGCTGTACGCCGAGGTCGGGGTCCTGACGCTCAACGCGGGGTTCCAGAACGACTGGACCGTGCAGCGGCTGGAAACGTGGGTCTTCGGGTCCGAAGTCTCCTACCGCTGGATCCGCGAGATGCCCAACCTGCGGCTGTCGTGGATCCTGCACGCCTGCTACCTGATGTACGTCGTGATCCTGTACGGCTCGCCGTTCGGGCTGTGGGTGAGCGGGCGGCGCGATCAGGCCCGCCGGACAATTCTCGCGTTGGCAGTGACGTTCTTCCTTTGTTACATGGTGTTTCTCTTTTTCCCGGTCGCCGGGCCGCGCTACGCCTTCGACCTCCCCAGCAACGCCGCCGCGCACGTGTGGCCCGCGCGCGCCGCGCAGTGGGTCCTGGACATGGGCGACTCCTGGGGCGCGGCGTTTCCCTCTTCCCACGTGGCTGGCGCGGTCGTGGCCACGGGGATGGCCGTGCGCTATTGGCGTCCCCTCGGGCTCGCGTTGCTGCCCGTCACCGTCGGCCTGGTGCTCGGCGTGGTGTACGGTCAGTTCCACTACGGCGTGGACGCCCTGAGTGGTCTCGTCGTCGCGGGACTGATTCTGGTGGTGACGGAGTGGTTGCCGGAGCGGCGGCCGCAACCCGCCGTCTCAGTCGTGGGCGCGCTCGAGGTCTCCCGCTAGATCCGCGGGCGCCGCGGGCTCGGCTCGAGTCGCCACGCGACTCCGCACCGCCGCGATCGCCACCGCAATGCCGATCATCACCACGGTGATCACCGCCAGCGCGAGGGTGGACACCGGCAACAACTCGCCGAACAACGCCAGCACGTAATAGCGCGGCGCCCGTCCCAGAAACGTGGCCACGAGATACGGGCGAACGGGGTAGCCCGAGAGCGGCGCGAGAAAGCGGACCGCCCAGTACGGCAGCGGGCTCCACGAACACAGCCACACGCAGAAGAACGGCGCCTTCTCGAACAACGCGACGGTGCGGCGGACCAGCCGCGACTGGCGCGTGCGCTCGAGCTTGGGATGCAACAGCGCCGCGCGGTACAGGTGATAGTTGATGTACTCCATGTACAGCGTCCCCGCGATGCCCACGATGGCCACGAGGAGCGGCGGGTACACCCGCCCCGTCACCATCAGGACGGCCTCGTGGGCCGCCGGCAACAGCGGGGCCAGCGGCCCGTGGAGGAAGATGGTGATGCACAGGAACGCGACCATCCCGGCGACGTTGGGCCAGCGCAGCGTGGGATAAATGGCGAGCGCGGCGACGATCCCGGTGCCGCGCAGCACCGCATCCCAATGCGGCGTGCCGCGTCGCTTGGTGAGGGCGGCCCAGACCCCGCTCAGGCGCCGACCCCGACGCCCTGCGCGAGGCGCGAGAACGGTACCCCGTCGAGACCGGGAGGTACGGGAACGCCGAGGAGCTCGAGCATCGTGGGCATCAGATCGACGGTGCGCAGCGGCGCCTCGGGCAACGGCACGCTCGCCGCGATCGGCACCGCCATGTGCTCGGCGATGAGGCTGCCGTGCCCTGACTTGTGCTCGGGAATCTCCCACGGCCCCCGGAAGTCCGATCCATTCCGCGCGGCGAGCACGAGGTCACCGGCCCGCTGGGAGCGGAACAACTGCAGCAGCTGGCGCGGGGCGTCCGGCAGCTCGCCGGAGAGCGTGCGACCCAGCAGATCGCGATCGTCGGCCGTGAGCGCTTCGGGCCCCAGGCCGAGCGGATCACCGTTCGCCGGTTCGTAGCGGACGCGTCCGTTCACGTCCCGCAGCCGCGCCCGCGCCGCGCTCGTGGCCACCGTCACGCCTCCGGTCCCATCCCGCCACGCAGCGAGGCGTACCGCCGGCAGCGCGAGCAGGTGCGCGACGACGTCCGCCGGGAGGTCGGGCTCCGCAAGCGCCGTCGCGCGTCCGGATCGCGGCTCGAAGTAGATCTGTACGCTCGCATTTCCCGACACCATCGTCGCGGCCCGCGCCTTCCGGCGCCACACGTGCACCGGGTGACGCAGGGTGCGCCACCCCAGCGCCTCCAGCTCCAGGGCGATATCCGAGTGCTCGCGCATCACGCTGCCGCCGTGATCCGCCGCGACGAAGATCGCGGGGACTTCGCCGGACCGAGCCGCCCGCGCCATGAAGCGGCCCAGGGCCGCATCGATCGCTCGATACGCGGCGAGGACTCGCGGATGGAAGGGGTCGAGCAGGTGCGTCAGACCGTCCGGGCCGGGGAAGACCACGAACAGAAACCGCCACGGCTCGGCGGCGGCGTGGACCCAGGCGTCGCCGACGGCATCGTCGAGCACCTGATACGTGCCGACGTAGTGCGCGAGGCTGCCCAGCAGCGCCCGCGCCGCAGTGAGCCGGCCCGCCCCGGCTCGCAAGCCGCGCGTCAGCGGCGTGCACAGCGCGACGCTCTCAGGCACCAGCTCGAAGATGGACGGCCCCGTCTCGAGGTCGCGGTTCAGCCACCCCGCCTGCACGCCGCAGTAGCTGCGCGCGGCGCGCCACTGGGCCCGCCAATCCCCCGTGGCCCCTGCTCGGTCGAGCCAGCGGATCCCCGGGATGTTCGCCGTCCCGGGATAGACTCCATAAAGGAAAGGGAGGTAGGCCACGCCGGTGGTGGATGGGAACACCGAGGTGCCGACGGTGAGACCGCCCGGCTCCACCACATGGCACGCGAGGTTGGGCAGGTCGCCCCGCTCCAGGAGGTCCCGCACCACGTCGGCGCGCGCGCCGTCGACGAGGACGAAGCAGACTTTCCGGCCGGCCATGGTCGCCAACAATCGCTAAGGGGAGGCGACGGGCGCAAGCGGCGCGGTCAGCTCTCCTCCAGCAGTCGCTGCCGCTGCACCGCCCCCAGCATGTCACGGGCCACCACCTGCCGGATCACCCGTGCCCGGAAGCTGAGGCCCCGTCCTTCGGCGACGAGCCAGCCTTCGCGCTCAACCTCGTCGAGACAGGTCCACACCGTGTCGGCAGGGAGCGTGGTCTTGCGCGCCAGCAGGTCGGCCTCGACCCGGTCCCCCAGCACACTCGCCGCCGCCAGCACCGTCTGCGCATCCGAGGTCAGGCGCCGGAAACGGACGCGGATCGCCGCCACGATCGCATCCGGCAGGTCTCCCGGAAAGCTCTGGTCCAGGGTCCTGAACGGCTCCGGCCAGGCGCCGCCAGTCGATTTCAGATCCAGCCCCAGCGCGACGGCGAGGAGGAGCTCCACCGCCAGGAGCGGCAGACCGGCCGAGTCGGTCGTGATGCGGCGCGTGACCCGGTCCAGCTCCGCATCGCCGTACGCGGGCAACGCCCAATGACCGAGCTCGCGCAGCGCCGCGGCGCTCAGCGGGGTCAGCGTCACGGCGACGCCGGGCTGGTCCCGGCCGAGCCGCGTGCGCAGCTCGTCCAGCTCCGGGCTGGGCGGTTCGGGAGCCACCGTGCAGACGAGCAGCAGCGGCGCGCGGGCGAGGTCGCGCGACGCCGCACTCAGCGCGAGGACAGTGTCCCGATCGAGCCAGTGCGCGTCGTCACAAGCGAGCACCAGCGGGGACTCCTCGACGATGGCGCGCAATACGTCGCTCAGCGCGTGGGGCAGCGGCGCCACCGCAACGCCGCGCACCGCCGCGGCGAAGCGCTCCGCCCATTCCGGCGCGAGCCCCGCCACCGCCGCCAAAGCGCCCGCGGGAGCGGCGGCGAGCCCGGGGGCCTCCCCCAGCCCCCCACGCGCCAGCCCCAGCAGCCCGCTCCACGGCACGGCGCGGTCCGCTTCGACCGAGCGCACCGTCACCGCGAACGCGCCGTCGAGGCGCGCCCGCGTCACCAGCTCCTCGAGCAGCCGCGTCTTCCCGAGCCCCACATCGCCGGCGATCACCGCGATCCCGCTGCGCGGCCCCTGACGGCATGCCGCCCAGACTTCGAGCAGCCGAGTCAGCGGCGCCTCGCGCCCGATGAGCGGCGCACGGCGGAGCGGAACCGTCGGGCTCCGGGAGGGGGCCGACGGCGCGCGCCACGCGCGCGCGCTGCGGATGCGATCGGCCAGCGTCTGGGTCTCCGTGGCGGGAGCGGCGCCGATCACTTCCTCGAGCCGCGCGGTGAGCTGGGCGTGCGCCTCAAGCGCCGCGCCGCGGTCGCCCGCTACCGCGAGACCGCGCATCAGCATCCGGGCAGCCGACTCGGACGTGCGGTCGAGGTCGACGGCCCGGTGCGCCGCGTCCACCGCCCCGGCCGCGTCCCCGCGCGTCAGCAGCGCGGCAGCGTGGCGCGCCAAAGCCTCGACCGCCCGCTCCCGCCACAGCGAGCGCTCCGCGGTGAGCCAATGCTCGAACTCCGGCGCGCCGGGAACGGCGAACCCTTCGAGGAACTCCCCCGCCACCAGCGCCGCGGCGGCGCCCCAATCCTGCCGGCCCGCTGCCTCCTCGAAGCGCTCGGTGTCGAGGCGCGCGGCGTCGGGCGCCAGGCGCACCTGCCCGTGATCGGTCGTGATGCCGCTCTTCCCCGCGAAACGGCGCAGCAACTCGAGCGCCACGCTCAACGACCGCCTGGCGTTCTCCTCGGGCTTGTCCCCCCAGAGGAGGCCGATCAAGTGCTCCCGCGTGCGAGCGCGCTTTGGGGACCGTGCCAGGTAGACGAGCAACGCCAGGTGCTTGCGCCACTGCAGCTCGCGGGGTGCGGCAGTCCCGTCCAGGAGGACTTGCACGGGCCCGAGGGTGTTGCAGGTGATCACGCCGGGCACTTGAGCTCTCGATAACGCGTGGCGGCGGTGTCGGCACGGGCCGCATGGAGCGCGTCGCCGCCGCGCCACAAGCGGGCCACGTTGCCGTACGCGTCGCACCGTTCGCGGTCCGACGCCCCCGCGCGGTCAAGCAGGCGAGCCAGCCGCCAGCGGGCCAGGGTGCCGAATGCCCAATCCACATCGTTGGGCTGCGGGTCGCCGGTCGGCCAGCCCTCCAGCGAGGACTGCTCGTGCCAGTGAAGGATGCGGCGTGCGAGCTCGACGCTATCGGCGTTCCCCGCCCACTCGGCGCGCCGCAGGAACAACGCCGTGCGCAGAAAGACGTCCGCATCCTGGGCGGCCGAGTCCCCCGCGAGCGGCGCCGAGGCCGCGAGGGCCCCGCGCAGGTCGCCCGCCCGTGCGAGGGAGTCCGCACTCAGCAGCCGGCGCACCGGCCCGGGCGGGGCGGGAGGCGCGCGGCGACCGGCGAGGGCGTCGAGCCACGTGCCGCGGATCGGATCGACGATCGCGCCGGGGTCGAAGATCGCGACCGCAGCGGACAACTGCGCCACGAACCGGGCGATGGCGGGCTCCGGGAACGCCGCGCGCAGCCGTGCCGCGGTGGCCTGCATCGAATCCACGCGGCCCAACGCGAGCCAGCCGGCGGTCGCGGCGATCAGCCCGGAGCGACGGAGCTCGGTGCTCCCGGCCGACCCGGCGAAGTGATTCCCCAACCAGACGGCGCCCGCTGGGGCGTCCACCGTCGGCAGCAGTCGCGGTCCGGCAGCGAGACCCGGGAACCGCTGCACCACGGGCCTCTCGACCACCTGCTGGGTCACGCGCGCGGCGAACGCGGGAGCGAGAAAGCGCCAGGCAAAGCCGACCTCGTGAAAGGCCTGGAGCACGCCGGACATCGCGTCCGTGGAATCACCGAGCCGCTTGAACGTATCGAGCGCGGCGAGCGCGCCGGCGGAGTCTCCTTCCGCAATCCGGATGTAGGCGAGGTGCTCCCATCCCGGGGCGTAATCGGGCCGCAGGTGGACCGTCCGCTCGAATTTCTCCACTGCCTCGCGCCGCGCGTGCCCGTATATCGGTCCCCGGTGGAACAATTCGTCGCCCAGGTGGAACCACGCCAGGAAGAAGCTCCGGTCCCGCACCGCACGCTGCAGGGTGTCGAGTCGCTCAGGCATCGGCACCACACCCGCGTGGATGAGGCTCTGGTACTGCGAGGGGAACGTCTTGAGATGCGCCGGGGCGAGGTAGCTGCGCGACTCCACCGCGACCAGCGGCTGCCCCAGCCAGCGCTGCACGTCGGTGATGCGCCACGCGCACAGCCAGCAGGTGGTGTCGATCGCCTCAGCTTCGAGGTACGCCGCCAGCGCCTCAGTCCAGCGGCCCGCCGCCTGGAGTCGCTCGGCCTTGAGCTCCGCCAGCTTGCCCTGGGCGGTGACCGGCAGGGGCGGGAATGTCTGCCCCAGGGGATTGTCCTCGTACCACAGCCGGGTGACGATCTGATCGACCGCAGCTTCCGCGACCCGCGACCAGTCGTTCGTCGTGGCTGCCACGAGGGGGAGCGGCCCGCTCGGCAGTCGCGTTTGCAGATGCAGGGACTCGCCCACGACACTGAGCCAGCCAGCCACATCCAGGGAGCAGCCGCTGCCGGTGCGCACCTGGAAATCGGTGAACCCGGTCAGTTTGCCCAACATCCACCGCTGTACCGAGTCTGCGACGGCAGGAGGTCCTGCCAGCACCTTGAAGTCGCCGAGGCAGATGCCGGGCGAGCGATGGGCCGCCAAGATGATCCACCCCAGAACCGCCAGAGACCCGATCCCCACGCTCCACGCGGCCCGTTTGAGCCAGGGCGCGGGGTCGAAGGCGGCGAGCAACGCTTTTCGGAACTCGCCCGCGTCGGCCCAGCGGTCCGCCGGCGCCCAGGCAACAGCTTTCTGGAGCACCACCCGTAGAGTCGGCAGCACGCCGGACCAATCAGCTCGCTCCGGGGCGTCCACGACTCGCCATTCCCGCCCGGTCAGCGCCTCGTACAACACGATGCCGGCGGAGTAGACGTCACTGCGCGGGGTGACGTCGCCAGCGATCTGCTCCGGGGCCATGTACTCGCGCGTCCCGATCAACGCGCCTGGTTCCGTCAACTTCTCCCCCGAGCGCGAGCGTGCCGTGGCCACGCCGAAATCCGTGAGCACGGCGCGGCCGTCCACGAGGAATACGTTGCTCGGCTTCACGTCCCGGTGGATCACGCCGTGGTGGTGAGCCGCGGCGAGCGCCTCGAGCAGCCCGTCGGCCAACTGCCGCGTCTCGCGCATCGAGAGACGGCCGCGCGCGAGTCGCTGCGCCAGCGTCTCGCCGTCGAGCCACTGCATGATGTAGAAGTAGATGCCGTGCCTCGAGCCGTAGTCCCGGATCGGGACGATGTTGGGGTGGGGCAGATTGGCGAGGATCTGCGCCTCGCGCAGGAACCGCTGCACCGCCGCCGCCGTGGCTTGCTCGGGACGGAGCACCTTGATCGCGATGGGGCAGTCGAGCTGCGTGTCGTGGGCGCGGACGACCATGCCCATGCCTCCACTCGCGACGTCGACCTCGGGGTCGATGTGATAGCGGGGGCCGACCGCCTGCTGCAGTCGTTCCAGGAAGGGATTCATTCTCGAAGGTCTCGGCGGGCAAACATCCCGGCATCCGCAGGCGATGTCAAATCGGACGGCGAAAACCAAACGGCCCCGGGATGCCGGGGCCGTTAGAGATCAATCGGTCCAGCCGTCCCCCTCGCTTCGCTCGGGGCAGGCTCGCCGACTTACTTCACGGTGATCGTGACCTTCATGCCCAGCGCCACGTGGGGCAGGCAGTACCCCTTGTAAACCCCCGTCGGCGCACCCGCAAACGAGACGTCGTAGTTCTCGTTCGGCGTGGTGAGAAACGGTCCCGACAGGTTGTCCTGACGGTTCGCCATCCCGGCGTTCAGCGCGGCGGCGGCGCCCGCCGGGATCGAGTCCCCGTAAAACGCGATGTTGTGGGGACCGCCCGAGACGTTGACGAAGCGCACGGTGGTGCCCGGCGCGATCGTGATCGCGGTGGGGACGAACGTCGCCTGGGTGCTGCCGTTGCCCGTCATTTTCACCTCGACGACCGGGCCCGCCGGCTGGGTGGCGGCCGGCTGCGCCGCCGAGGTCTGGGTCTGCGTCTGGTCCGCCTTTTTCTCGCCGCCGCACGCCAGGGCGCCGAGGGCGAGCAGCGCGCCGAAAGCTGTCAACCGCATTGCCGCACTCCTCCGGGG
This sequence comes from Gemmatimonadota bacterium, assembly GCA_003222205.1. Classification (GTDB taxonomy): domain Bacteria; phylum Gemmatimonadota; class Gemmatimonadetes; order Gemmatimonadales; family GWC2-71-9; genus QHVC01. The sequence goes on along the minus strand of QHVC01000107.1, from coordinate 9,602 downwards.
AAATGTTTGCGGGATAAGCGTTTGTGAACGCGTTCACAATATGAAAGGGCCCTCCTCAAAACGGGAGGGCCCGCACGTCCGCCCCGGGTTCAAACCCATTAAGCCATTGATTTATCTGAAGAAACACCGAAATTGGGCGCGGCTCCACCGAGGGTTCCTAGCCAGTTTTCGGCCGTTTTCGGGGCCCCGATGTCCAACAAAGCAACAGGAGGGTTCACCGTGCAGAGAGTCACCGTGATACTGGGCTTGGCGCTGCTCGCCGTGACGAGCGCGCAAGCGCAGCGTGGATCGTGGCAGAGCGAGATCGGGATTCAGGGCGGGTTCTCCCGGTTCAAGCCATCGGGCAGCGGCGCCAAGGATCACGTCGATCTGTTCGACGTCCCGAGCTTCAGCCTCAGCCCGCTGAATCACAGCTACGGAGGGATCTTCGCGATCATTCCCTGGCGCGACAAGATCGCCATCGAGCCGACGCTTAGCTCGGCAGAGCTCAGCGCCGGCGGCACGACCTTCTCGCTGGCCACACTTGGCGTCCGTGCAGATTACGCGCTCACGCCGAAGATCTACGCAGCGGCGGGCGGTACCCTCGGCTACGTGGACGCGGGCGGACAACACGAGTCCCAGCTCGGGATCCAGGCGGCTGTGGGCTACCGGCTCCATCTCGCCAGCGGAATGAACGGCCGCGTCGAGGCCAACTGGCAGACCACCAAGAAGGCCAACCTCATCGGCCCGGCGAACGTGTACTCCCTGCTGTTCGGCGTGTCGGCGCGCGCCAGCGGTGGCGCGACGGCGCGTCCCGCGCGCTCGACGAGCGCGTGGGATCGCGTCATCGGGGTGCAGGGCGGTTACAGTCACATTCACGCCATCGGCTCCGGCGCCGGCGACATCACGATCCTGTCGTTCCCGGGTTGGGGGGGCGGTCTCACGACATCAATCCTCGGTCCCGTCGTGCTCTCAGTCGCCCCGACGATGTTCGCGATCTTCCCCGCCGGCCGGAAGCTGGCCGTCGAGCCGGGGATCGATATCCACCGCATCCAGTCGCAGGGAACGACCGCATTCACCGCCAACATCTCGGCGCGGCTCGATTACGCAGTCTCGGGTGGATGGTACGCGGCGGCGGGCGGCAATCTCGTCTACACCAAGGCCACACCCGGATCAGGCTACTTCAACGACCCGGCCAAGGGTTCGGTGAGTCAACCTGGCCTCAACGTGGCGTGGGGGTACCACTTCCATCTGGCCGGTGCGTTCGGCGGCCGGGTCGAAGCCAACTACGTCATGCTGAAGCAGAACAAGGACCTCGGCCTGGCGACCAACACCTTTGGCCTGATGTTCGGCGCCACGATGCCGCTGCGGTAGAAGTCCAGGACGAGACGGTGTGAGCGACGGCCCCCCAGATCGGGGGGCCGTTCGTTTGCGACACCCATTGCGTACGACTCCACTGCCCACGACACTACTCCCGATGCCGGACCTCCCTCAAATCCCGCCGGACGAGCTGGCCAGGCGGCTCGACCGTGGCGACCGGGTGCAAGTACTCGACATCCGCGCCCCGGAGAAGGTCGCCCGCGGCCGCGTCGCCTTCGGTGCCGCCCTCGACTTCAAGGCGCTGCCCGGCTCGCGCCTGTATCAACTCCCCACCCTCGACGCACTCGGCCTCGCTCCGGGAACACCCGTCGCCGTCATCTGCGGCCACGGCAACAGCAGCAAGCAGATGACCACGTTCCTGCGCGACAAGGGCGTCGAGGCGTACTCGGTCGTGGGCGGGATGGCGGCGTGGGAGACCGTGTATGTAACCCGCTCGCTCACGCCCACGCCGTCGTTCGAGCGCGTGCTGCAGCTCGACCGCGTCGGCACGGGGGCGCTGAGCTACGTGCTGGTGAGCGACGGCGAAGCCCTGATCGTGGATCCGGGCCGCCATGTGGACCGCTACGAAGCGCTGCTGCGAGAACATGGAGCCAGACCGATCGGCGTCGCCGACACGCACATGCACGCTGATTACCTGAGCGGCGCCTGCCTCGCCGCCGCCCGGTGGAACGTCCCCTACTACGTGCATCCCGACGACGCCCGTTCTCCCTACGACGACGCGCCGGGCCGCTTCGCGTATCGGCCTCTCGCCGACGGGGATCAGCTGGCCCTGGGCCGGGCGACGCTGCGCGTGGACCACGTGCCGGGCCACACGCTGGGCAGCGTGGCGCTGGTCGCCGAAGACGGGCTGGCGCTCACGGGAGACTTCCTTTTTGTCCAGTCCATCGGCCGGCCGGATCTGGGGGGGAAGACCGCCGCGTGGGCGAGACTGCTGTGGGCGAGCCTCGAGCGCGTGCGCCGCTCGTGGCCCGGGGAGCTCCTCGTCCTCCCCGCGCACTATGCGGGAGAATCCGAGCGGCGCGCGGATCGCAGCGTCGCGGCGCGGTTCGACGTCGTCGCGGCGACCAACGTGGCGGCTGCCATCCAAGACAAGACCGCGTTCCTGCGCTGGGTCGCCGACCACGCGCCGGCCGCTCCCGACGCGTACCGCAGCATCAAGCTCGCCAACTTGGGCCTGCTCGAGCTCTCCGACGCGGACGCCGAGGTCCTCGAGTCGGGCCCCAATCAGTGCGCGGTGCCCGGGGCCGCCTAGCCGGTCGCCGCCCGCACCGCTGCCGCCGGCCCCTGCACCACCATGTACGTCCAGTCGCTCGTGCCCAGCGTTTTCATCCCGTAGGGCACGGCCGGGGGGATATGGACCAGATCGTTGGCGGCGACTTCGACCCGGTCGCCGTCGAGCTCCATCACGCCGCGCCCCGACAGCGTGAACACGAGCGTGCCGCGCTCGTCCTCCACCTGCACCGGGGCCTCGGCGCCCGGTCGCATCACTTCGTGCTGCACGCTCAAGCCGACGAGCATGCCGGGGGTGTTGAGCACGGTGTAGCGTCGCAGCCCTTCGTCCCTCGAGGGCAGCTTGTGGAGACGCCGCAGCGTATAGCGGGGCACGACGGAACTTGTGCCCCGTCAAGGCGTTCCCGCAACCCTGTGCAAGGGGGCGGGGGCCGGGCGTCTCTCCTGGTATCTCGCACCAGGACTTGGGTCTCATGCGTACGCTCGTTCACCGGTTCGGCGCCCTCTGGCTCGCCGCCGCCCTCACCACCCCACTCGCCGCCCAGGGGTGGATCGAGCCGATCGTTCCCATTCGCCCGATCCCCGTCGGCCGGGTCGAGAAGGTTCGCACCGCCGTGCAGGTGGCCGTCACAGGCCGCGTGGCACGCGTGACCGTCGAGGAGTGGTTCCGGAACGCCGGGCCGCTGCTCGACGAAGCCGCGTACCTCTATCCGCTCCCCGGCGAGGCCGTGTTCACCGACTACTCGCTGTGGCAAGGCGATCAGGAGCTGCGGGGCGAGATGATGGACGCCAGTCAGGCGCGCAACATCTACGAGATGATCGTGCGGCGACGCCGGGATCCGGCGCTGATCGAGCTGGCCGGCCATGGCTTGGTGCGCGCCCGGGTGTTCCCCATCGCGCCGGGCGAGACGCGCAAGATCACGTTGCGGTATACCCAGGTGCTCGACCGCGTCGGGGACGCGTGGCGGTTTCGGTATCCGAACGGTCCGGTCACGGCCCCGCGGAGCTTCCGCCTCGCCACCGACAGCGGCACCGCCTTCGGCGATCCGTATTCGCCGACGCACCAGGTGCGCAGCACCCGCCACGACGGCCGCCTCGAGGTGACCCTCGCCGATTCGGCAACCACGGGCGACGTGGAGCTGTACCTGCCGCTGGCGGCGCGCACCGTCGGGTTGTCGCTCGTCACGCACCGGCCGCCGGGAGAGGATGGGTATTTCATGCTACTGCTCTCGCCGGGCGCCGCAGCCGACGCCGCGGCGCTGCATCGCGACGTGGTCGCCGTGCTGGACGTCTCAGGTTCGATGTCCGGAGAGAAGATCGCGCAGGCGCAGGCCGCCTTAATCCAGATTCTCGGCACGCTGCGGGCGGGGGACCGCTTCCGCCTGGTGGCGTTCTCGAGCGGCGTGCGGCGCTATCGCGCCGAATGGACGGCGCTGACACCCGAGAGCCGGCGCGACGCCGAGTCGTGGGTACGCGGGCTCGAGGCGGAGGGAGGCACCAACATCGCCGGCGCGCTCGATGAAGCGTTCAGCCAGCCCCCGGCCGACGGCGCGCTCGGCGTCGTGGTGTTTCTGACGGACGGGTTGCCGACAGTCGGCGAGCAGAGCCCCGAGCGCATCGCCGATGCAGCGGACCAGCACCGCGGCGCGTTCCGGGTGTTCTCCTTCGGGCTCGGCTTCGACGTCAACACCTATCTCCTCGACCGCCTCACCGAGCGCGCCCGCGGCGCGACGGAGTACGTGCGCCCCGGCGGCAACATCGAGACCGCCGTCGGCGACCTCGCCGCCAAGCTCGCCAGCCCTGTCATGACCGACCTCAACCTGTCGGCCGATGGCGCGGAGCTGTACGACGTGCAGCCGGACCGCTTGCCCGACCTGTTCGCCAACGACGAAGTCGTCGTGTTCGGCCGGTATCGCGGCGCCGGGAACGGCGAGCGCACCGTGACGGTGAGCGGCCGTCGCGCGGGTCGCACGGAGCGGTTCAGCGCCAGCGCCGACTTCTCCACCGAGGCACCGCAGGCGCGGTTCATCGAACAGCTGTGGGCGGCCCGCCGGGCCGGCGCGCTGGCGCAAGAGATCCGTCTCCACGGGCCCAACCCCGAGGTGCTGGAATCCCTGAAGCGCCTGGCGCTGCGCTACGGCATCCTCACCGAGTACACGTCGTATCTCGTGCAGGAGCCGAACGTGGCTGTGGACGGCGTGATCCTGCGGCAGATGCCGCAAGACCAGGCCGGAGCCCCAGCAGTGCAACGGGCGCGGGAGCAAGCCGCCTTCCGGGGAAGCGTCTCTTTGGATGCGATCACCGTCACCGCCGCTGGCGCGCGGGCCGATTCGACGTTGGCCCAGCAGGCCGCCCGCGGCCGCGCGATCCAGCGCGTGGGCGCGCGGGTATTTGAACGGCGCGACAGCGTGTGGACCGACCTGCGGCACGGCGATTCGCTGCGCGTCGTGACGGTGGCGCCGTACAGCGACGCCTACTTCGCCCTGCTCCGGGCGCTGCCCGAGCTGGTGCAGCCCGCGGCCCTCGAGCCCGCCGTGCTGGTGGCCGGCGCGCGGGTGAGCATCAAGATTCAAGAAGGTGGGAAGACGGCGTGGGGAACAGGGGAGCTGGAGGGAATCGTGCGGGGCTTTCGTGGATAGGAGCTGGAGAGCAATGCGGAATGCGGAGTGCGGAATGCGGAATTGTGGCGGGGAGTTCGAAACCCGGGAGATGCAATTCCGCATTCCGAATTCCGCATTCCGCAATTGAGGAACGTGCCCGACGATCTCGCCGAGATCTATCGCACGACCTACCACGCACTCGTGCGTTTCCTGTACCGCAAGGTCTGGGACGCCGAGCGCGCGGCGGATCTCGCGCAAGAGGCGTTCGCGCGGGCGTTGGTGCACCGACCGGCCAACCCGCGGGGGTGGCTGTTCGTCGTCGCGGCCAATCTGGCGCGGGACGAGGGCCGGCGGCGACTCCGCGAGCGCCGGCACCTGACGCTGCTGAAAGCGGAGCCAGCGGCGACCGGGGAGCACGGCGAGCCCGAAGAAGCGATCGACCTGGAGGCCCGCCGCGCCCGCGTCCGCGCCGCGCTCGAGGAGCTGACGCCGCGAGACCGGGAGGTCCTGCTGCTGTGGGACGCCGGGCTGCCGTACGAGGAGATCGCCGCCCAGACCGGGCTCGCGCCGGGCGCCGTCGGTACGACGCTGGCCCGGGCGCGGCGGCGGCTGGTGGAGGCCTACGAGGTCGGAAGTGAGGAGACGCATGTCGCACGTGGATGAAGGCACGCTGCACGCCTACCTGGACGGAGCTCTGCCGCCTGCGGAGCGGAGCCAGGTGGACGCCCATCTGGCCAGCTGCCCGGAGTGCCGCGAGCGGCTGGCCGAAGCGCGGGCGCTGATCGCTCGCGCCGACGCGCTGCTTGCCCTGGCGCTGCCGGCCGAGCGAGCCGCCCCACCGCTGCACGAGCTGCGGCGGCGGCCGCTCTGGTGGCGGGTGCGGTGGCCGATCGCGTGGGCGGCGAGCATCACGCTCGCAGTCGGGCTGGGGTGGATGTTGCGGGGTCGAGAAGCGCGGCAGGAATTCGCGGCGTTCGCCGAGCGAGACACCGTTCCGCAGGCGGTTGCCACCCTGCAGCGCTCGACCGACGAGCCACGTCCGATGGCCCAGCCACACGCGCCGGCGAGTCGTAGCGGGCCGCTGCACGAGCAGGGTCAGGGCGCCGCTGAGCGAGCGCGCGCCGATTCCTTGATTCCGTCCACGAACGCCGCGTCCGGCGTCGTTCCGATCCTCACCCCGTCCATCGCCACGAGCGCCCGTCCACCGGCGGTCAGGGGGGCGGCGCCGACGCCCGCCGTGCCGATCACCGTGGACGGCATGGTCGCGACCGGCGCCGCGCGGGTCATGGAGCGGGCGCGCGCCGAGCCGGTGATGTCGAGCACGTGGCCGGTCATTCAGCGCGGCTCGGCCTCTCGCATGCTGGGAACCGAGCCGGCGACGATCCCCGGCGTACCGGTGAAGGACATGCGCATGAGCCCGTACGCGGACGGCGTGGTGCTCGTCGAGCAGGTGATCGATTCGACGCTCGTGATCCAGCTGTTCCAGCGGCGAGCGGACGCGGCGGCCGCCGACTCCGCCGCCGCGCGCGGCTATCAGTTTCAGCGGCAGCGCGCCGCCGAGCGGGAGCGCGTGGAGCGCGTGGAGCGCTTGGCCCGGTTCGTCGGACCGCTCAGGGTCGAGATCGCGGGACCGTTGGGGACTGACTCGTTGTCGAAACTCCTGGAACTGGTGAAATAAGGGCGGGCAGAGTCGGGCAGAGACGGGCTGGGACGGGCACTACCCTGCCCGACTCCGCCCGACTCTGCCCGTCCCCGCCCGCCGCCACTCGATCAGCTCCGCGGCCACACTTACGGCGATCTCTTCCGGCGTCTCGGCGCCGATGGCCAGGCCGACGGGGACGCGAATGCGCGCCAGACTCTCGGCCGGGACACCGGCCGCCGTCAGCGCCTTGGTGAGCACCGCCTGCTTGCGGCGACTCCCCAGCAACCCGACGTAACCCGCCGGGGACGGCGCCACCCGCTCGACGATCAGGGCGTCGTGACGATGCCCGCGCGTGGCGACCACGACGGCATCGCGGGCGGTGAGCGGGAATCGCGTCAGGGCGTCTTCCACTCCGCCGGCCAGCACCGTCATTTCGCCCCCGAACCGGCCGGGGTCGGCGTACTCCGAGCGGTCGTCAACGACCACCACCCGGAACCCCGCCGCCGCCGCCGCGCGCGCGATGGCAGCACCGACGTGGCCGGCACCGAACACGAGCACGCGCGGGGCGAGGGCGAACCGCTCGACGACGAAGCGGCGGTCGGCCGAGAGCGCGGCCGGAACCCCCGGCTCGGCGCCGGGGGGCAGCGGCTCGAAGGTCTTGAAGGGTCCGGCGGCAACATCCCACGCGGTCGCCGTCGTGACCACGCCGGCGTCCGCGGCTGCGGCGGCCTCGAGCGCCGCCACGTACTCGGGGTCGGCGACCAGCGGTTCGACGAAGATCTCGACGGTGCCGCCGCAGGAGAGGCCAAGGTCGCCGGCGAGGTCGGCGTTGAGATGGTGGGTGACCAGGGCGGGCCGTCGCCGCGTCTGCGCTTCGCCCGCGGCGCGGAGCACGTCCGCTTCCACGCAGCCACCCCCCACTGTCCCGAGCAGTCGCCCACCCTCGCTCACCAGCATCTTGGTCCCGGCGGGGACCGGCGTGCTGCCAGCGGTGCGCGCGACCGTCGCCAGAGCGCCCGCGCCGCTCGTGCGGGCAAGGTCCGCAGCGACCCGCCAGATGTTCATCAGGCTCCGATCTCTTCCATGGCCGGAAGCTAAGCGCCCGGAGCGTGGTCCGCTCCGGGCGCTCGCTCGTGCCGGGGGCTCTCCTCAGTTCACCGTTATCGTTCCATGCATTCGGGTCCCGGGAGCTCCGTGAATCGTACAGTGGTAGGTGTACGTTCCCGCATTATTGAACGTGAAGGAGAAGGTGCCCCCGCCGACGACCGTCTGGTCGTAGGTCTCGGCGGAGCCGGGATCGCTCGTGACCGTGTGGGTAATGCCGTCCCCATTGATCCACTGCACCGTAGCGGGGTGGGTCACGGTGCGATTGAGCGGACTGAAGGTGCTCGAGACCATACACACCTGCGTCGCGGTGGGGGTGCATCCCCCGCCCGTCCCGTAGGAGGAATCCTTGCATGTCGCCAGCGCCAGCACCGCCGCGATCCCGACGAACATCGCCAATCGCATGATCGCCTCCACAGGTTGCACTAGGGGACTGCCGAGATGCCCGGTCCTACCCCTCAAGACGTCTCAGGGGCCCCGGCCGGATTGCCGGAGCCCCTGGCGCCGTCCGCGGGCAAGTTCAGCGGACTTGGATCGTGCCGGTCATGCCGGGGTGGATTTTGCAGTAGTAGGTGTAGTTGACGCCCTGCTTGCCGAACGAGTACAGCACGATGAGATCGGGGTTCAGCTGAGCATCGAGCTTCCAGGTCGTGTCCTGCGCGTTCGCATTCGCAGTGACCGTGTGAGAAAGCGTGCCGAAATTCTGCCAGCAAACCCTCGACCCGGCGGAGATGGTGAAGTTCGTCTTGTCGAAGGTCTGATTGTCCAGGGCGTTGACCGTGACGTTCGCGCCCGTCGACTCGCACCCGTTCCCGTTGCCGCTGGGGTTGCTGCTGCACGCGATGCCGAACGCGATCCCCGCGCTTCCGAATAGAACCAGCAACCGCTTCATCGTGCCTCCCATGATCGTTCCCGGGAGAAACATACCCCTCAATGCTGTTCGCGTTCGAGGGTGTCGGCGGCGAGGCGCGGAGACAGCATCGGCCGGCGGGCGGCAAACCAGGCGATCGAAAGGAGGTACAGGCCTCCGAAGAGCGCCGTCACGCCCAGCTCCGGCAGCCCGATCGCGGGTCCGGCGCCGCCGTTGATCGAGGGCACGACTTCGAGGTAGCGCTCGAGCCAGATCCCGACGAGGCTGACGAGCGCGAAGCCCACCATGGTCGGAGCGTACTGCTTCGGCTTGACGCCGAGCAGGCCGATGAACGGGATCACGAACACGAGCAGGAACACGGCGGTCCCGACCGGCCGCCACGGGCCCCACAACCGATAGAAGACGAAGAACGTCTCTTCCGGCATGTTGCCGTACCAGATCACCAGGAACTGGGACCACATCAGATACGCCCAGAACACGGTGAACCCGAAGCACAGTTTGCCGAGGTCGTGCTGCTGGCGGGCGGAGTAGAGCGCGCCCAACCCCATGCGGCGGCGCATCGCGATGGCGAAGACGGCGGTCGCCATCAAGGCGGCGAGGAAGCTGCCCATGAAATAGAATGCGCCGTACAGGTTGCTCACCCACTTGTGCGCCAGCGACATCACCAGGTCGTACCCGAGCAGCGTATAGCCAAGCGCGAACGCCAAGATCAGGATCGCGGCGTCGCGGCTGATCGCGGTCTTCTCCTTTTCCGACACCGGCTCCGCGCGACTGCTCGCCAACTCGCGCGCGTCGG
>QHVC01000175.1 GCA_003222205.1 Gemmatimonadota bacterium | reverse complement strand
CCACGCGAATCTCCACGTGGCTGGTGCGCTTCTTGATCGGCGTCCCCCGTCCCATCGCGGCCATCGTGAACCGCTTCAGGGTCGGGCCTTCGTTGATGACCGCGTAGTCGACCCGCAGCTGGTCCTCATCGAGGCGCTCGTTCTGCCGGTCGGCCGCCTGCTTGGCGTTCGCCACGGCCGACGTGAGCACTTTCCGGATCTGCACGGCGGCGTGCTTCTTGGAGAAGCGCAGGATGGCGTAGGCCTCCGGGACCGACCGGCCCCGAATGAGGTCCACGACGAGGCGCATCTTCCGCGCCGATTGCCGCACGTGCCGCTGCACCGCGCGTGCTTCCATGGCTTACTCCGTGACCTCCGGCGTTCCGGTTTCGCCTTCCTTCTCCGCCGAGCCGCGCGCGTGGTGGCCGCGGAACAAGCGCGTATGCGCGAACTCGCCGAGCTTGTGCCCCACCATGTTCTCCGTCACGTAGACCGGAATGAACTTGTTGCCGTTGTGCACGGCGAGCGTGTGCCCGATGAAGTCGGGCGTAATGGTGCTGCGCCGCGACCAGGTCTTGAAGACCTTCTTCTCATTCTTGTCGTTCAGGGCCGTGAGCTTCTTGAGCAGCGACGGCTCCACATACGGGCCCTTCTTTACCGAACGTGCCATTACTGGGTCGCCTTCCCGCGCTTGCGGCCGCGGACGATGAGCTTCGTGGACGCCTTCTTCTTATGACGGGTCTTGCGGCCCTCGGGCTTGCCCCACGGGTTGGTGGGGGGCCGGCCGCCCGAGCTCTTACCCTCGCCGCCGCCCAGCGGATGGTCCACCGGGTTCATGGCCACGCCCCGCACCCGCGGCATGCGACCGAGCCAGCGGCTCTTCCCCGCCTTGCCGACCGACAGCAGCTCGTGCTCGGCGTTGCCGACCTCGCCGATGGTCGCGAGGCACTCGCCGCGGACCATGCGCATTTCCGTCGAGCGCAGCCGCAGGGTGACGAAGTTGCCCTCCTTCGCGACGACCTGGGCGCTCGTCCCCGCGGCGCGGCACAGCTGCCCGCCGCGCGCGATCTTGAGCTCCACGTTGTGCACCGCGGTGCCCAGCGGAATCTCATGCAGCGGCACCGCGTTCCCGGTGCGGATGTCGGCGCCGGGGCCCGACACCACCGTGTCGCCGACGTTGAGGCCCTTGGGATGCAGGATGTAGCGCTTCTCGCCGTCGGCGTAGGTGACGAGCGCGATGCGACACGTGCGGTTCGGATCGTATTCGATCGCCGTCACCTTGGCCGGCACGCCGAACTTTTCGCGGCGGAAGTCGATGCGGCGATACTGGCGCTTGTGGCCGCCGCCCCGCCAGCGCGTGGTGATGTGCCCTTTGTTGTTGCGGCCGCCCGTTTTCGTCAGCGGCTCGACGAGCGAGCGCTCGGGCTCGGTCTTCGTCACCTCGGCGAAGTCCGAGACCGACCGGAAGCGCGTCGCGCTCGTCACCGGCTTGAACTGTCGGATGCCCATGTCAGCCCTCGAAGACCTGGATCGCGTCGCCTTCCTTCAGCGAGACGATCGCCTTCTTCCACGGGCCGCGGGTTCCCGCGTAGCGCCCGTAGGTGCGCCGCTTGGCGCGCATCACCAGCGTGCGCACGTCGGTCACCGTCACCTTGAACAGCGTTTCGATCGCCGCCTTGATCTGCGGCTTCGTCGCCTCCGGATGGCACTTGAAGGTGTACGTCTTGTTGGCCTGGAAGGCCGCCGAGGACTTCTCGGTGACCAGCGGCCGCACGATCACCTGATGCAGCTCAGGCATCGGACGCCTCCTCCCCGGGCGTGGCCGCCGCGGGCGCCCCCGGGCCCTCGAGCGCCGGCTGCTCGACCACCACAACGTCCGCCCACAGCACGTCGTAGGCGGTCGCGTCCGCGAACCGCTCCACGCGCACGCGCGGAAGGTTGCGGCCCGAGAGGTACACGTTGTGCGCGTGCGCCCCGCCCGCCGTCAGCACCAGGACCTTGCGTCCGGCCGCGCCCAGCTTCTCGAGCAGCTCGGCGAGCGGCTTGGTCTTGGGGCTCGCGTACGCAAGCTCATCGACGACCAGCAGGGCGCCTTCCCCCGCCCGGGCGTTGAACGCCGACTTGCGGGCCAGCTGGCGCACCTTCTTGGGGATCGCCAGCCGGTAGTCCCGGGGGTGGGGCCCGAAGACCACGCCGCCGTGCCGCCACTGCGGCGAGCGGATCGAGCCCTGCCGCGCCCGGCCGGTGCCCTTCTGCCGCCACGGCTTCTGGTTGCCGCCCGACACCTCGCTGCGCGTCTTGGTGTTGTGCGTCCCCTGGCGCTGGTTCGCCAGGTACGTCACCACGGCGCGATGCAGCGCGTTCTGGTTGACCGTGCCGTCGAACAGCGTCGGCGGCAGCGCCACGGTTTTCTTCTTGGCGCCGGCCGCGGAAAAATGGGGGGCTTCAATCATGGCGGCTCCGGCCCCCCTGCTTGCGGACGGTGAGCAGGCCGTTGGTGGGCCCCGGCACCGCACCGCGCACGAACAGCAGATTCCGCTCCGCGTCCACCTTCACGACCTTGAGCCCCAGCTCGGTGAAGCGCCGGGCGCCCATGTGACCCGGCATCCGCTTCCCCTTGATGATGCGCGACGGATCGGTGCCCGGCGCGATCGAGCCGGGCTTGCGGTGCCGCGTGTTCCCATGGGTCTCGGGGCCGCCGCCGAAGTGATGCCGGTGCACGACGCCCTGGAAGCCTCGGCCCTTGGTCACGCCGGTGACTTTCACCACCTCGCCCGCCTGGAAAATCGTCACCGTGACGGCCTCGCCCGCCTTGGGCGCGGCGTCGCCGACGATCGAGAAGCTCTTGAGGACGCGCGGCGCCGCCTCGAGCCCCGCTTTCTTCGCATGGCCGAGCCGGGCCTTGGGGGTGCGTTTCGCCTTGAGCTGCTCGAACCCCAGCTGGACCCGATCGCCGGTCACCTGCACGATCGGGCAAGGTCCCGCTTCGATCACCGTGACCGGCACGTTCGTCCCCTCCTCGTCGAAGAGGCGGGTCATGCCGAGTTTTCTGCCGATCAGTCCGTTCATGGGCCTATTGAACCTTGATCTCCACGTCCACGCCGGCGGGCAGATCGAGCTTCGTCAACGCGTCCACCGTCTGCGGGCGCGAGTCGAGAATGTCGATCAGCCGCTTGTGCGTCTTCAGCTCGAACTGCTCCCGGCTCTTCTTGTCGATGTGCGGGCTGCGCAGCACCGTCCACAGCGACCGCTTGGTGGGGAGCGGGATCGGCCCCGACACCTGCGCACCCGTCTTTTCGGCGGTGCGGACGATATCGGCCGCGGCCTGGTCGATGAGCGCGTGGTCGAACGCTTTCAAGCGAATCCGAATTCTGCCCGCCATAGTGACCCCGTTCTCGGTTATCGGTTGTCGGTTTTCGGTATGTCTACCGATGACCGAGGACCGTCAACCGGCTACTTCTTGATTTTCGTGACCACGCCGGCGCCGACGGTGCGGCCGCCTTCGCGGATCGCAAACCGCAGCCCCTCTTCCATCGCAATCGGCGTGATCAGCTCGATCGTCATCTTCGTGTTGTCCCCCGGCATCACCATCTCCACCCCGCTCGCCAACTCCACCGTCCCCGTCACATCCGTCGTCCGCAGGTAAAACTGCGGCC